>CAYNEX010000279.1:0-1500 GCA_964396335.1 uncultured Steroidobacteraceae bacterium | reverse complement strand
GGCGCGCGCATCACCGGCTCGCTGCACATGACCATCCAGACCGCGGTGCTGATCGAGACACTGCAGGCGCTGGGCGCGCAGGTCCGCTGGGCCTCGTGCAATGTGTTCTCCACCCAGGACCACGCGGCGGCGGCCATCGCGGCCCGCGGCACACCGGTGTTTGCCTTCAAGGGCGAGTCGCTGGACGATTACTGGGACTTCACGCACCGCATCTTCGAATGGCCGGACGGCGGCTACTCGAACATGATCCTGGACGACGGCGGCGATGCCACGCTGCTGCTGCACCTGGGCACCAAGGCCGAGACCGACCAGTCGGTGCTGGCCAACCCGACCAGCGAGGAAGAAACCGCGCTGTTCAACTCCATCAAGGCCAAGCTGAAGGTCGACCCGAAGTGGTACTCCACCCGCATCCAGCACATCCGCGGCGTCAGCGAGGAGACCACCACCGGCGTGCATCGCCTCTACCAGATGCACAAGGAAGGGCGCCTGGCCTTCCCGGCGATCAACGTCAATGACTCGGTCACCAAGAGCAAGTTCGACAACCTCTACGGCTGCCGCGAGTCGCTGCTGGACGGCATCAAGCGCGCCACCGACGTGATGGTGGCCGGCAAGATCGCCGTGGTCTGCGGCTACGGCGACGTGGGCAAGGGCTCGGCGCAGGCGCTGCGCTCGCTGTCGGCGCAGGTGTGGGTGACCGAGATCGACCCGATCTGCGCGCTGCAGGCGGCGATGGAAGGCTACCGCGTGGTCACCATGGAAGAGGCCGCCGCGCTGGGCGACATCTTCGTCACCACCACCGGCAACGTCGGCGTGATCACCCACGAGCACATGAAGGCGATGAAGAACAACGCCATCGTGTGCAACATCGGCCATTTCGACAACGAGATCGACGTGGCCTCGCTGAAGCAGTACCAGTGGGAGAACATCAAGCCGCAGGTCGATCATGTGATCTTCCCGGACGGCAAGCGCATCATCCTGCTGGCCGAGGGCCGCCTGGTGAACCTGGGCTGTGCCACCGGCCATCCCTCCTACGTGATGAGCAGCTCCTTCGCCAACCAGACGCTGGCGCAGATCGAGCTGTACGCCAACCCGGGCAAGTACCCGGTGGGCGTGTACGTGCTGCCCAAGCAGCTGGACGAAAAGGTGGCGCGCCTGCAGCTGGCGACGCTGAACGTGAAACTGACGAAGCTGACGGACCAGCAGGCCCGGTACATCGGTGTCTCCACCGAGGGCCCCTACAAGACGGACCATTACCGGTACTGATGCAGCGAGGTTGAATGACCGCGAGGATCATTGACGGCAAGGCCGTGGCACGGAAACTCCGTGCCGAATATGCAGCGCGCGTGGAACGGCTGAAGGCCGTCCACGGCGTCCAGCCAGGCATCGCGGTGATCCTCGTCGGCGACAACCCCGCCTCGCAGGTCTACGTCCGCAACAAGGTGACGGCCTGCCGCGAGGCCGGCATCCATTCGGAGATGTACCACATGCCCGCCAGCACTC
>CAYNEX010000278.1:0-1562 GCA_964396335.1 uncultured Steroidobacteraceae bacterium | reverse complement strand
ACCGGATCCTCGTACATGCTGAACATCAGCACCCGTGCATCCGCATCGCGGCTGCGGATGCGGCGCAGCGCCTCGATGCCGCTGGCGCCGGGCAGCGAGATATCCATCACCGTCACCTGCGGACGGTGCTCCTGCCAGGCCAGATAGGCCGTCTGCGCATCGGCCGCTTCACCCACGACGCGGATGCTCGGGCTGTTTTCAAGCAGCCGCCGATATCCCTCGCGCACCACCGCGTGGTCATCGACGAGCAGCACGGTGACGGCGGGCTCGGAACTCATGCTTCCTCCGGATCGGCGGGAATCTCGACGCGGATCGTGACACCGCGCCCGGGCGCGGACAACAACTCGAACTCGCCGCCGAGCAGCGCCACGCGCTCGCGCATGCCGGTCAGGCCGCCGCCACGGCGCGGCTGCGCATCCGGCGCGAAACCCCTGCCGTCATCGCGCATCTCCAGCAGCACGCCGCCGCCCGGCTCCGCGGCCCGCGTCAGGTCGATGTAGAAATGCGTGGCCTGCGCATGCCGCACGCAATTGGTCAGGCCCTCCTGCACGATGCGGTACAGCGCCAGGCTGCGTGCCTCACCGAGCGCATCCAGGTCGCCGCTCATCGACAGCTGCACCGAGAGTTGCGGATGCGAGAGCTGCCAGCGGTCCACGCAGGCCTCCAGCGCGGCACGCAGGCCCAGCTCATCCAGCGCGGTGGGACGCAGGCGACGCACCAGGTCACCGGCCGCGGCATAGACGCGGTCGGCATTGCCGGCGATGCGCCGGGCCGCGGCAGACTCCGGCAACGCCATCGCATCGAGCTTGATGGCATTGAGCATCTGCCCCAGTTCATCGTGCAGCTCGCGCGCCAGCCGGCGGCGTTCCTCCTCCTGCACATCGATCAGGCGGCGCAGCAGGTAGCGGTTCTCGCCCAGCACGCGGCGCAGCTGCGCATGCCGCCGCGCGTACAGCACCACCATGCACAGCGCGAACACCAGCAGGCCACTGGGCCATTCATCCAGCTGGAAATGCTCGAAGTCGCGGGTGGTCTCGTACAGCCGCTCCTGCAACTCCACCTGCGCTGCAAGGAAGGCCGCCAGCAACGCGGCACCCAATGCGATCGCAAGGTCCCGCCACAGCGAGTCGTGCCGGAGGCTTTTCAGGGAGGGCATGTTCATGCGTGCGGATGATAGGGGCGAAGGACGGAAAGCGAAGAATCCGTGCGGGAAGCATTCCCGGCCGCCAGCGGGAAGTGGATGGGTGGATGCAGGCATGGCGCATCGCCAGAATGCGCCCTTTCCTGTAACTGGCCGATCTGGGGGCCCATTCATGCATTCGACCATTCGTGCCGCGGTCCGCGCGGCGCTGCTGCTGCCTTGCCTCGGGGTCGCCTGGGCTGCCGATACCGGCACCGGGACCGAGATCCTCGAGGAAGTGGTGGTCACCGCTCCGTTCGGTGAAACCATCGCCCGCGACCGCGTGCCGGCGCGGGTGCAGACCGCGACCACTGAGACCGTCGACGCGCTGCAGCCGCTGGACATCACCGAACTGCTCCACCGCGGCTTCGGCAGCGTCAGC
>CAYNEX010000277.1:0-1615 GCA_964396335.1 uncultured Steroidobacteraceae bacterium | reverse complement strand
CCTGGTAGGGCGTGGAGGCACTGTGCAGGCCGGGGCGCCCCACGGGCACGCGCATCGCGTGGCTGAACAGGTTGTAGTAGGCGTCGTGGATGATGGCCGGCAGGTCGGGGTTCGCGACCCGTGACACTGCCACCCGGCGCAGCGGCAGATGCTGGTTGAACCAGGTCTCCACCTCACCCCGGCGCGAGTACGCATCCGCGCCGTTGACCTTGCGGTATTTCTCCACCACGCGATCGGACGCATTGACCAGATACACCGGCACGATGCCGGCCACCTGCCGTACATCCTGCATCCTGCCGTTGACCAGAAGCAGCCCGGCGATGCGGCTGACGTAGTCCAGCGTACCCGCCACATAGTCGTTGAGATAGGTGGCGCCGCCGTCGATGCCGATCACGTAGGTGTAGCCGAAGCCGCCGAAATACTCGGCATCGGAATAACCGGGCCCGTCCCGGCCGCCTGCGCCCGCCTTCTGCGCCAGCATCGCGGTCTGCAGCGCGTAGTAGTACTTCTGGTCACCGGCACCGAAGGCCCTGCCATCCGCCGGCGTCACCAGGATCACGCTGCCGATGGCCTCGTCGATGATGCGGATCAGTCCCAGGTCCTTCAGGTACTGCAGGGCCGCGTCCTTGCCGGCAAAGCGCTGCTCGGTGAACACCAGGATGTCGGTGTTGAGCCGCGCCGCCGCGCGGCCGCCGTACAGGTTGGCAGAGCGGTAGATCCAGGTGGTGCCGTCCGGGTAGCCGTCCAGCACCGGATGGGAGACGAAGGTCCGGCCGGCGTTGCCCTCCAGCTTCGCCACCGCGATCGGCCCGTTGATGCGCGCCTCGGCCAGCGATTCGAAGGTGGCCGCATTGCCCTGCCTGCCGGAATAGTCGAGCGCGTGACCGGCCATGCTGGCGAGGCACAGCGCGATGGCGAACGCGAAAAGCCTGATCCCGGGAGCTGCCCCTGCAAGAGTGGCCAGCGTGGTCTGTTCCATGACATTCCCCCTTTTCTTGGCCAAGGCTACCTGAATGCGTGCATGATCCGCAGCACCGGAAGAAGAGGTCAGTCGCATGTCCCGATCCATCCGTCGCCGTGATCTGCTGGTTGCCGGTGCTACCGGGGCCGCCGCGTTCAGCCTGTCCGCCACGCGCGCATTCGCCGCCACGCCGACAGCCTCGCCAGACCCTGATTTCCACATCTATCTGTGCTTCGGCCAGTCCAACATGGAAGGCTTTCCGGGCATCGAGGCCGGGGATCGCAATGGCGTGGATCCGCGCTTTCAGATGCTGGCAGCCGTCGACTTTCCCGAGCTCGGCCGCAAGCAGGGCGAGTGGTATCCGGCCGTGCCGCCGTTGTGCCGCAGCTCCACCGGCCTGTGCCCGGCCGACTATTTCGGCCGCACACTGGTGGAGCGCCTGCCGCAGCGCGTGCGCGTCGGCGTGCTGAACGTGTCGGTGGCCGGCTGCAGGATCGAGATGTTCGACCGCGATGGCTGGCAGGCCTATGCCGCCACCGCGCAGCCGTGGATGACGCGCATCATCGCCGAGTACGGCGGCAACCCCTGGCAGCGCCTGGTGGACATGGCGCGCGTGGCGCAGCGGCAGGGCGTCATCAAGGGCATCCTGCTGCA
>CAYNEX010000276.1:0-1624 GCA_964396335.1 uncultured Steroidobacteraceae bacterium | reverse complement strand
TCGGCCGCGGCATCCACCTGGGTGACACCATCATCGGCACCAAGGGCCGCGTCGCCTTCGAGGCGCCCGCCGCCGAGATCCTGCTGACCGCGCACCGCGAGCTGGAAAAGCTGGTGCTGACGCCGCGCCAGCAGCGCATCAAGGACATGGTGGCCGCGCCCTATGGCGACCTGGTGCACGAAGGCCAGCTGCTCGACCCGGTGTGCCGCGACATCGAAGCCCTGCTGCTCTCCTCGCAGGAGCGCGTCACGGGCGAGGTGTACGTGCTGCTGCGCCCGGGTTCGTTGTTCATCGAGGGGGTCGACTCGCCGTACTCGCTGATGAAGGCGTCCAAGGGCGTCTACGGCGAGGCCGTGGGCGAGTGGTCGCCGCAGGATGCACTGGGCTTCTCGAAGATCGTCGCCCTCACGGGCGTGTTCCACACCCGCGCCGGGCAACAGGCGAAGCAGCAGCAGGGGAAAGGCTGAAATGATGCGTTCGGTAGTCGTCGACAAGATCGGTTCGGTCACGCAGGCACTGAACCTCAAGCACGAACTGCGCATCTCCGACGAGATCCCGGCGGAGGAAGGCGTGGTGCTGGCGGTCGAGGTGCTGACCAACAAGTCCACCTACAACACGCTGGAGCTGACCAGCGGCCGCATGGCCAAGGTCGCCAAGGGTGACATCGTGGTGGGCGCGCTCGGCCCGCGGCGCGCGCTGTTCGGTTATTCCGGCAACGTGCCCTCGTCGGTGAAGGTCGGCGACATCATCCAGATGCTGAACATCGGTGGTGTGCTGGGCAAGTGCACCTCGGTGAACCCGGATCGCGGCCAGCCCTTCGACTGCCGCGTGCTGGGCGTGGTGCTGCAGTTCCCGTTCCTGGGCGAACGCGTCGGCGTGCCGGCGCGCGTCGGCTCGCGCAAGCTGGAACAGGATGCCAAGCTCGACGCCCGCGGCGTGCCGGTGGTGGCGCTGGCCGGCACCTGCATGGAAGCCGGCAAGACCGCCGCGGCCTGCTCGATCGTGTCGCGCATGCGTCATCGCGGCCTGACCGTCGACGTGTTCAAGGCCACCGGCGTTTCGCTGCGGCGTGACATCCTCGCGATGCAGGATGCCGGCGCGCGCAACGGCATGATCTTCACCGACCTGGGCGTGGTCACCACCACCGGCAAGACCGGCCCGGCGCTGACCCGCACCATGCTCACCGAGCTCGCGGCCAAGAAGCCGGACGTGATCGTGTTCGAGCTGGGCGATGGCCTGATCGGCACCTATGGCGTCGATGCCATCCTCGAGTGCGACGACATCCGCACCGCGCTGACCAGCGTGGTGCTGTCGGCGAACGATCCGGTGGCGGCGTGGGGCGGCGTGAAGCTGCTGCGCGAGCGTTTCGGCATCGAGCCGGCCGTGGTCACCGGCCCGGCCACCGACAACAGCGTCGGCGTGGACATCATCCAGGAGCAGCTGCAGGTCAAGGCCTACAACGCCATGACCAATGGCGCCGTGCTGGGCGACCACCTGATCGAATTCCTCGGCCTGTCGTCGAAGTTCCCGGCGCCGGCCAACAACTGAGAACGCCATGAACGCGACGCGACGCATCCCCACCATCGTGCTCGGCGGCACCGGCTATGTGTCCGGCGAGCTGCTG
>CAYNEX010000275.1:562-1647 GCA_964396335.1 uncultured Steroidobacteraceae bacterium | reverse complement strand
ACAAGCCGGGGAAGTCGCGGGCGACTTCGGCTTCGGCGCGACGCGCTTCCAGCAACAACGCCACATCGCGCAGCAAGGCGCTGCTTTGCGCGGCGATCAGCGGCACCTGGCCATGCCGCGCCCGGCATGCCTGCTGCATCGCCATAGCGCGGTACAGCTGCGCGGCTTCGCCGGCATCGCTGGTGCCCAGGTCGGCCGGCAGCCAGATCGCCTCGCCGTTGGTCGCCGGCACCGGCTGCCGGTGCCGCGGATGGGCACGGCGATGGAACAGCCGGTGCAGCATCGTCGGCCGTGCCGGCGGCAGCGCGGTGCGGATCGCCAGGCTGCTGCCGAACGCCGCCGCCAGCAGCAGATCCAGCCGCCGCGCCAGCGATGCCAGCGGCACCGGTGCATCCGGTTCGCGCGCGTAATGCCGTCGCCAGGTATCGCGGATGAAGACCGTCGCATGCCGGGCGGCATCAACGACAACGTCCTCGGCCTCGGCCATGACCAGCTAGCCCGCACCAATCATGAACGTTCGTCGCGACACCGACGAGACGCTGTCGGGGCGCGGCGCGCGGACCGGACGAGCGCGAAGGCGTAGTCGACACCACGTCGAATCCCCGAAAATCTGTCCTCGCACCGGCAACTTTTCGCCTCGAACGTTTCCACCGCGCAGGTTCCTAGGGAAACATCGCGTCGACCAGCTCGCGCATCGCCGCCAGCAGTGTCGGGTCGTCGCTAAGCGGTGCGATCACCGCCACGTTGCAGGCTTCGCGCAGGCTGATGCCGCTGGCAACCAGCCGTGCCGCCGCCACCAGCAGCCGGGTGCTGGGCACTTCCGCCAGGCCGCGGTCGCGCAGGCCGCGCACGCGTCCGGCCAGTTCCACCAGTGCGGCGGCCGTGCCGGCATCGACACCGCTTTCGCTGGCGACAATGGCTGCTTCGGCCGGTGCATCGGGAAAGTCCAGCTCGATCGCCACGAAACGCTGCCGCGTGCTCGGCTTGAGATCCTTGAGCATGCGCTGGTAACCGGGGTTGTAGGAAATGACCAGCATGAAGCCCGGCGCTGCTTCCACGGTTTCGGCGGTGCGGTCGATGGGCAG
>CAYNEX010000275.1:0-552 GCA_964396335.1 uncultured Steroidobacteraceae bacterium | reverse complement strand
ATGCAGGACGACGATGGTGTACTGCCGGGCCTCGACCACCTCGTCGAGATAGCAGATCGCGCCTTCGCGGACGGCGCGGGTCAGCGGTCCGTCCTGCCACACCGTCTCGTCATGGCGGATCAGGAAGCGGCCGACCAGATCGCTGGCGGTCAGGTCATCGTGGCAGGACACGGTCAGCAGCGGCCGACCCAGCCGCCACGCCATGTGCTCGACAAAACGCGTCTTGCCGCAACCGGTCGGCCCCTTGAGCATCACCGCCAGGCCGCGGGCGTGGCACTGCTCGACGACCGCGACCTCGTTGCCGGTCGGCAGGTAATACGGTGCGGCCGCGACGGGCCGGGTTCGCCCGTCCACCGATCAGCGGTCCCGGTTGATGGGCACGTTGTCGCCGGGTGGCTCCGGCAGCGCGTCGTCGGTAATGACGTCGAACTGTGGCCGATGCCGGAAGAAGTCATAGATGAACAGCGCCACGCCGGTGGCAATCACCGTGGCCGTCAGGATCAGCATCAGGAAGTGCACCTGGAGCTTCAGCTGTGCGTCCAGGTAGCCCAT
>CAYNEX010000274.1:0-1673 GCA_964396335.1 uncultured Steroidobacteraceae bacterium | reverse complement strand
AGCTCCTGAACTGCGCGACCACGAGGAAGTAGATCAGCAGGATGCCGGCCGCATAGGCGATGCCCATGTCGCGGAAGGTCTCGTAGGTGATCTGCCATTCTCCATCCCACTTCACCGCATGACCGGCCGTATCCACCGGCTGGCTGATGAAGTGTTGCGCCAGGCGCTGCCCGTCCACCCCTTCGCGCGCCAGGCGCCGCACGATGCTGAACATGCCGTACAGCGGACTGTCGAAATCGCCGGCCTCATCCCCGGTGACATAGACCACCGGCAGCAGATCCTTGTGGTGGATGGCGCCGTCCCAGCTGCCACGCTCCACCTGCAGCACCTCCGAGAGCGGCACCAGTGCGCCGCCGGCGGCGCGCACGCGCAGCGCCAGAAGGGCCGCCAGACTGGCCTGCTCACCGGCGCCGATGCGCAGCCGCACCGGGTGCGGGTAGCGGGACCGGCCATCCTGGATCCACGTGGCGTCGACACCGGTGGTGGCCACCGCGAGCGCCGCGACGATGTCGGGGATCGCCACGCCGAGCCTGGCCGCGCGCACGCGATCGACCACCAGCCGCTCGCGCGGACCGCCGGCTTCCACGGAAGTGTCGATGTCGACGAGACCGGGCGTCTCGTGGAACACCGCTTCCAGCTTGAGGGCGATCTGGCGCGCCCGGTCGTAATCCGGACCATAGACCTCGGCCACCACCGGCGCGAGCACCGGCGGCCCCGGGGGAACCTCGACCACCTTCACCGACGCGTCGTAGCGCAGCGCGAGCGGCCCCAACGTGTCGCGCAGGACCCGCGCGATGTCATGGCTCTGGCGATCGCGATGGTGCTTGTCGACCAGGTTCACCTGCAGGTCGCCCACGGCGCTGCCGCTGCGCAGGAAATACTGGCGCACCAGTCCGTTGAAGTTCACCGGCGCGGAGGTGCCGGCGTATCCCTGGTAGCTCACCACCTCCGGCAGCTTCGCCACTTCGACGGCGATGTCCGCCAGCAGCGCGTTGGTGGTCTCGAGCGGCGTGCCTTCGGGCAGGTCGACCACCACCTGCAGTTCGCTCTTGTTGTCGAAGGGCAGCATCTTCAGCACCACGATGCGCAGCACTGCAAGGCTCGCCGACAGCAGCACCAGCGCCAGCATGCCGGCGTACAGCAGGCGCCGCCGCCGCGGGGCGCGCTCACCAGCCAGGAAGGGACTCATCAGGCGCGTGAAGAAGCGGTGCAGGAACGCCGGGGGCGCATCGCCCTGCACGCCCGTGCCTGCGGCATGGGCCTGCGGGCCGACATGCCGCGACAGCAGCCGTGCCGCCAGCCACGGGGTCACGATCAGCGCCACCGCCAGCGACAGCAGCATGCCGGCGGAAGCGTTGATCGGGATGGGTCGCATGTACGGACCCATCAGTCCGGACACGAAGGCCATCGGCAGCAGCGCGGCGATCACGGTGAAGGTGGCGAGGATGGTCGGGCCGCCGACCTCATCGACCGCGCCGGGAATCGCCTGCAGCAGCGTGCGCCCGCCCCGCTGCATGTGCCGGTGGATGTTCTCCACCACGACGATGGCGTCATCGACGAGGATGCCGATGGAGAAGATCAGCGCGAACAGCGACACGCGGTTCAGTGTGAAGCCCATCGCGCGCGAGGCGAACAGCGTGAGGGCCAGCGTCAGCACCACCGCCAATCCCACC
>CAYNEX010000273.1:0-1679 GCA_964396335.1 uncultured Steroidobacteraceae bacterium | reverse complement strand
CCGGCGCGCACTCCACCGGCTGCGCCGGCCGCTTCATCGGATACTGCTCGCCGAAATGCTGCACCTTCTCGCTCGGCATCGACGCGGGAATCAACGGCGTCCAGACCGGCCCCGGCGCCACGCAATTCGCGCGGATGCCCTTGTCCGCCAGCAGCTGTGACAACCCGCCGGTGAAGTTCTGGATTGCCCCCTTGGTGGTGGCATAGGCCAGCAGCTGCGGGCTCGGGTTGTCCGCATTCACCGAGGCGGTGTTGATGATCGCGCTGCCCGGCTGCATGTGTTTCACTGCATCGCGCGTCAGGCGGAACATCGCCGCGATGTTCACATCGAAGGTCCGATCCCATTCCTCATCCGAGATCTCCTCGATCTCGTCGAAGGTCATCTGGTGGGCGGCGTTGTTGACCAGGATGTCGATGCGTCCGAACTCGCGCACCGCGGTGTCGATCAGCTTTCGGCACACGGCCGGGTCGGCGATGTCTCCGGCGAACAGCACGCAGCGCCGGCCGGCGGCCTTCACCAGGCGCTCGGTCTCGCGCGCGTCCTCGTCCTCGGAAAGGTACGCGACCAGCACATCGGCACCCTCGCGCGCATAGGCCAGCGCGACGGCGCGGCCGATGCCGGAATCGGCGCCGGTGATCAGGGCGACCTTGTCCTTCAGCCGGCCGGAGCCCTTGTACGAGTGCTCGCCATAGTCGGGCTCGGGATCCATGCGGGCGCTGCTGCCGGGCAGGGTCTGCGCCTGTGGCGGAAAGGGCGGCTTGGGGAAGTCGGGCATTGCACTCATGGGGGCTCTCCTGCTCTGGCGGCACTGCAATGTCCCGCCGCGCGTCCGCGCGTGCTGTAGGCAGAGGGACTGCGCCGCTGTCGGTGGGCGTCACCGCGCCTTCCCGCTGCGCGCGGCGGCCCTCATCGGCAGGGACCTACACCGATGTGCGGGATGCGGCGATGGGCCGTGCAACGCCGGTGCAGCCAGCATCGGAGGACCCGACTGGCAGGAGAGACGCGATGGCAGCGAAGAAGAGCAGGTCCCCAAGCGCTTCCCGGAAGCCGTCACGCGGCAAGTCCGCCCGCGGCGCCGCCACGTCCCGCGCAAAATCATCGCAAAAGGCCAGGTCCGTGGCGCGGAAGAAGAAAAGCGCTTCAGGGTCCGCTGCTTCGACCGCGACGAAACGCACCGCATCGCGCCGGACTAGCGCGAGTCGCGCCAAATCAACCTCCCGCCCCGCGCGGCAGGAAGGCTCAAGCCTGCAGGACCTGCTGGTCCTCGAACTGCGCGAGATCCACAACGCCGAGACCCAGCTGGCACGCGTGATCCCGCGCCTGGCGAAGGCGGCCGATGCCGACTCGCTGCGCACCGCGCTGCAGGAACGCCTCACCGAGGGCGAGCACATCAGCATGGATGTGCGGGACGCGCTGCAGCGCCTCGGTGCCGCGCCCGGCCGGAAGAAGAACATCGCCGCCGAGGGCCTCGTCAGCGACCTGCGTGAACATGCACAGGAAATCGAAACGGGACCGGCGCTGGATACGGTACTGATCGCCGGTCTGCAGAAGACCGGGCACTACTGCATCGCCTCCTGGGGCACCGCCAGGGCGCTGGCCGCCGCGGCGGGTGAGCGGCAGCTGGTGGGCGCGATGGAGCGCGCGCTGGAAGAAGGCAGGACCTATGACGAGCGGCTGAC
>CAYNEX010000272.1:0-1727 GCA_964396335.1 uncultured Steroidobacteraceae bacterium | reverse complement strand
CGCCGCCGAGGCCGAAACCCTGGCCGAAGCGGCACAGCGCCAGCAGCGCCGGCGCCAGGATGCCCGCCATCTGGTAGGTGGGCAGCAGGCCGATCACCACCGTCGACACGCCCATGGTCAACAACGCCGCCACCAGCGTCGCCTTGCGGCCGATGCGATCGCCGTAGTGGCCGAACACGGCCGAACCGACGGGACGCGCGAAGAATGCCAGCGCGAAGGTGGCCAGCGACTGCAGCGTCGCGGCGCCGGGATCCGAATCGGGGAAGAACAGCTGCGGGAACACCAGCACCGCGGCCGTGGCGTAGATGTAGAAGTCGAAGAACTCGATCGTGGTGCCGATCAGGCTCGCGAACAGCACGCGACGCGGCGAGTTACCCGACATCATCCCCCCTTGTGAGGCTGCGGCAGTGACGCCTTATTTTTCGACGAAGGCCCGCTCGATCACGTAGTCGCCCGGCTCGCCGATGCGCGGCGAGATGTGGAACCCGCGTTCATCCAGCAGGCGGCGGGTGTCCTCGAGCATGCCCGGTGAACCGCAGAGCATGAAGCGGTCGTCGGCCGGGTTCAACGGCGGCAGGCCGCAGTGCGTCGCCAGCGAACCATCGGCGATCTGGTCGGTGAGGCGTCCCTGGATGCGGAACGCCTCGCGCGTCACCGTCGGGTGGTAGATCAACTTGTCGCGCACCAGCTCGCCGAGGAACTCGTGGTTCGGCAGCTCCTCGCTGATGAACTGCTCATAGGCCAGGTCGCTCTTCTGGCGCACGCCGTGGGCGACGATGACCTTCTCGAAGCGCTCGTACACTTCCGGATCCTGGATGATCGACAGGAACGGCGCGAGGCCGGTGCCGGTGCCGAGCAGGTACAGGTGACGGCCGGGCTTCAGGTCGTGCAGCACCAGCGTGCCGGTGGGCTTGCGGCTCACCAGCACCTCATCACCTTCCTTCAGGTGCTGCAGGCGCGAGGTCAGCGGGCCGTTCGGCACCTTGATGGAGAAGAACTCCAGGTGCTCTTCCCAGTGGGGGCTCGCGATCGAATAGGCACGCAGCAGCGGCCGGCCATCCACCGGCAGGCCCAGCATCACGAAGTGGCCGCTCTCGAAGCGGAAGCCCGGGTCGCGCGTGGTGCGGAACGAAAACAGCGACTCGTTCCAGTGACGCACATCCAGGACTCGCTCACTCGCAACTGCTGCCATCGGACTTCCAGGCTCCGGGGAAAAGGGATGGCAAGGCTAAGGGGTTTTCTATGCCGGAAAAAGCCTGAGAGTGCTTATTTCCATAACGGGATCTAATAAGGACGCAGCGGCGCAACATCCTTGGACGCTGCGGGCGTCCAGCAGGGCGCGCCCGGAGGCGCGCCCGGCCTGCTTCAGGCGGTGGCCTTCGGCTTGTCCCAGGACTTCTTGCTGTCGTCGTCGCCGGCGACCGAGTACAGCACCTGCGCGTTGCGCGTCTTCTGGAAATCCTCCAGTGACTGGCCGCGCATGGCCGCGTAGATGTGCAGGTTGGTGGTGCCGACCACGGCGCCGAGCTTCTCCAGCAGGAAGAAGATCACGCCGTAGTGGATCAGGCCGCGCCAGTCACGGCGGCGGACGAGGTCCTTTTCCTCTTCGGTGAGCTTGTGCTCAGCGAACAGCGGCTCCGGATCAGCCAGGAACTGCTTGCGGAACGCCGGGTTGATCAGCTCGTGCAGGAAGCGGTTCAGGCGGAAGGCCTTGACGCTGCGCTCGA
>CAYNEX010000271.1:0-1727 GCA_964396335.1 uncultured Steroidobacteraceae bacterium | reverse complement strand
CCTGACTGGTTCGAGAAATTCGCGATCGACATGACCAGCCTCGGCGGGCACACGGTGCTGACGCTGCTGGTGCTGATCGTGACGATCTACCTGCTGCTGGTGCGCAAGCGTGCCACGGCCGCGCTGCTGGCCGGCAGTGCGATCGGCGCGGCGCTGCTCAGCCATGTCACCAAGCTGGTCATCGACCGGCCGCGGCCGGATGTGGTGGATCACCTGGTGGAAGTCTCGACGCCGAGTTTTCCCAGCGGGCATGCGATGCTGTCGGCGACCATCTACCTGACGCTGGGCGCGCTGCTGGGACGGCAGTTCCCGCAGCCTGCGTTGCGGCGCTATTTCCTGGTCGTGGCCGCCTCGTTGACCGTGCTGGTGGGCATGAGTCGCGTGTACCTCGGGGTGCACTGGCCCACCGATGTGCTCGCCGGCTGGATGGTCGGCGTGTTGTGGGCCTGGGGATGCTGGGCGCTGGCGCAGCGGCTGCTGGGGCGGGAGGGGGCGCGGACGGATGTCTGAACCCGGTTCAAAGACAGGGGCCGAAAGGCGCGCGCTGTTGCTGGCGCCGGGTGAGGGCCGCGCCTGGCGCATGGGCCGCATCGAAGCCGTCTTCAAGGCGGACGGCGACGAAACCGGCAATGGCTATTCGATCTCGGAATGGTGGCTGGAGCCGCACACGCAGGGGCCGGGCGCGCATTCCCATGCCGAGGACGATGTGTTCTTCGTCATCGAGGGCACGATGAGTTTCCTGCTGGGCGATGCCTGGCACGACGCACCGAAGGGTTCATTCGTGCTGGCACCGGCCGGTGTGGTGCACGATTTCCAGAATCGCAGCGACGCACGCGCCGGCGTGCTGAACCTGTCATTCCCGGGAGGGTTCGAGGCGCACATGCCGGCGATCGCGCGGTGGTTCAGCGAACATCCGCCGGGAGATGCCTGAAGGCGTGCCCTTCAGCGCACGATGATGCCGAACTGCGCGTTGTACTCGCGGTGCACGCGCAAGGGATCCGCCGGGTCGCGTGAGGATTTCTCCAGCTGCGAGGCCTGGTAACCGCTGCGCACCTGCAGCACCTCCACTCTGTCCCCCTGCACGCGGAACCCGACACGCCAGTCCTGCACGGCCAGCGTGAAACCGCCGTCCTTCGCGCGGCGGATGCGCCGGTAGGGATGCGGCTGGGGTCCCAGCGCCAGCGTCGCGGTCACCCGTTCACGCAATGGCAGCGCGATGCGCGGTGTAAGCCAGGTGAGCTGTGCGTCGGCTTCGGGAGCGAATCCGACTTTCCAGGCCGGCTTCGGATCCGCCGCCAGCCAGCCGCTGCCGGATTCGGGGAAGGCGTCGGCGTAGGGCACGTAGGGCTTGATGTCGAGCACCGGCGTGCCATCCAGCAGGTCCACGTCACGCACGTGCAGGCGCAGGCCGTCGACGCGCACCAGGCGCAGTGCCGACAGTCCCAGCGGATTGGGACGATGCGGCGAGCGTGTGGCGAGTACGCCCTTGCGCCCTGTGGTGGCGCGTGGCGGCAGCACCTTCGGGCGCCAGCCGCGGTTGTGGTGGAACCAGAAGATGACCCAGATGCGCTCCCAGCCGTCGAGGTCTTCGATGGCGTGCTCGAGGTTCATGCCGGGCAGCAGTTCGATCACGCCCTCGGCATCGGTGGCGGCGGCGGGCTGGCGCGGCGCATCGACCTTGTTGGCAAAGGCGGTGCGCAGCACGCCGATGGGGCGCAATGTGAGCG
>CAYNEX010000270.1:0-1797 GCA_964396335.1 uncultured Steroidobacteraceae bacterium | reverse complement strand
CCACCTCGGCGCAGATCATCGAGCTGGCCCGCGAGGCCGGCGCGCGCAAGGTGTATTTCGCCTCGGCCGCGCCGCCGGTGCGTTATCCCTATGTGTACGGCATCGACATGCCGGCGGCCTCCGAGCTGGTGGCCGCGCGCCGCGATGTCGATGAGGTGGCGCGCGAGATCGGCGCCGACTGGCTGATCTACCAGGACCTCGAGGACCTGGTGGCCGCCTGCCGGCACGACAATGCCTCGATCAGCGAGTTCGACACCTCCTGCTTCTCCGGGTGTTATGTCACCGGTGACGTGACCCCCGAGTACCTGGAACGGCTGGAGCGCGAGCGCAACGACGGTGCCAAGGCGCAGCGGCGCGAGGGTGCGCTGAAGGCCGTGAACTAGCTCTTCGACGGGGAGGCGATCGGGATGCGCTTGCTGCTGGTGGTGCAGGATCCGCGTTACCGCACGCTGCTGCGCCATCACATCACCTGTGCATGGCCGGACGCGAAGATCGACTATCGCTCGGCGCGTTCCGAAGGAACCCTGCCTCCCGAATTCCTCGCCCAGGGCTATGACGCCGTGGTGCTGGACGAGGACTGGCTGCAGGGGCAGGGCCTCACCTGGCTGCGCGACCTGGCCACGCGGCGCGGGTTTGCGCCGATCGTGTTCCTGTCGCATGAATCCGCTTCGCCGGTGGCGCGCGAGGCGCGCCTGTGCGGCGCCTTCGGCGTGATCCCGCGCCAGGGTTTTGCCCACCAGACCTTGATTGCCGTACTCGAGGAAGCCGCGCGCATGCAGCGGCGCGCGCAGGCCGACTGGCGCATCTCGCCGGCGGCCGAGGCCTCGCGCCGTTTCGGGCCGGTGCGCATTCCCGGCTACCGCTGCGTGCGCCGCCTGGCCGGTGGTTCCAGCTCGCAGCTGTACCTGGCCGAAAGCGAGAAGGCCGGTTCGCTGATCGTGATCAAGGTGACGCCCTCGGTGCGTGACTCCGAAGGCGTCGACCAGGCCTTCGAGCGTTTCCTGCAGGAATACGAGATCGCGCACCGCCTGACCCACTCCAGCATCGTGCGCTGCCATGAGCTGGGTGTGGCCGATGACCATGCGTATCTGGCGATGGAGTACTACCCGGACGGCGACCTGCGCCGGCGCATCCGTGCCGGCATCACGCCGGCCGAATCCCTCGACCTGGCTTCACAGGTGGCCGGCGCGCTGGTGGCATTGCATGGCGCCGGCGCACTGCACCGCGACCTGAAGCCCGGCAACGTGCTGATGCGCGGTGCGCATCGCATCGTGCTCACCGACTTCGGCCTGGCCAAGCATGCGGCGCTGTCGGCCGACATGACCGACCCCGGCGTGATCTTCGGCACGCCGCATTACATGAGCCCGGAGCAGGGCCATGGCGAGACGGTGGACGAACGCTCCGACCTCTACAGCCTCGGCGTGATCCTCCACGAGATGCTCGCCGGCGAGAAGCCTTACACCGACAACAACCCGATGGCCATCATCTACAAACATCGCCACCATCCGATCCCGCGCCTGCCGGCGCCGCTGGACCAGTGGCAGGACATCATCGACAAGCTGCTGGCAAAGCAGCCCGGGGATCGCTATTCCTCGGCGGCGCAGGTGGAAAGCGTGCTGCGCGATGCCGCGGCCCAGGCACGCGCGGCGGCGGCGTGATGTTGAAGGCGGCGACACCGATGGCCTGGGCCGAACATGCGGCGCGCGAGTGGCGCACGCTGCTGGTCGACCACGCCAATTGCGAGAAGAAGGCGGCCTCCACGGCGCTGGCGCTGATGTTCGCCTATCCGGAGGACCG
>CAYNEX010000269.1:0-1811 GCA_964396335.1 uncultured Steroidobacteraceae bacterium | reverse complement strand
CGCGCGCTGGCCATGCAGGCCGAGCCGGTGCGCGAACTGTTCACCCGCATCTGGCTGATGCTGCGACCGGCGCTGCTCGGCGTTTCCGCCGTGCCGCCGCGCATCTGGGCCACCTGACTTCCCCGAGGACGGAGCCTTGGAACTGACTCCCCGCGAAAAGGACAAGCTGCTGCTGTTCACCGCCGCGCTGCTGGCGGAGCGCCGCCGCGCGCGCGGCTTGAAGCTGAACTATCCGGAGGCGGTCGCCTACATCAGCGCCGCCATCCTGGAAGGCGCCCGCGATGGCCGCAGCGTGGCCGAACTGATGTCGGAGGGCGCCACGCTGCTGAAGCGCGAAGACGTGATGGAGGGTGTGCCCGAGATGATCCACGAGGTGCAGGTGGAAGCGACCTTCCCCGACGGCACCAAGCTGGTCACCGTGCACGCCCCCATCACCTGAGGATTGCCCATGACGCAGATCATCCCCGGTGAACTGATTCCCGAACCCGGCAGCATCCAGATCAACGCCGGCCGCGATCGCTGCCAGCTGACCGTCGCCAACACCGGCGACCGGCCCGTGCAGGTGGGCTCGCACTACCACTTCTTCGAGACCAACAACGCGCTGCAGTTCGACCGCGAGGCCGCGCGCGGCTTCCGCCTCGACATCCCCGCCGGCACCGCGGTGCGCTTCGAGCCGGGCCAGACCCGCGCCGTGACGCTGGTGCGACTGGCCGGCGATGGCGTCGTGTACGGCTTCCAGGGCCGCGTGATGGGGCGCCTATGAGCAGCATGGACCGGCGCGCCTATGCTGAGATGTTCGGTCCCACCACCGGCGACCGCGTGCGCCTCGGTGACACGGCCCTGGTGATCGAGGTGGAGCGCGACCACACCCTCTATGGCGAGGAAGTGAAGTTCGGCGGCGGCAAGGTGATCCGCGACGGCATGGGCCAGAGCCAGCGGCACGGTCCCGAAGTGATGGATACCGTCATCACCAATGCGCTGATCGTCGACCACTGGGGCATCGTGAAGGCCGACATCGGCCTGCGCGGCGGCCGCATCGCCGGCATCGGCAAGGCCGGCAACCCGGACATCCAGCCCGGCGTCGACCTGATCATCGGGCCGGGCACCGAGATCATCGCCGGCGAAGGCCAGATCGTCACCGCCGGCGGCATCGACTCGCACATCCACTTCATCTGCCCGCAGCAGGTGGAGGAAGCGCTGATGTCGGGCGTCACCACGATGATCGGGGGCGGCACGGGCCCGGCCACCGGCACCAATGCCACCACCTGCACGCCGGGCGAATGGCACCTGGCCCGCATGCTGCAGGCACTGGATGCGCTGCCGATGAACTTCGGCCTGCTGGGCAAGGGCAACGCCAGCCTGCCGGAGGGCCTGGATGCGCAGATCCGCGCCGGTGCAATGGGCCTGAAACTGCATGAAGACTGGGGCACCACCCCCGCGGCCATCGACTGCTGCCTGAACGTCGCCGAAGAACATGACGTGCAGGTGGCCATCCACACCGACACGTTGAACGAGTCGGGATTCCTCGAGGACACGCTGGCCGCGTTCAAGGGCCGCGCCATCCACACCTACCATACCGAGGGTGCCGGCGGCGGCCATGCGCCGGACATCATCCGCGCCTGCGGCGAAGCCAATGTGCTGCCCTCCTCCACCAACCCGACGCGGCCGTACACCGTCAACACGGTGGACGAGCACCTGGACATGCTGATGGTCTGCCATCACCTGGATCCGGGCATCGCCGAGGACGTGGCCTTCGCCGAATCGCGCATCCGCCGCGAGACCATCGCCGCCGAGGACATCCTGCACGACCT
>CAYNEX010000268.1:0-1826 GCA_964396335.1 uncultured Steroidobacteraceae bacterium | reverse complement strand
AGGTCGAGGAGCGCTGCCAGGTCGCCAGTCACAACCCCAAGCGCACCAGCATCGCCGACGAGTTGTACGAGCGGGTGACCATCTCGGTGCACCTGCGTTGCGATATCGACGATTTCGGCGAGGTGCTGCACGCGCTGGAAAGCGGCAAGCCGCTGCTGTTCGTCGACGAACTCAATATATACAGGCAGCAGGAAGGCCGGCGCAGTGGCCGCGCCTTTCCCGGCCGGCCGCAGGCCAATGCACAGACCGGCGGTTACCGCCTGGACATCCGCTTCGACCTGTACGGCTACCTGCGCCGCCCCGGGCCGGGTGCCGGGAGGTCGACATGACCCGCACCCAGGCGCAACAGCTGACCCGTGTGCTCGGCATTGCCGTGGCGGTGCTGGCGGCGCTGTACCTGCTGCTGCTCGCCGGCTTTGGCCGTGGCGTGCCCAATGTCGGTGCTGGCGACATCGATGCCGTCGCCGCGCTGCAGTTGAGCGAGGCGCAGGTGGAACTTCCCGGCCTGGACGTGTTCGATGATGTCGTGCAGCGACCGCTGTTCGCCGACGACCGTCGCCCGCAACCCAAGGACAGCGGGGAGGAGCCGGAAGAGGCGCCGGTCGAGGCGCCGCCATCGGCACCGCTCAATGTCGCCCTGACCGGAATCATCCACACGCCTGGCACCAAGGTGGTGCTGGTCCGCGACAACATGACCGGACGTTCGCTCAACCTGACCGAGAACATGCCGTTGCCGGGTGACCAGGGCGGCTGGACAGTGAAATCCATCGAGCCGCGGAAAGTGGTGTTCCATGACAGCGGCAGTGACAGCGAAACCGTGCTCGAGCTGGCCATCGGTGCCGCCTCCAGCACCCCGGCCGCACCGCCGGCACAGCAACCCAGAACCGCGGCGAGGCCCTCGGGGGCGCCGCCGCAGCCCAACGCCAACACCCCCGATGCCAGCCCGGAAGACGAAGTGGCGCGCCGCGCCGCCGAGATCCGCCGCCGCATCGAGGAACGACGCGCGCAGTTGCGCCGCGAAGCCGAACAGAACCAGAAACGATGACCGCCATGACTCCACACCGCATTCATTACGGCCTGACCGCGCTGCTGGCGCTGCTGACCTTCCTGGGCGGCTGCGCCAGCCAGCAGGCCAAGCCGGTGCCACCGCCGGCGCACGACTGGAACCAGCCCAGCCGGGCCATGTCCTACGCCGGCGGCAGCGAGCGCGATGGCGCCGATACCCGTGGCCTGGACGAAGAAGGTGAAGGCGGCATCCGCCTCGACGGCGACGAGGAAGAGGCGGATGACGACGAGATCCGCGAGGAGATCATCCAGATCGGGTCATCCGATCTGATCAACCGCCAGGCCGCCAGCCGGGCGCTGCCGGTGCCGCCGGTCGACGGCGAGATCAGCTTCAACTTCCAGGACCAGCCGATCCAGGCCGTGGTGCAGGCGATCATCGGCGAGGTCTACAACGAGAACTACATCATCGGCCCCGGCGTCGGTGGCAACGTCACCTACGTCACCCAGAAGCCGATCCGCGCCGAACAGGCGATGGGCGTGCTGGAATACCTGCTGGCACTGAACAATGCCAGCATTGTCTACAAGGATGGCCGATACGAGATCCTGCCGGTGGCGGCGGCGGTGCCCGGCAACATCACCCCGCGCATGGGGCCGATTCCCTCCGGCCGTGGCTACCAGGTGCAGATCGTGCCGCTGCGCTACATCGCGCCGACCGAGATGCATCGCCTGCTCACGCCGTTCGCCCGACCCACCGCCGTGGTCAGCGCCGACAACTCGCGCGGCATCCTGGTGCTGGCCGGCACCCGCGAGGAACTGCAGAA
>CAYNEX010000267.1:0-1826 GCA_964396335.1 uncultured Steroidobacteraceae bacterium | reverse complement strand
GCCACGGAGATCAAGGCGCTGATCCATGACAGCGTGCAGAAGGTGCAGGATGGATCGACATTGGTGAGCCGTTCCGGCGAGACGCTGGAGCAGATCGTCACGGCGGTGAAGAAGGTGGCGGACATCGTCGCGGAGATCTCCGCCGCCAGCCAGGAACAGTCGGCGGGCATCGACCAGGTCAGCAAGGCGGTGATGCAGCTGGACGAACTCACGCAGCAGAACGCCGCGCTGGTGGAGCAGGCGACAGCTGCCAGCCAGTCGATGGCCGAGCAGGCCTCCGCGCTCAATGCGCTGATGCAGCGTTACAAGGTGGAGGCGGCGCCGGCCGTCACGAAGAAGCTGCCCGGTCCGCCCGGCGGCGTCGAGCGCCGTGGGACCGGTCGCCCCTGGTCGGGAAGGGCGGCCGCCTCGCGCGAACGCCGAGGCGTCAACGGCAACGACCAGGTGTGGAAGGAATTCTGACCTGCGCGTGACGGGAGGCGCGGGCGCGTCAGGTGGTGCCCGCGAGATCTCCCGCCGCGAACTGCAAGGCCGCCAGCGCCACCAGCGCGGCGGTCTCGGTGCGCAGGACCCGCGGCCCCAGCACACAGGGCGTGAACCCCTTCAACCGCGCCAGCCGCAGTTCGGAAGGATCGATGCCGCCTTCCGGTCCCACCAGCAGCGTGATCGGCGGCGCCTTGCCGGCATTGGCGGCGATGGCTTCATCGAGCAGCGCGCGCAGCGTGCGCGCGTCCTCTTCCGGCACCAGCGCCAGCTTCAATCCCTGTCCCGCGTATTGCACGGCGCCGGCCATGTCCACCGGCTCGACCACCTGCGGCAGGCGATTGCGGCCGCATTGCCCGCAGGCGCTGGCCACCACGCCCAGCCAGTGTTCGCGCTTCTGCGCCGCGGTCTCGCGCGTCAGGCGCACATTGCTGCGCTGGCTGGTCACCGGCACGATGCGGGTCACGCCCAGTTCGGTGGCCTTCTGCAGGATCAGGTCCATCTTCTCGCCGCGGGCAATGCCCTGCAGCAGCGTGATGTTCAGCGGTGATTCGCGCTCGATGGCGTGATGCGCGCCGATGCGCACGCTGACGGCGCCGCGGCGCACGCTCTCGATCACCGCGTCGTATTCGCCGCCGGTGCCATCGAAGGCGCGCAGCGCATCGCCTTCGCCGAGGCGCAGCACGCGCGTCAGGTGCTGGGCGCTGCCATGCGGCAGTTCCACAGTAAGGTCGGAAGCCAGCGGCGCCGGCAGGTGCACGCGCGTCAGGCGCATGTGGCGGCCTCGATGCCGCTGCGTGCGATGTCGGCCAGCAGGTCGATCTCCTCCGGCGTCACCACATAGGGCGGCATGAAATAGACCACATTGCCCACCGGGCGCAGCAGCGCGCCGCGTTCCAGCGCATGGCGGTACACGGTGAGTCCGCGCCGCTCGCGGAAGTCGTAGGGCTCGCGGCTCAGCTTGTCGCGCACCATCTCGATGGCCAGGATCATGCCGGTCTGGCGTACTTCGGCCACATGCGGGTGGTCCGCCAGCGCCGCCGTCGCCTGCTTCATGCGTGCGGCCAGTTCGCGGTTGCGCGCAATCACCGGCTGCGTGGCGAAGATCTCCAGCGTCGCCCGTGCCGCGGCACAGGCCAGCGGATTGCCGGTGTAGCTGTGCGAATGCAGGAAGGCGTTGAGCTTCTCGTATTCATCGTAGAAAGCGTCATAGACAGCCTGCGTGGTCAGCACCGCCGACAGCGGCAGGTAACCACCGGTGAGCCCTTTCGACAGGCACATGAAATCCGGCGTGATGCCGGCCTGCTCGCAGGCGAACAGCGTGCCGGTGCGGCCGAAGCCCA
>CAYNEX010000266.1:0-1847 GCA_964396335.1 uncultured Steroidobacteraceae bacterium | reverse complement strand
TGCACTCGAACACGATGTCGGCGCCCACCGAGGACCACGGCAGCTTGGCCGGGTCACGCTCGGCAAACACCTTGATGCGGTCGCCATTGACCACGATGGCATCGCCGTCGGCACGCACTTCACCGGGGAAACGGCCGTGCGCGGTGTCGTACTGCGTCAGGTGCGCGTTGGTGGCCGCATCGCCCAGGTCGTTGATGGCAACGATCTGGATCTCGCCGTTGCGCTTGCCCTCGTACAGGGCGCGCAGGATGTTGCGGCCGATGCGTCCGTATCCGTTGATGCCTACCTTGATAGCCATGGTCTTCCTCTTTCTGTCGTCTCGATCGTTCAGAGAATTTCTTCAACGGCCGCGCGCACGCGCTCGGTCGTGATGCCGAAGTGGCGGAACAGGTCGCTGGCCTTGCCCGAGGCACCGAAGCTGTCGATGCCGATCACGCGGCCATTGCTGCCGACGTATTTCCACCAGGGCAGCGTCGCGCCGGCTTCCACCGCCACGCGGCGGGTCACCGACGCGGGCAGCACCGATTCACGATACGCCGCATCCTGGCGGTCGAAGGTGTCGGTGCTGGGCATCGACACCAGCCGCACGCGGCGGCCGGCCTCGTTCAGCGCCTTCACGGCGTCGGCGGCCAGCGCCACTTCCGAACCGGTGGCGATGACGATGGCCTCGGGCGCACCGCCCGGCGGATCGACCAGCACGTAGCCGCCGCGGGCGATGGCCTGGCCCTGTTCGGCGCTGCGCGGCTGCTGCGGCAGCGCCTGGCGGGTCAGGATCAGCGCGGTCGGGCCGTCGGTGCGGCTGGCAGCCGCGGCCCAGGCCAGCGCGGTCTCGGCCGCATCGGCCGGACGCCACACGGAAAGGTTCGGCATTGCGCGCAGCGAGGCCAGGTGCTCCACCGGCTGGTGGGTGGGACCGTCTTCGCCGAGGCCGATGGAATCGTGGGTGTAGACCAGCACCACACCCTGGCGCATCAGCGCGGCCATGCGCACGGCATTGCGCGCGTAGTCGCTGAACACCAGGAAGGTGCCGCCATAGGGACGGAAGCCGCCGTGCAGCGCCATGCCGTTCATCGCGGCGGTCATGCCGAACTCGCGCACGCCCCAGTTGATGTAGTTGCCGAAGGCCGCATCGGGCGTCACCGGCACCGAGTCATTGCGGAAGGTGTTGTTCGAACCGGAAAGGTCGGCCGAACCGCCCACCAGTTCCGGCAGCAGCGGGCCGATGGCATTGAGCACCACCTGCGAGGACTGGCGCGTGGCCTGCGGCTTGTTGACCGCCAGCGCGGCTTCGACGCCCTTGCGCGCGATCTCGGCGTAGTTCGCAGGCAGTTCGTTGGCCATGCGGCGGCGGAATTCCTTCGCCAGTTCCGGGAAGGCCTTTTCATAGGCCGCGAATCGCTGGTTCCAGTCCTGCTGCGCGGCGGCGCCACGCGCACGCTGGTCCCAGGCGTCGCGGATGGGATCGGGAATCACGAACGGCTCGGCGGTCCACACCAGGTGCTTGCGCGCGGCGGCCACTTCCTCGGCGCCCAGCGCCTCGCCATGCGTCGACTTGGAGCCGGCCTTGTTGGGCGCGCCATAGCCGATGATGGTGCGGCAGCAGATCAGCACCGGGCGGTCGTCCTGCTTCTTCGCTTCTTCGATGGCGGCGGCAACCGCGCCGGCGTCGTGGCCATCGACATCGCGGATCACGCGCCAGCCATAGGCCTCGAAACGGCCCGGCACGTCATCGGCGCACCAGCCCTTCACATCGCCGTCGATGGAAATGCCGTTGTCATCGAAGAACGCCACCAGCTTGCCCAGGCGCAGCGTACCGGCCAGCGAGCAGACCTCGTGCGAGATGCCTT
>CAYNEX010000265.1:0-1946 GCA_964396335.1 uncultured Steroidobacteraceae bacterium | reverse complement strand
CCGTAGTCCTACCGCTGGACGATCCCCCAATGGGACTATCGCTTGCTGTACTGCGGGCCGCGGCGGGCCTTGCGGCGACCGACCTTCTTGCGCTCCACCTCGCGCGCATCGCGCGTGACGAAGCCGGCCTGGCGCAGTGCCTTGCGCAGGGTTTCATCATACTCGATCAGCGCGCGGGTGATGCCGTGGCGGATCGCGCCGGCCTGGCCGGTGATGCCACCGCCGACCACCTGCACGTTGAAGTCGAAACGATCCTCGACCTGGGCAACAGCCAGCGGCTGGCGCACGATCATGCGTCCGGTCTCGCGACCGAAGAACTCATCGAGCGGACGGTCGTTGACGGTGATCTTGCCGGTGCCGGCCTTCATGAACACGCGCGCCGTGGCGGTCTTGCGCCGGCCGGTGCCGTAGTTGCTTGCTGCTGCCATCTGTCGTGGATCTCTTGCGTTGATTCTTGCGGCTTACAGTTCCAGCGCCTTGGGCTGCTGGGCCTTGTGCGGATGCTCTGCACCGGCGAACACGTGCAGCTTGCGGAACATCTTCCGGCCCAGCGTGTTCTTCGGCAGCATGCCCTTCACGGCGAACTCGATCGCGCGCTCCGGGTGCTCCTTCAGCAGCTTGCCCAGCGAGATGGACTTCAGGTTGCCCATGTAGCCGGTGTGCTGGTGGTAGAACTTGTCGGTGAGCTTGGCGCCGGTGACGCGGATCTTCTCCGCGTTCAGCACGATCAGGTTGTCGCCCATGTCGACGTGCGGGCTGTAGTCGGCCTTGTGCTTGCCGCGCAGGCGACGAGCCAGCTCGGTGGCGAGGCGGCCCAGGGTCTTGCCCTCGGCGTTGACGACGTACCAGTCCGCGCGAACTTCGGCGGGTTTGACGAATGTGGTGCTCATCTTGTCTACCGGGTCTTCGGTCCCCGGGCCGGCCCGGCGGGCGCGACGAGGGGTGCCGTAAAAAAGGCCGCAGAGTGTAATCGAAGCCGGCGCGCATTCAAAGCCCTTGTGGGCTCTCTTAGCGGGGCGGCCGGACACCTATATAGTAACTCCCATGGCCACCGAAAGAACCCTTCCCGATCAAATACTTGCCAGCGCCGACCGGGCCCTGCGGGCCATGTTCGCCCCGCCCAGGGCGCTGCGACCGGCCCCTGGAACCCCGGCAGAGGCCCCCGCGGAGCCCGAACGGCGGCTGGCGGCGAGCCTGATGCGGGTCAACCACGCCGGCGAGGTGGCCGCGCAGGGTCTCTATCACGGCCAGGCGCTGGTGGCCCGCGATCCGAAGGTGCGCGCGCTGCTGGAACAGGCCGCCCGCGAGGAGACCGACCATCTTGCCTGGTGCGAGGAGCGGCTGAAGGAACTGAACGACCGGCGCAGCCTGCTGCACCCCTTCTGGTATGCCGGCTCCTTTGCCATCGGCATGGCCGCGGGCCTGGCATCGGACAAGGTCAGCCTCGGGTTCGTGGCCGAGACCGAGAAGCAGGTGGAGCGCCACCTCGACTCGCACCTTGCGCGCCTGCCGGAGACGGATCAGCGCAGCCGCGCCATCATCGAGCGCATGCGGGCCGACGAGCAGGCCCATGGCGAACTGGCGCGCCGCGCGGGCGGTGTCGAGCTGCCCTCCCCGGTGAAATTCGCGATGCAGATGGCGTCGCGCGTGATGACCGGCACGGCCCGTTGGCTGTAACTGCGACCGGCTTCACAGGGGCGCGGTTGCTCCCGCGCCTCGTTATGTAATACAAAGGAGGCCAATACAGGGAAACGTGTCCCATTCATCGGGCATTACGTCGAGAACGACAAAAATGGACGACATCAAGCCGCTCAGTGACATCCCCGCGATCAACCGCTTCCTGAGCTACTGCCGGATCCGCACGGTACCCAGCAAGACCGTCATCATCCACGCCGGCGACCTGCCCGACGTCCTCTACTACATCATCAGCGGCTCGGTCGAAGTGA
>CAYNEX010000264.1:0-1977 GCA_964396335.1 uncultured Steroidobacteraceae bacterium | reverse complement strand
CCATCGCGTTCAACCCGACCGACTTGCCGGAGCCGGTGGTGCCGGCGACCAGCAGGTGTGGCATCTTCGCCAGGTCGACGATCACCGGGATGCCGCCGATGTCCTTGCCCAGCGCCATCGACAGCGCCGAGCCAGCGCGCGCATAGGCATCGGAATCCAGGATCTCGCGGAAGTACACCGTCTCGCGCTGCGCGTTGGGAATTTCCAGGCCGATCGTCGTCTTGCCGGGAATGACCTCGACCACGCGCACGCTGACCACCGACAGCCCGCGGGCGATGTCCTTGTCGAGATTGGACACCTGGCTGGCACGCACGCCCGGCGCCAGTTCCAGCTCGAAACGGGTAATCACCGGACCGGGATAGACCCCGACCACGCGCGCCTCGATGCGGAAGTCCTTGAGCTTGAGTTCGACCTGGCGCGACAGCGCCTCCAGTGCTTCCGGCGAATAGCCGGCCGGCTGCGGCCGCGGCTCGTCCAGCAGCGACAGCGGCGGCAGGTCGCCTTCACCACCGCTGCCGGGGAACAGCGGCATCTGCACTTCGCGCTTGCGCTCGATCTTCGGCGGCTTTTCCACCGGCCGCTCGGCGATGACGATCGGTTCGCGCTCGGCGCGCGTGCGCCGGTCGGCCTTGCGCACCTGCTCGCGCTCGCTGCGCGCCACCTTGGCGGCACTGCGGTCGCCGCGCTTGCGCAGATGCGACATCATCCAGGCGAACAGGCGCAGCGCGACATCGCCCAGTGCATCCATCACCTTCGGCCAGGAAATGCCGAAGGCCAGCGTCACCGCCGCCAGGAACAGCGCCAGCAGCAACAGGCCGGCACCGACATGCGCCAGTACGCTGGCCAGGCCACCGCCCAGAAGCTGCCCGAGCAAACCGCCGGGCGACGCCGGCAGGTTCACGCTCGGCGCCAGGTACAGGTGCGCCAGGGCGCTTCCGGTCAGCAGGAACAGCAGCACACCCAGCAGGCGCAGGCTGGGATCGAAGCGCGACTCGTCCGGGCGCGGGCGCACCATGTTCCAGCCCAGCCACAACACCAGCAAAGGCAGCGTGCAGGCGACGTAGCCGAAGAAATACAAGGCCAGGTCGGCCAGCCAGGCGCCGGCGACACCGCCGAGATTGCGCACCGACTCGCCGGTGCCGGCGTGCGACCAGCCCGGGTCATCCGGATGGTGGCTGAGCAGGCAGATCAGCAGGTACAACGCCACCGGCAGCAACAACAGCAGCGCCACATCCTTGAGGTGGCGCTGCATGGTGTCGGAGAGCAGCGGCTTGTCGCTGCCGGTGCCGGCGCGGGCTTTCGGTGGTGGCATGTCAGTGGACCTCCACGGCGATCATGCCACGATCATGTCGCGATATCGGCGACGCGCCGCGTTTGTGCACCGGGTTGATCAGAGCATGCCCTGCAGTGCCGGATGCACCAGCTTGCCGGCCTCGACATTGATGCCGCGCGCCAGCGGCGCATGTTCGCGCCAGGCGCCGCCGGTGGCCAGGTGCTGCACGTAGGGCAGGATCGCCGCGCAGATCGCCTCGGAGGAGGTCTTCGGCACCGCACCGGGCATGTTGGTGACGGCGAAATGGGTGACGCCGTGCTCGACATAGGTCGGGTTCGCCCAGGTGGTCGGCCGTGTCGTCTCGAAGCAGCCGCCCTGGTCGACGGAAATGTCGACCATCACCGTGCCCGGCTGCATCGACTTCACCATCTCCGCGGTGACAACCCGTGGCGCGCGCGCGCTGGGGATCAGCACCGCGCCGATGATCAGGTCGGCGCCGGCCACTTCGCGCGCCACGTATTCTTCATACGGATACAGGGCGGTGACGTTCGGCCCCACGGCCATCATCTCGGCCAGGCGATCCTGGCGCTTGTCGAAGACGACGACGTTGGCACCACCGGCGGCGGCCAGCGCAGCGGCATTGCCGCCGGCGGCGCCGGCGCCCAGCACCACCACCTTGCCGCGATCGGTCGACGGCAGGCCGC
>CAYNEX010000263.1:0-1977 GCA_964396335.1 uncultured Steroidobacteraceae bacterium | reverse complement strand
CGCGTCACCAGCTCATCCACGTTGAGCAGGATCAGCATTTCTTCGTCGATGGTGGCGATGCCGGCGATGAAGTCATGGCCCTGTCCGGCCTTCAGCGTGGGCGCCGGCTTCACCGAACCGGGCTGCACGTCGACCACATCCGAAACCGAATCCACCACCACGCCGCAGTCACGCTGGCCGTTCGGCGTCTGCACCGACAGCACGATGATCACCGTCATGGCCGAGAAACCGGCCTCGGCCATTCCGAAGCGCAGGCGCAGGTCGACCACCGGCACGATGGCGCCACGCAGGTTCAGCACGCCCAGCACGTGGGGAGGGGAATGCGGGATCCGGGTCACCGGTGACCAGCCGCGGATCTCCTTCACGCGCAGGATGTCCACGCCGTAGGTGGAGGTCCCGAGCCGGAAGGTGAGCAGCTGGCCGCGCGTCAGGCCGGTGGCCTTGTCGATTTCTTCGTTGGTCATGGACACCGCCTCGCACGCAATAACCGGACAATGAACGGCACCATATATCCGTGATCGGGCCGCGCCCGCAGCGGACGTGGTTCACACTTTGCGTGCGCGCGGCGGCGCGCATTATGGAAATGGGATTCGGCTCCCAGTTGGACCGGCGCCCCGGCAGGCCGGCGGGGCGCACACAAGGCCTCAGCCGGCGATGTAGTTCTTCAGGTCCTCGATGGTGTGGCGCTGGTCCTCGATCACGCTCTTGACCAGGTCGCCGATCGACACCACCCCGACCACCCTGCCGTTGCGCACCACCGGCAGGTGGCGGATGCGCCATTCGGTCATCAGCCGCATGGCGTCATCGACGGTCTGTCCGGGGGTGGCAGTATGCACCGGCGAACTCATGATCTCGCGCACCGCGGTGCTTTCGGAGGCGCGCCCCTTCAGCACCACCTTGCGGGCGTAGTCGCGCTCGGAAATGATGCCCGCGAGGCGGTCACCGTCCATCACCAGCAGCGCGCCGATGTGCCGCTCGGCCATCAGCCTGATCGCATCGAGCACCGACGCGTCGGGCGTCACCGAGTACACGTTGCTTCCCTTTGCATCCAGCAATTGCGACAGCATCGTCATCGTCCGCCCCTCCGCGCCATCCGGCGCTCGCTTCAGATCATGTTGCGACGTGCTCCACGCGCAGCACCGCGCCCTTCACCGACACCACGCGCACCTGCGTGCCCACCGGCGCATCCTCGCCTTCCACCAGCCATTCGGTATCGCCCACGCGCACCTTGCCGGTGCCGGCCTGGATGGGCTGGATCAGCGTCAGCACGCGGCCGATGTACTGGGCGCCGCGCTGGTTCAGCGTCGGCTGGGTGGATTCGTCCCTGCCGGCCCGGCCATAACGCCACCACAGCGCGGTGGCGACCGCCGCCAGCACCCCGAACAGCACCAGCTGCAGTTCCCAGCGGATCGGCACCGCCAGCAGCAGCGCGCCGAGCACCAGCGCGGCGGCCGCGAACCAGATGGCCAGCGCACCGGGCACGAAGGTCTCCAGCGCGGCCAGCACGGCGGCGACGATCCACCAGTGCCACCAGGTCAGTCCTTGCAGGAAGTCGTGCATGGATAATCCTCGGGGCCTAACGTCCCGCCTGCTTCTGCATCGCGTCCTTGGCCAGCTCGGCGATGCCGCCGATGGAGGCGATCACGCTGGTGGCCTCGACCGGCAGGAAGAACACCTTCTGGTTGGGCGAGTTGGCGAACTCCTTCAGCGACTCGATGTACTTCTGCGCCACGAAGTAGTTCAGCGCATTGGTGTTGCCCTGCGCGATGGCCTGCGAAACCATCTCGGTGGCGCGCGCCTCGGCCTCGGCGGCACGCTCGCGCGCCTCGGCGTCGCGGAACGCGGCCTCCTTGCGGCCCTCGGCCTCGAGCACCGCCGACTGCTTCTCGCCCTCGGCCTTCAGGATGGCCGCCTGCCGGAAACCCTCGGCCTCGAGGATGTTGGCGCGCTTGTCGCGCTCGGCCTTCATCTGCCGCG
>CAYNEX010000262.1:0-2008 GCA_964396335.1 uncultured Steroidobacteraceae bacterium | reverse complement strand
GCCGGTATCGCGTACTTTCAACGGTCGTTTGGCGCGGGCTGCCGCCCCACCACCAATACCAGGGCCCGGAATGATCTTCCGGGCCCTTTTCATTTCTCAGTCGGTCCTGCGGATCCGCCCGGAATTGCGCCGCATCCAGCTCATCAGCAACCCGTGCGGCAACAGCCGCGCGGCCATGCACACCAGCTTGTAGCGCCAGCCCGGCACGACCAGCACCTTGCCGCGCTCCACCGCATCCACACCCGCGCGCGCCACATCGGCGGCATCCAGCCAGATCCAGCGCGGCAGCCTGTCCATCATGTCGCGCGAACCCAGCACATCATGGAACTCCGACCTGGTGAATCCCGGGCACAGCGCCGTGACGCGCACGCCGCGGTCGGCATTCTCCAGCGCCAGTGATTCGCTGAAACGCACCAGGAAGGCCTTCACCGGTGCGTACAGGGTCTGTCCGTCGGCGCCGGGAATCAGCGCGGCCACTGAAGCGACATTGAGGATGCGTCCCTGCCCCGAGGCGCGGATCTGCGGCAGCAGCCGGAAGGTCAATTCGCTGACGGCCTGCACCATCACCTGCAGGAAGGCGGCATGCGTCGGCCATTCGTGCGCGTGATAACGGCCCGGCACGCCGTATCCGGCGTTGTTGACCAGGATGCGCACCGCGAGTCCGCGGCGGCTGATCTCCTTCACCAGGGCCGCCGGGGCTGATGGATCCGCCAGATCGCAGGCGATGACCTCGACGCGAACCTGCGTGCGCAATTCCTGCGCCAATGCCTGCAAGCGCCCCTCCCTTCGCGCCGTCAGGATCAACGGCACGCCGCGGCGCGCATATTCGCGCGCCAGGGCGGCACCGATGCCGCTGGAAGCGCCGGTAATCAATGCATGACCGGAAAGGTTCGAGGCAGTCACGGTCCCGGCATGATATCCGTCGCCATGCGCAGGGAGGGGTCGTTTGTGCACCGGGTCAGGCACACGTCCTACATTCGCGCCTTCCGCGCCGGCCTACGCTCAGGGTCCTCTACCCTCGGAGGTGCAACATGAACTGGCTGTTCGTAATCATCGTCGGAGGCCTCGTCGGCTGGATCGCCAGCATGCTGATGAAGACTGACGGGCAGATGGGCATCGTGGCCAACATCATCGTCGGCATCGTCGGTTCGGCGCTGGGATTCTGGATCGCGGGAATGATGGGCCTGGCGGCCAGTGGCGGCATCGTCCGCTTCCTGGTGGCCCTGGCCGGATCAGTACTGCTGATCCTGATCCTGCAGGCCCTGGGAATATTCCGCAGGCCGATGACACGCTGAGCAACGGTCCGTCCCGTCTGGCGGCGGGACGGACCATTCAGCCCTGCGTGTGATGGGCGGCTACCAGCCCGACTCCATCTGGTAGGGCACCGTCGTCAGCACCGCCTCGATCTGGCGGATCTGCCCATCGACGATCTTGAACACCTCGGCGATATAGAACGAGAACGGCTGACGGAACATCGGTTGCACGTCGATCGGCGTGCGCTCCAGCGTGTTCGACATCTTCTCCGGCGTGCCGTCATGGTCGAAATAGGCCCAGGCGAAGGCCAGGCCCTTGATGCGGTCCACCACCTCGAAGCGCCGCTCACGGATGTCGGTGACGATGACCTGGAAGCCGGTGTCGAACTGGGTCCTGCAATCCAGCGAGGCCATGCTGCCCGGCGCGGCATCCGGGTTGCTCGCCATGATGTTGCCGTTCTCGCGCCGCTGGCACTCCGGCGCGAACGGCACGCCATACGAACTGGTGCCGGTGTCGATGCCGGTGAAGTAGGTATTGCTGATGCGCACCAGCTCCCCGCGCGACAGCCATTGCTCCTGCGGCAGCGTTTCGGCCATCAGCGGGTGCGGCTCGGTGAACTCGCGCGGCGGCGCGCCGCCGGCCGGTCCCGCGGGCGCCCCGCCCACACGACGGTTCACCAGCACTTCCAGTTCCGACACGCGGCCATCCGGCTCCACCCGCAGCCTGGCGGCATACCAGTTGTTGTTGCCGTTCT
>CAYNEX010000261.1:0-2095 GCA_964396335.1 uncultured Steroidobacteraceae bacterium | reverse complement strand
GCCATGCCGGCGGTGCCGATGCCCTGCGCCAGCACCTGGATCTGCTGCAGGCGCGCGGCCGCGGGCAGCGTGCTGTCGGGGCCGCCGGCCAGCACCTCGAAGGCGAGAGCCTGCAGCGCGTCCCCCACCAGCACCGCAGTGCCTTCGTCGTAGGCCTTGTGGCAGGTGGGACGGCCGCGGCGCAGGTCGTCATCGTCCATGGCCGGCAGGTCGTCGTGGACCAGGCTGTAGACGTGGATCATCTCCACCGCCACGGCGGCATCGTCGAGCGCCTCGGGCGCGGCGCCCAGCGCCGTGCCGGTGGCATAGACCAGTGTCGGGCGCAGGCGCTTGCCGCCGCCCAGCGTGCTGTAGCGCATGGCTTCGCCGAGGCGCGCGGTGCCGGGATCGGCAAGGTCCAGGCGCCGGGCCAGCTGTGCCTCGACGCGGCCGCGCCAGTCGGCGAGGCGCGGGCCGGAGGTCATTTCACTCATCGGCCACTGCGTCAGGATCGAAGGGACGCGCGCCGTCCTTGAGCAGGATCTCCACGCGCTGGCGCGCATCGGCCAGGTGCGTGTGGCAGCGGCGCGTGAGTGACACGCCCTGCTCGAACAGCGCCAGCGACTCCGCCAGCGGCAGATCGCCGCTTTCCAGCCGCGCGATCAGTGATTCCAGTTCCGCCAGGGATTGCTCGAAGTCCGGCGCTTCGGCGCCGGCGGTTCCGCTGCCTTTGCTCATGGCGCGCAATTCTAGACCACGCGCTAGAATCGCGCCGATGACTTACAGTGCTTCCGACATCGAGGTCCTCTCCGGCCTCGACCCGGTGCGTCGCCGCCCCGGGATGTACACCGACACGACCCGCCCCAACCACCTCGCCCACGAAGTGATCGACAACAGCGTCGATGAGGCGCTGGCGGGCCACTGCGACACCATCGAGGTCACGGTGTTCAAGGATGGATCGCTGCAGGTGGCCGACAATGGCCGCGGCATGCCGGTGGACATCCACCCGAAGGAGAAGGTCTCCGGCGTCGAGCTGATCCTCACGCGCCTGCATGCCGGCGGCAAGTTCAACGACAGCAACTACAAGTTCTCCGGCGGCCTGCACGGCGTGGGCGTGTCGGTGGTGAACGCGCTGTCGAAGCGGCTGGAATGCCGGATCAAGCGCGGCGGCAGGGAATACAGCATCGGTTTCGAGAACGGCAAGCTGGCCTCGAAGCTGCAGGAAACCGGCACCGTCGGCCAGCGCAACACCGGCACCACGGTGCGCTTCTGGCCTGATTCCTCGTTCTTCGATTCGGACCGCTTCGCCATCGCCGAGCTGCGCCACACGCTGAAGGCCAAGGCCGTGCTGTGCCCGGGGCTGCGCGTGCGCTTCGAGGTGGAGGCCACCGGCGAGAAGGACGAGTGGTTCTACACCGGCGCGCTGACCGAATACCTGCTGGAGCAGGTCGGCAAGACCGAATACATGCCGAAGGAGCCGCTGTCCGGCAAGCATGGCTCGGAGCGCGATGCGGTCGAGTGGGCCATCGCCTGGGCGCCGAACCTGTCGGCATTCGTCGCCGAGAGCTACGTCAACCTGATTCCCACCGCCGGCGGCGGCACGCATGTGAACGGCCTGCGGGCCGGCGTCTGCAACGCCGTGCGCGAGTTCGCCGAGTTCCGCAACCTGCTGCCGCGCGGCGTGAAGCTGTCGCCGGAAGACATCTGGAACGGTGTCTCCTTCGTGCTGTCGATCCGCATGAAGGATCCACAGTTCGCCGGCCAGACCAAGGAACGCCTGGCCTCGCGCGAGGCCGCCGCGCTGGTCGAGGGTTATGCCCGCGACAGCACCGCGCTGTGGCTGAACCAGCATCCGGATTCGGGCGAGCGCATCGCGCAATACGCGATCGAGAATGCGCAGGAGCGCTTGAAGGCGGCGCAGCGGGTGACCCGCAAGCGTGTGGTCGCGGGGCCTGCGCTGCCCGGCAAGCTGGCCGACTGCACCAACCAGGACCCGAAGCGCACCGAGCTGTTCCTGGTGGAGGGTGATTCGGCCGGCGGCTCGGCCAAGCAGGCGCGCGACCGCACCTTCCAGGCGGTGATGCCGCTGCGCGGCAAGATCCTCAACACCTGGGAA
>CAYNEX010000260.1:0-2098 GCA_964396335.1 uncultured Steroidobacteraceae bacterium | reverse complement strand
CAACTGGCACCTGACACCCGAGGAGATCGCCTATGGCCGCAGCCTGCCCAAGCGCCTGATTCCTGATTTCCCCATCCGCGGTTACGAGTTCTATGACTACCGCGATGATGTGGTGAACACCACGTTCGTGAACTTCCAGGACAACGAGCTGCGCAAGACGGGCGCGCTCTCGTTCCTGCTGTTCACCAGCGCCGGCCTCAGCACCAACAGCGCGGTGAAGGGCGCGAAGTTCGTCAACGCCAAGCCGGTGTATTTCCCGAAGTTCGACACCCGGTTCGACAATGACAACCGCGGCGGCAACACCTACCGGACCCTGTCGTTCCGGGACCTGGACGGTTCGGTCACCGGCATCCCGAACTCACAGGTGCTGCTGCACGATGGCGAGAGCGACAGCGTCGCCACCGATGACACCTGCGTGATCCAGCCCAGCTGGAATGCCTCGGTGTGCACGGGTGATATCGGCCGCGTGAACTTCTCCGACGCCCGCGGCGAACTGCCACGCGCCGTCGACCTGGAATCGCGCACCGCGCGCTTCTCGCTGCTGGCCTCGATCGGTGGCGGCGCCTACGCCAACACCCCGCTCGGCCAGGCGCAGCGTGCCGCTCTGTTCTCGCGCCGCCCCGCGCAGCCGCCCGTCACGCTGTTCCGCAACGGCAAGGAGTTCAAGGTGTTCGGTGACCAGAGCACCGTCAAGGCCGGCACCGAGATCCAGGTAAGGACGGAACGCGAAGAGGTCACGCTCAGCATCTCGGAGATGGATGCGGGCTCCTGGGTGATCTTCGAACTGCCCGGCTTTGCGAAGGCCACCGGCACGGAGCTGAAGAGCCTGGATGCCCTGCGCCAGGCGAAGGAGACTTCCTGGTTCCGCGACGGCAATCGCGTCTGGGTGAAGCTGGTGGCCGCGCCTCCGGTGATGGAGATCATCCGGCCGACGGACCTGCAGGCCAGCATCACGGTCAGCCGTGCGCCGGCGGCCGCAACCGCCGCGAACGTGACAGCGAGATAGCGCTTTCAGCGCGCCCCGTCCCGCTATACAGGTTCGATCCAGCAAAAGGCCCCGGCAAGCATCGCTGCCGGGGCCTTCTGGTTTGCGCTGCTGCCGCCGGCGCGATCAGGGCTTGTAGACCACTGCGCCACTCCTGCGGTCCCGCGAGTAGTGGCGGAAGAACTCCCAGGCGATCTTGCCGTACTCCGGATACAGCGCGTGCATCAGGCTGCTGGTGTAGGACACCGCCACCATCGGCACGCCTGCCGCGTTGTGGATGTACCACCGGGAGCTTTCATACTCGCCATTGCGCAGGATGCGATCCATGGCATCGGCGCGGAAACCGACCAGCGGATAACGCTCGAAATCGAAACGGTCGATCGTCGGCATGCCGTTGAAACCGAGGAACAGGTTGATCTGCTGCTGGTAGTTGGCGGCGATGCGACCATTGGCCTGGTCGAAGGCGCCGGCCAGGTCGAACTCCGAAGTGGTGAACATCACCGGCAGGTCCACCTTGTCGAACTGCTTCACTTCCTCGGGCGTGCCGGTGTAGGGCGCCGCTGCCATCGGCACCGCGGCCGCGAACAGCGACGGCCTGCCATTGACGGCCCGCAGGGTGGAAGCGCCGCCCAGCGAGTAGCCGGTGACGTAGACGCGCGAGGGATCCAGCGCGGGCCACTTCTGCAGCGTGTATTCGACCAGCGCGGGCAGCGAGGCATTCAGCGTGGCCATCGAACTCTGGTGCTCGGGCGCCACGATGGCGAAGCGCTCGGTGCCGGCCAGCGGCAGCAGGCCGATCTCCTCGACGAACTGCCGCGGGTCGTCGCCACCGCCATGCAGGGCCAGCACCAGCGGCACCGAACCTTTGGCCGCCGTGCCATCCACCACTTCGGCGGGCAGGTAGTCGAACCAGGTCTGCAGGTATTCGCCGTTGGGCGTGGCCAGCCTGCGGAAGCGATCCTCCTTGCGCTCGAACACGCGGATGCCGTCGCGCGTGGCGCCATTGAACACGGCATTGCGCTCGCTCAGGGAAAGCGGCGCCTGGTCCATGCTGTAGCCCTGGTAGGGCGTGGAGGCACTGTGCAGGCCGGGGCGCCCCACGGGCACGCGCAT
>CAYNEX010000259.1:0-2107 GCA_964396335.1 uncultured Steroidobacteraceae bacterium | reverse complement strand
GACACCCTGCGCGAACAGCTGGTGCGCGCGCGACGCATCCGCGACTTCGCCACCGAGGAACTGCGGCTGCCGGACAACGCCGCCTATCGCAGTTATGCCGACATCGGCCGCCCCTATGTGGTGTGGAATGTGGTGGCGACGCCGGAGTTCGCAGTCGAGCCCAGGCAATGGTGTTTCCCGATCGCCGGCTGCGTGGCCTATCGTGGTTATTTCAGCGAGAAGGCGGCGCGGGAGTTCGCCGCCACGCTGAAGGAGGCCGGCGATGACGTGCTGGTGGGCGGTGTGCCGGCGTATTCAACGCTCGGCCGCATCGCCGACCCGCTGCTGAACACCGTCACCGGCTATGGCGAGCTGGATCTGGCCGCGCTGATCTTCCACGAGCTGGCGCACCAGGTGATGTATGTGCCGGGAGATTCCGCCTGGAACGAGGCCTTCGCCACCGCGGTGGAAGAGGAGGGCGTGGCGCGCTACGCCGCGGTCCATGGCACGCCCGAAGCGCTGCAGGAATGGCGCGTGCGCCGGCAGCTGCGCATCGAGGTCACCGACGGTTTCATCCGCGCACGCAGGGACCTGGCTGCGCTGTACAAGAGCGGGCTGGATCAAGCAACGACGCGGGAAGAGAAAGCCAGGCGCATGCAGGCGCTGGCGGAAGAAGTGCGGTCCATCGAACAGCGCCATGGCCGTTTCAGCGGCTATCGCGGCTGGATCGAGGCGGGTCTCAACAATGCCCACCTGGCCGCGGTGGCGACCTATTACGACCGCGTGCCGGAATTCGAGAAGATGCTGCGCGAACGTTGTGGCGGTTACCTGCCGTGCTTCTATGTCGAAGCACGCAACCACGCCCACGCATCAAGGCCGCGATGAACGGCCCCGCCAGCACAAGGCTGGCGGGGCCGGTTGAGGGAGCGGACCGGATCCCTCAGTGGGTGGTCTCGATCAGCACGCGCTTGGCGGCCACTTCAGGCTGCTTCGGGATGCTCACTTCGAGCACACCGTGGGTGAACTTCGCCTTGATCGCATCGGCCTGCACGTTCTCCGGCAGGGCGAAGCGGCGGGTGAAGCTGCCCATCACGCGTTCGATGCGCTCATAGCCGTCCGCATTCTCGCGCTTCTCGGCCTTGCGCTCGCCGCGCAGCGTCAGGATGCCCTTCTCGGCGGTCACTTCGATCTGCTCCGGATCCACGCCGGGCAGGTCCGCCTTCACCACGTAACGGTCCTTCTCTTCGAACACGTCCACGGGCGGGATGTACGCCACTTCGGTGGACGGGGTGGCCATCAGGCCATCCAGGTCACGGCTCAGGCGGTTGAGCAGGCCCCAGGGTTCACGGATCGCGATGTTCATTGGTCCTCTTCCTCCTCGGGAAAACAGCGTTTCAAACCTCTGGTCCCCGATCTGAGGTGACCGCGGAAGATTTCAAGGGGTCGGCATGGACGAGGGCTGAGCAGCCTCTGCCGTGGCGGCCATTTCGCGGGCGACGCGCTGCGCCTCATCGACCAGCCGCAGCAGGTTGCCGCCCCACATCGCGGCGATCTGCGGCTCGGTGAATCCCTCCTGCAGCAGGCGGGCGGTGACGCGCGGCAGTCGGGTGACATCCTCGAAACCCTCGACGCCACCGCCGCCGTCCCAGTCGGCGCCGAAGCCGACATGCTCGGGACCGGCCACGCGGATGATGTGCAGCACATGCCGCATGTAATCCTCGAAACCGGCCGGGCTGCTGGTGGTGTCCTTCAGGTAGGCGCCCAGCGAGTTCACCTGGATCACGCCGCCCTTCGCGGCCAGCCGGCGGATGCGTTCGTCGTCGATGTTGCGCGGGTGGTCGTACACCGCGTCGGCGCTGGTGTGTGAAAGCAGGATGGGCGCCTTCGAGAGTTCCAGCAGCTGGTCGAATACCGCATCCGACGCATGCGAATGGTCGAGCACGATGCCGAGGCGGTTGGCCTCGGCCACCAGCGCGCGGCCGGCCGGTGACAGGCCGTTCCACTCCGGCGGTGTGTTGGCCGAGTCGCCGAATTCGTTGTTGGCGGTGTGGGTGAGCCCCAGCACGCGCAGGCCCTGGTCGAAATAGAACTGCAGCAGCGAGGGATCGGCGGCCAGCGGCGCGGCGTT
>CAYNEX010000258.1:694-2133 GCA_964396335.1 uncultured Steroidobacteraceae bacterium | reverse complement strand
TGACGCTACGCGACGGCGCGGCCGGCGAGCAGCGCCAGCGCGTCGGCGGCGGCCTGTTCGCCGGTTTCGCAGGCGCCTTCGATGAAGCCCTGGTTGTCCAGCGCGCAGTGCTCGCCGGCGAAGAGCAGGCCGCCGACGCGTTCACCGGCGGCACCGCGCAGCGTCGTCCACTGACCTGGCGCGTAGCAGGCGTAGGAGCCCATCACCCAGGGCTGGCTGGGCCAGTGGAAGCGCACTTCGCGTGCGCCTTCGCGGGCAGCGGTGATGCCGGGAAACACCTGTTCCAGGTCGCGTACGGCGCTGTCGGCCTGCGCCCGCGCCGGGCCGCTGCCGATGTCGCGCGCGTGCTGGCCGCCGGTGAAATTGGTGAGGATGCCGGCCTGTCCGGCCTGCGCGCGGCTGGTCTCCCAGGTGCTCTGCAACGGCAGGTCGGTGAACAGGCTGCCGTTGCTGCCCTGCGCGCGCCACGGCCGGCTGTTGAAACCGATCATCAGCTTGGCGTTGTCGCCGTAGCCCAGTTCATCGATGGCGCGGCGCTTGACTGGCGGCAACGGCAGGTCCAGGCGCACGCGTCGCAAGGTGGTGAAGGGAATGGCCAGCACGACGATGTCGGCCTGAACGGCACGACTGTCATGATCGCGGCGCAGGTCGAGCGTGTAGCCGCCGCCCGCGTCCTGGCGCAGCGCTTCCAGCACCGTGCCGGTTTCGATGGCGTCGTCCAGTTCGCGCGCCAGGGCCTGCACGATCAGGTCGTTGCCGCCGCGCACATGGAAGCGCTCGTCGCTTTCGCCGAAGATGCTGAAGTGCCCGTCGACAGCGATGAAGTCGATCAGGTTCAGCGCCGACTGCCGCTCCGGCTCGGCGCCCATCTCGGTGCTGTAGGCGACATCGATCAGCGACCGCAGCCAGCCTTCGACGCCGGCGTTGTCGAACCACTGCGCCATGCTCATGCGATCCAGGTCATGCAGGCCGTGTGGCGTACGCCAGGTGACATCGGCGTCCTCAGGCAGTCGCGCCTGGTCACGCAGCTCGGCGCGCGCCAGCGGTTGCAGCGCCGCCACCAGTTCCTGCTCGCTGCGCTGCCGGCCAGCGAAATGCCAGGTTTCCGGGCTCAGGCCGGCGCCGTCGGCGAGCAGATCGTCCAGGTGCAGGCCGAACTCACGGCACAGCGCCTGCACGTGCACATGCGAGGTGTCGATCAGCTCGCCGCCGAGTTCGACCACCTGGCCATCGGCGAAGTGGTCGCGCAGGCTGTAGACGCGGCCGCCGACGCGGTTGTTGGCCTCAAAGACGCGCACCGGCACGCCGGCCTGGCGCAGACGCCAGGCGGCAGTCAGCCCGGCGATGCCGGCGCCGACGATGGCGACCGCGCGCTCGCGGCGCGGCGGCGCCGTCTTTGGCAGCGCGCCACAGGCGGCCAGCGCCAGGCCACTGGCGCC
>CAYNEX010000258.1:0-684 GCA_964396335.1 uncultured Steroidobacteraceae bacterium | reverse complement strand
CGCCGATGCCGGCCTGGCGCAGGAACTGGCGGCGGCTGTTTCGCCGGCTGATCGCCATGTCGATGAACTCGTCGCGCGGCAGGCGGCTGCGCTCGGCTGCCATCGCGGTGGCGATGGCCCGGCGCAACAGCGCGAAAACGGGTGTCCTGCTGCCGGCCATGCTCGCGTCCCCCGATGCGGTATCCGGGCATCATCGCGCATCCGCGGCCGGACGCAAGCACCGGCATCGGCCGCGGCTATTCGGGACGGAACTGCCAGACCAGCTCGGTCTGCGCCGGCATCAGGTAATGATCGAGCAGCAGGAATGCGAACAAGGCCATCAGGTAGACAATGGAATAGCCAAAGGTTTGCATGGCGAACTGCTCGTTCGGCGGATCCAGCAGGCGGATGGCGTAGTAGAGGAAGCCGGCGCCGAGCACCAGCGCACCGCCGAGGTAGAACAGGCCGCTCATGCCGGTCAGCCACGGCAGCACGGTGACGATCACCAGCAGCACGGTGTAGAACAGCACGTGCCAGCGCGTGAACACCTCGCCGTAGATCACCGGCAGCATCGGAATGTCGGCGCGCGCGTAATCCTCGCGCCGGTACAGCGCCAGCGCCCAGAAATGCGGCGGCGTCCACACGAAGACGATCAGGAACAGCAGCAGCGCGTGCGGATCGACCGTGTTGGTGATCGCGGCCCAG
>CAYNEX010000257.1:0-2134 GCA_964396335.1 uncultured Steroidobacteraceae bacterium | reverse complement strand
TGCCGTCCTCGACGAAGGGCAGGAACAGGTCCTGCTGCGCCTTGTTGAAGCGGTGGACCTCATCGAGGAACAGCAACGTCGAACGACCGGCGGCGCGCTGCTGGCGGGCTTCCTCCACCGCGGCGCGGATGTCCTTCACGCCCGACATCACCGCCGACAGCGCGATGAAATGCGCATCGATGGCGGCGGCGAACAGGCGCGCCAGCGTGGTCTTGCCGGTGCCCGGCGGCCCCCACAGGATCATCGAATGCATCTGGCCGCGCTCCAGCGCCGTGCGCAGCGCGCGACCGGGCGCGAGCAGGTGGCGCTGCCCGGCAAACTCGTCGACATTGCGGGGCCGCATGCGATCCGCAAGCGGTCGCAGCGGAGCGTTCATGGCGAGGTCCCGACCCGGCGCTCCAGCCAGCGCGCCCAGCGTCCCAGCGGCGTCAGCGCCAGCAGCAGGCCGATCGCCACGCCGACCCCGTCGGCGAAGAAATCGTGAATGTCGGCCTGGCGGCCGAGGCCCATCGCGCCCTGCGCGATCTCGATCAGGCCGCCCAGCGCCAGCAGCGCCAGCGCCAGCCAGAACAGGTCGCGACGCACCAGGATGCTGCCGAACCAGAACGCCAGCATCGCGAATGCCGCCCCATGCTCGGTCTTGTCCGAGACATTGACGTCGGGCAGCTTGTTGCCCGGCATCAGGCAGACGATGGTGATGGCCAGCGCGATGGTGACACCCGCGCCGAACCAGAAGCGCCGGTAGCGCAGTTCGGGCAGGACCACCGGGTTCAAGGCGTCACCGGGGTTCCGATCAGGTCCACGCCTTCGGGCTTGGTGAAGCGCAGCAGCGCCGGATCGACCGCGTCATTGCGGCGCACGTCGGAGAAGGTCAGCGTGGTGCGGCCACCGAGCTTGTCGGTGAACACCAGCCGCGAAAGCTCCCTGCCCTTGAAGCCGAAGGAGGCCTCGCGGAAATCCGATTCAGGCTGCTTGGGCACCACCTTCACCCAGTCAAGGCCATCGCGGCGTCCATCGGCGGTGACGGTGAACAGCGTGCGCAGCTCGGCGCTGCCGGCCAGCAGCATGATCGGCGACTGCCCCAGCTCGGCTGTCTGCGGCTTCACGGTGGCCTGTTCGAGGTCATAGTCGAGCTGCCAGAGGTTCACGCCGTCGGCGATCATCAGCGTCTCGGGCGGCTTGCCCGCGGCCGGTCCCACCTCCCAGCGGAACTTGCCCGGCTTCACGATGGTGAGCTTGCCGGCCTTGATCTCGAGGCGTCGGCCGCGGTCATCCTCCGTGCGCTGCGAGAAGCTGGCCGACCAGCTGGTGAGGCCTTCCACATAGGTGTCGAGCGCGGTCTGTGCGGCGGCCAGCGCCGGTGCCAGCAGCAGCGAGCAGGCGACGAGCATCGAGCGCAGCCGTGGAGCGCGGAATCGTTCAGTCATCACCCTGCCCTCCGGGAACCAGCACTTCGCGCGAACCATTGGGCTGCAACGGTCCGACCACACCGGCCGCTTCCATGGCCTCGAGCAGGCGCGCCGAGCGGTTGTAGCCGATCTTCAGGCGCCGCTGCACATAGGAGATCGACGGCTTGCGCTCGCTGATCACGATCTTCACCGCTTCGTCGTACAGGGCATCCTGCTCGGCATCCTCGCTGCCGCCACCGGCGCCTTCCTCGCCGGGCAGGCCCGGGATGGGCTGGGTGGGACCGGAAAGCACTTCTTCGATGTAATCGGGCGCGCCGGTCTTGCGCAGCTCCTCGACCACGCGATGCACTTCCTCGTCGGACACGAAGGCGCCGTGCACGCGCGTCGGCACCGAGGTGCCCGGCGGCAGGTACAGCATGTCGCCGTGGCCCAGCAGCGATTCGGCGCCGCCCTGGTCGAGGATGGTGCGCGAGTCGACCTTGGCCGAAACCTGGAAGGCGATGCGGGTGGGGATGTTGGCCTTGATCAGGCCGGTGATCACGTCCACCGACGGACGCTGCGTGGCCAGCACCAGGTGGATGCCCGAGGCACGCGCCTTCTGCGCCAGGCGGGCGATCAGCTCCTCCACCTTCTTGCCGACGATCATCATCAGGTCGGCCAGCTCGTCGATGATCACGACGATGTACGGCAGCGGCTTCAGGTCCTGGATGGTGCTCTGGTCGAAG
>CAYNEX010000256.1:0-2181 GCA_964396335.1 uncultured Steroidobacteraceae bacterium | reverse complement strand
TCAGCAGGTCCGGCTTGTTGTAGCGCAGGGCGAGGCCATCCTCGAGGCTGACCACTTGTCCGCCCGCGGCTTCCACCACGGCCTGGCCGGCCGCGATGTCCCATTCATTCGAACCACCCAGGCGCGGATACAGGTCGGCCGAACCATCGGCCACCAGGCACAGCTTGATCGAGCTGCCGGCCGGCAGGAATTGATGCGGGCCGAGGCGCTCGATGCGCGCCAGCAGTTTCGGGGAGCCATGCGAGCGGCTGCCGAGCACGCGCAGCGGCGTGGCGGCGCGGCGCTGCACGCTGATCTGTACCGGTGCGCGCATGCCTTCCTCGCGCCACGCGCCCAGTCCGGGTGCACCGGAGTAGGTGGTGTCGGAAACCGGGATGTGCACCACGCCCAGCACCGGCCGGTGGCCCTCGATCAGCGCGATGTTGACGGTGAACTCACCGTTGCGCGCCACGAATTCCTTGGTGCCATCGAGCGGATCGACCAGCCAGTAGCGCGGCCAGGCCAGGCGCTCCGCGGTGGTGACCTCGTCGGCGGATTCCTCGGACAGCACCGGCGTGCCGGGAGTCAGCTTCGCGAGCTCCTGCACGATCAGTCGGTGTGCGCGCAGGTCGGCCTCGGTCAGCGGCGAGTCATCGCCCTTGGCGCTGGTCTCGAAGTCGGTGCCATAGACCTCGAGGATCTCGTGTCCGGCGCGCCGCGCGATGTCACGCACGGCGGCCAGCAGCTCAGAGACCGGCAAGGGGGTTGTTGTAGGCATAGGCAATCACGCCGGCCTTGTCGAGTTCGGCGATGATCCGCTCGGCGGCTTCCTCGGCGCTCTCGCTGGCGGTGGAAACGGTGATCTCCGGCGCCTCCGGCCGCTCATAGGGCGAATCGATGCCGGTGAAGTTCTTCAGCTGGCCGCTGCGCGCCTTGCGGTACAGGCCCTTCGGGTCGCGCTTCTCGGCTTCCTCGATGCTGGTGTCGACGAAGATCTCGTAGAACTCGCCCTCACCGAGCAGCTCGCGCGCCATGCGGCGCTCGGAGCGGAACGGCGAGATGAAGGACACCAGCACGATCAGGCCGGCATCCACCATCAGCTTCATCACTTCGGCAACGCGGCGGATGTTCTCGACGCGGTCGGCATCGGTGAAACCCAGGTCGCGGTTCAGGCCGTGGCGGATGTTGTCGCCATCCAGCACATAGGTGTGGCGGCCCAGCGCGTGCAGGCGCTTCTCCACCAGGTTGGCGATGGTCGACTTGCCGGCGCCGGAAAGTCCGGTGAACCACAGCGCGCAGGCACGCTGGCCCTTCAATTGCGAGCGGGCGGCACGGTCCACGTCCAGCGCCTGCCAGTGCACGTTGTCGGCACGGCGCATCGCCGACTGCAGCAGGCCGGCGCCCACCGTGTCGTTCGACAGCTTGTCGATCAGGATGAAACCGCCGGTCTCGCGGTTCTCCGCATAGGGGTCGAACGCCACCGGCTGGTCCAGGCTCAGCTGGCACAGGCCGATCTCGTTCAGCTCCAGCTGCAGGGCGGCCTGCTCCTCGAGGGTGTTGATGTTGACGCGGTGGCGCGGCGCCGACGGCGTGGCATTCACCAGCCGCGTGCCGATCTTCATCAGGTACTGGCGGCCCGGCAGCATCGGCTGCTCGTGCATCCAGATCAGCGTGGCCAGGAACTGGTCGGCCACCTGCGGCAGGTCCTCGGCCGAGGCGATCAGGTCGCCGCGCGAGATGTCGATCTCGCGGTCCAGCGTCAGCGTGATCGACTGGCCGGCCACGGCCTGCGCCAGGTCGCCATCATGGGTGACGATGCGCGCCACGCGCGCCTCGACGCCGGCGGGCAGGGCGCGGATGCGATCGCCCACCGACACCTGGCCGCTGGCGAGCTGGCCGGTGAAACCGCGGAAGTCCTGGTTGGGGCGGTTGACCCACTGCACCGGCATGCGCATCGGCAGGTGGCGCAGCTGGTCCTCGACGTCGACGGTCTCCAGGTGCTCGATCAGCGCCGGTCCCCGATACCACGGCATGCGCTCGCTGCGCGTGGTCATGTTGTCGCCCTTCAGGGCCGACAGCGGGATGCTCTGCACATTGTTCAGGCCGAGCTGGCGCGCAAAGCCGGTGTATTCATCGACGATGCGCTGGTACACATCCTCGGCATAACCGACCGCGTCCATCTTGTTCACCGCCAGCACCACG
>CAYNEX010000255.1:0-2204 GCA_964396335.1 uncultured Steroidobacteraceae bacterium | reverse complement strand
ACTGCAGCATCTTCTCGGTGTAGGTGAAGTCGGCGATCACGCCGTCCTTCATCGGGCGCACCGCGGTGATGTGCCCCGGGGTGCGGCCGAGCATGTTCTTGGCATCGGCACCGACGGCCACGATGACCTTGCCGCCACGGTTGGGTTCATCCTGCACGGCGACCACGGAAGGCTCGTTGAGCACGATGCCCTTGCCACGCACGTAGATCAGCGTGTTGGCCGTACCGAGGTCAATGGACAGGTCGCTCGAGAAGTAGCCGCGCAGGCGTTTGAACATGTGGGATTGGAACCTTGGCCGGCGAGAGAGGAGGGATGCGAAGCGGGCGCCAATTTAACAATGGCCGCAGGACTTCCGCAAGGCGACGGTGTATCATTTGATGCTGTTTTTTCCGAAGTTTGCGCCCCTTCACATGAGTCTTTCCCCTAGCCAGATCGAATCCATCGGGGCGCTGGCGCGCCTTGAGCTGAAGGCCGACGAGATTCCCGCGTATACCGACTCGCTGGGTCGCATCCTCGACATGATCGGCCAGTTGGAAAAAGCCGACACCGCCGGCATCGAGCCGATGGCACATCCGCTCGCCGGCCAGGTGCAGCGCCTGCGGCCCGATGAAGTCACTTCGGGCAACGCGCGCGACCTCTACCAGCGCAATGCGGCGCAGGTCGAGGACGGCCTTTACCTGGTGCCGAAGGTGATCGAGTGACGGCGCTCACACTTGCGGCGCTCGCCAGCGGCCTTGCGTCACGGAAGTACTCCTCGGTCGAGCTGACGCGCGAGGCGCTGCGCCGGTCCGAGGCCTCGCAGCCGGCGCTCAACGCGCTGGTCACCATCACCGCCGAACAGGCCCTCGAGGCGGCCGCTGTCGCGGATAAGCGACTCGCCGCGGGCGAGGGCGGTCCGCTCACCGGCGTGCCGATGATCCACAAGGACATCTTCTGTACGCAGGGTGTGCTTACCACCTGTGCCTCGCGCATGCTGTCGAACTTCGTCTCGCCGTACGACGCCACCGTGGTGGCCCGGCTGAAGCAGGCCGGCATGGTGATGGTGGGCAAGGCCAACATGGACGAGTTCGCGATGGGCTCGTCGAACGAGACCAGCTGGTACGGCCCGGTGAAGAACCCGTGGGATGTCTCGCGTGTGCCGGGTGGCTCCTCGGGCGGTTCCGCCGCCGCGGTGGCCGCGCGCCTGGCGCCGCTGGCGACGGCCACCGACACCGGTGGTTCGATCCGGCAGCCGGCGGCGCTGTGCGGAGTCACCGGCCTGAAGCCCACGTACGGGCGCGTTTCGCGCTACGGCATGATCGCCTTCGCCTCGAGCCTCGACCAGGGCGGTGTCATCACCGTGTCGGCCGAGGATGCGGCGCTGACGCTGCAGGCCATCGCCGGCTTCGACCCGAAGGATTCCACCAGCGTCGATGCGCCCGTGCCCGATTACCGCGCCGCGCTCGATGCGCCACTGGCGGGCGTGAAGATCGGCGTCGTGAAGGAATTCTTCGGCGAGGGCCTGGCGCCCGAGGTCGAAGGCCCGGTGCGCGAGGCGCTGGCCACCTTCCAGAAGCTCGGCGCCACGGTGCGCGAGGTCAGCCTTCCCAGCCTGCCGCTGTCGGTGCCTACTTATTATGTGGTCGCCCCGGCCGAGTGCTCCTCGAACCTGGCGCGCTTCGACGGCGTGCGGTTCGGCCACCGCTGCGAGAACCCGAAGGATCTTCGCGACCTGTACATGCGCTCGCGCGCCGAGGGCTTCGGCCCCGAGGTCAAGCGCCGCATCATGACCGGCACCTATGTGCTGTCGGCCGGTTATTACGACGCCTACTACCTGAAGGCGCAGAAGGTGCGGGCGCTGATCACCGCCGACTTCCTGCGTGCCTTCGGCGAGGTCGACCTGCTGCTGGGGCCCACCAGCCCGACGGTGGCCTTCGGCCTTGGTGACAAGACTTCCGATCCCATCACGATGTACCTGAACGACATCTACACCATCGGTGCGAACCTGGCGGGCCTGCCGGCCATGTCCATTCCCTGCGGATTCGCCGGCCGGCTGCCGGTGGGTGTGCAGCTGATCGGGCCGCATTTCGGCGAAGAGCGGCTGCTGGCCGCCGCGCATCGCTACCAGCAGGAGACCGACTGGCACCTGAAGGCGCCGGCCGGCTTCGAAGCGGGGTTCGCATGAGCGCGGGTGACGAGATGGAATGGGAAACCGTCATCGGGCT
>CAYNEX010000254.1:0-2207 GCA_964396335.1 uncultured Steroidobacteraceae bacterium | reverse complement strand
TTAGGTTCCAGCGGGGCAACCCGTGAGAGTTCGAGTCTCTCCTTTCGCACCACCCCTTAAACACAAGCAACAAGTCGATCGGGTCAGCCATGCAGTTCACCGTCCAGACCACCCAGGGCCTCGAGCGTCGAATCGAAGTGCAGGTGCCGCACACGCGCGTCGCCGGCGAAGTCGAGCGCCGCCTGCGCGATCTCTCGCGCACCGCGAACATCCGCGGCTTCCGCAAGGGCAAGGTGCCTCTCAACGTCATCAAGCAGCAGTTCGGCGCGCAGGCGCATGGCGATGCCGTGTCCGAGCTGATCCGCCAGACCTATACCGATGCGGTGCAGAAGGAAAAGCTGCGTCCGGCCGCCGGCCCGCGCATCGAGCCGATCCAGGTTGATCCCGGCCAGGACCTGAAGTTCGCCGCGATCATCGAAGTGATGCCCGAAGTGGTCATCAACCCCGTGGCCGCGCTCGAGATCGAGCGCCCGGTGTTCGAGATCACCGAGGAAGACGTCGACGCCATGCTCGAGAGCATGCGCCGCCAGCGCGCCACCTTCAGCCCGGTCGAGCGCGCCGCCAAGAAGGGCGATCGCGTGGTGGTGGACTTCACCGGCCGCGTCGATGGCAAGGAATTCGAAGGCGGCAGCGGCCAGGGCATGTCGGTGGTGATCGGCTCCGGCCGTGCCATTGCCGATTTCGAGAACGCGCTGGAAGGCATGTCGAAGGGCGAGAGCAAGACCGCGCCGGTCAAGTTCCCCGACGACTACGGCGCCAAGGAGCTGGCCGGCAAGCAGGCCGAGTTCGACCTGACGGTCACCTCGGTCGAAGAGCAGGTGCTGCCGACCATCGACGATGAGTTCGCCAAGGCCTTCGGCCTGGAAGACGGCCTTGAGGCGCTGCGCAAGGAAGTGCGCGGCAGCATGGAGCGTGAGGCCGCCGAGGCCGTGCGCAACAAGGTGCGCAACCAGGTATTCGAGGCGCTGGCCCGCGAGAACCAGGTCGAGCTGCCCCGCGCGCTGGTCGAGGAACAGATCCAGCAGCTGCAGATCGATCTGCTGCAGCGCATGGGCCGCCAGCCGCAGGATGCCTCGCAGCTGCCGCCGCGCGACCCGTTCGTCGAGCCGGCCGAGCGCCGCGTCAAGCTGGGCCTGCTGATCGGCGAGCTGATCCGCCGCGAGAACATCCAGATCGAGCGCGGCCGCGTGCTGGCCCGCCTCGACGAGATCGCCTCGGCCTACCCGAACCCGGCCGAAGTGCGCCGCGCCTGGCTGCAGGACCAGCAGGCCATGGCCCAGGTCGAGACGGCCGTGATGGAAGACCTGGCCGTGGAGTGGGTGCTGGGCCGGGCCCGGGTCAACGAAAAGAAGGTGGGCTTCGCCGACCTGACGGGTTTCCGCAAGCCGGAGTAAGATAGGGCGCATGAACGAGCGAGCCCTGAATCTGGTCCCCATGGTGGTCGAACAGACCTCCAGGGGGGAACGTGCCTACGACATCTACTCGCGCCTGCTGAAGGACCGGGTGATCTTCTGCGTGGGCCCGGTCGAGGACTACATGGCCAACGTGATCGTGGCCCAGCTGCTGTTCCTCGAATCCGAAAACCCGGACAAGGACATCGCGCTCTACATCAATTCCCCCGGCGGCCACGTGACCGCCGGCATGGCGATCTACGACACCATGCAGTTCATCAAGCCGGATGTCTCCACGATCTGCGTGGGGCAGGCGGCCAGCATGGGTGCCGTGCTGCTGGCGGGCGGCGCCAAGGGCAAGCGTTTTGCGCTGCCCGACTCGCGCATCATGATCCACCAGCCGCTGGGCGGCATGCAGGGGCAGGCCGCGGACATGGAAATCCATGCCCGCGAGATCCTCTACACCCGTGACCGCCTGAACCAGATCCTGGCCAGGCACACCGGCCAGCCGGTCGAAAAGATCAAGCACGACACCGACCGCGACAACTTCATGCGCGCGGAAGATGCCGTGTCCTACGGCCTGATCGACCGCATGCTGACCAGCCGCAGTGAACTGGCTCCCGGTTCCGGCAAATAAGCACATCCCTCATTCGGGGATTTCCCTTTATTAACAATGGTTTGGCCGTGCTGTCGCGCTTTGCGGGCACGGCAGCCCCATGCTATAACGTGGGCGAGGCCTTCTTGAGGCCCCTTTCCTGGCTGCGAGGTTTCCCAAGGCGATGAGCGACGAGAACCGCGGACGTACAGGCGACGACG
>CAYNEX010000253.1:0-2214 GCA_964396335.1 uncultured Steroidobacteraceae bacterium | reverse complement strand
AAAGCAGCGCCGGTTTTCCGGCGCTGCATGGGTCGGGAATCCGCTCTCCCCTAGCCGCCGAGCGCGGCATGCAGGCTGGCCAGCTCATCAGCCGACTCCTGCAGCACTTTCTGCACCGATTCGCCGGTGAGGCCCAGGCGGGTGCTGGAACTGGTGGCGGCCAGCTGGGCTTCCAGTGCCTCCGGGTCCGACGGAAAACTGGCCAGCAGGTACGCCACGGCCAGCACGTCGGTGAGGTCCGGCGAGGCACCGGGTTCGCGGTCCGGGTTTTCGAATTTCTCCACGGCGTCGACGACGTCCGGCGCCATCTCCCAGCTCTCCAGCACCAGGCGCGCGATCGGCGCCTGCCACTGGTTGACGATCTGCTGGTAGGCCGCCGCGTCGGCGAACAGGCCCGGGTGGTTGGCGGCGCGGGTCATGATGTAGAGGCGACCCATGGCATGCATCAGGCCGGCCAGCAGCGCATGGTCGGGGCTGATGCGGGTCCAGCGGCGCGCGGCGACATGGGACATCGCCGCCACCTTGACGCTGCGTTCCCACAGCGCGTTCAGCGGCTGGCGGATGGGTTCCAGCGCATCTGCATTGCGCAGCTGCTCCATGGCATGGGCCAGCGAAGCGGTGCGCACATTGGCGAAGCCGATGCGCGCGATGGCGGTCTTCAGTTCGGTGACGCGGGCACCGCCGCGATTGAACGCGGCGGAGTTGGCCATATGCAGCAGGCGCGCGGCCAGCGCCGGCTCGGCACTGACCACCTTGGCGACCTTGCCGGCGTCGCAGTTGTCATCGGCCAGTACCTGGCGGATGCGCATCGCCACGTCCGGAAACGCAGGGATCTCGATGCGTCCGGCCGAAGCTTCGGCGGCCAGCGCCTTGACGAAGGTGAATGCATCCCAGTGACCGGGGCGAGTGTCTGGCTCCTGGCTCTGTGCAGGCATGAGGTCTGTCGGACTCCGAACGATTGATCAAGGACGAGGTGGATTGTGCAGTTGCGCAAGAAGTTGCGCCTCGTGCCGCGTCACACCACTCGCATTGACAATCTCTTCGGGACTGGCACCGTTGCGCGCCATCTGCAGCGCGAGGTCATAACCGCGTGCGGACGGACCCGCTGCGGCAGCAGCCAGCTCACGGCCATCTTCGATGCGGGCCTCAAGCGCCGCCACCTGCGCGGCCAGCTGCTGCGCAAGGCCCTGCAATGTGCGGGTTTCCTCGAACATGCGCTGCATGTCGCGCGTGCCGGCGCGACGCCAGCTGGTCAGGGCCAGCGCGAAGATCAGCATCGCCGCCACCAGCATGGCGGCACGTGCGGCGAAGAAGACCCACTCGTTCTGTTCAAAGAGCATATTGAGGTTCATGGCAATCCCGTGTGCATGCGCCGGCTTGCCGGCACCTGCCCGGAAAGCGAGCAGGATCCATGCCATTGACGGGCGCCGGAGTGGGCTTCAGCCGGCGACGGCGTTGTCGCCGCCGGAGGGTGTGACCTGCGTCACGTCCGGGTTGCCGGCGGCTCCGGCAGCGTCCGATGCATCGTCCCGTGCATCGGCTTCGACCAGCAGCACCACACGCCGGTTCGCGTTGCGCCCGTCAGGTGTGGTGTTGGGCAGCACGGGCTGGAATTCACCATAGGCGACCGCGGCAAGCCGCTGCGGTTCGACGCCGCCGGCGATCAGCAGGTGCACCACGCTGGCGGCGCGCGCGGCAGAGAGTTCCCAGTTGGAACGGAAGCTGCCGGACACCACCGGCACATTATCCGTGTGACCTTCCACCTTGATGTTGACCGGGAAGTGGCTCAGCACCTCGCCCAGCAGGCGCGCCACCGACTGCGCCTGCGCGGAAGGCAACGCGGAACCGGAGGCAAACAGGATGTCGGAGCGGATCGCAATGGTGATCCTGCCGTCCGACTCCTCGACATCGACCAGGCCCTGGCGGATCAGCGGATTGAGGGCCTCGGTGGCCTCAAGGCCCAGCTGGCGCATCGCCATGCTGCGGACCTGCTCGGGCAGCTGCACGATGGGCGAGGCCACCGTGGTGGCCGCCAGCGGCCCCACCTGCACCGGGTCGAAGGTGGTCGGCTGGCCACGGAAGGCCGCAATCAGTGAATCGGACAGGATGCGGTACTTGCCTTCGTTGACCTGCGAGATGGCGTACATCACCACGAAGAAGGCCAGCAGCAGCGTCACGAGGTCGCCATAGGGAATCGCCCAGCCCTCGTGGTTC
>CAYNEX010000252.1:0-2240 GCA_964396335.1 uncultured Steroidobacteraceae bacterium | reverse complement strand
CCTCGATCTCCAGCTCGCGGCAGATGGCCAGCAGCTTGGTGTTGATCAGGCCGTTGAGCACCATGGCGGTGGCATCCAGCGACTGCTCGTCGGTGACGCGACGGCCCTGAACCATCTTGGTGGGCACGCCCATCGCCTCGGTGACCTGCGTCAGCTGCGGGCCGCCGCCGTGCACCATCACGACCTTGATGCCGAAGTAATGCAGGATCGCGATCTGCTCGATCAGCGCGCGCGTGGCAACGGGATCGCCGAACACGGCGCCGCCCGCCTTGATGACAAAGGTCTTGCCCTTGTACAGGCGGATGTAGGGGGCGGCATTGCGCAGCGCGCGGACACCCAGGGACTTGTCGGGGCTTGCGATCATCGGTTAATCCCTCGAAGAGAGCAGACGGTGCAGCACGGCCATCTGGGCCGGCATGCGGTTGTAGGCTTCGCGCAGCACGGCGCTGCGCGGTCCATCGAGCAGGGCGTCGCTGACGGCAACGTTGCGGCGCACTGGCAGGCAGTGCATGAACTTCGCCTCGGGACGGGCCTCGGCGAACCAGCTTTCATCCACCTTCCAGTCGGACAGGCGGCGGCGCAGGTCGAGGTCGGCCTTGGCATCGCCATAGTGGCGCGTCGAGCCCCACTCCTTGGCATAAAGCACATGCGCGCCCTTCATCGCGGCGGCGCGGTCGGTGGTCTCGGTGAATGAGCCGCCGGAGGCCTCGGCCAGCTTGCGGGCCTTGTCGGCCAGCTGCTTCGGGATCTCGAAGCCTTCCGGACGCGCCACCACCACTTCCATGCCGCGCTGGGCGGCCATGGTCATCGCGGCGGCGGGCACGGCCAGCGGCAGCGCGCGCGGGTGGTTGACCCACGACAGCACGAACTTGCCGTTGTCGGGCACGCTCAGCTCATCCAGCGTCTTCCAGTCGGCCAGCGCCTGGCAGGGGTGGTTCATCGCCGATTCCATGTTGATCAGCGGCTTGTCCACCAGCGCTGCGATCTGGCTGAACACCTTCTCGCGCAGGTCATCCTCGAGGTTCACGCCTTCGGCGAAGGCGCGGATGCCGATGGCATCGGCATAGGAGGCCAGCACCGGGATGCCTTCGCGGATGTGTTCGGCGCGATCGCCGTCCATCACCACGCCATCGCGGGTCTCCAGCTGCCAGGTACCGCTGCCGGGCGTGATCACGAACGAGCTGCCGCCCAGGCGCGCCATGCCGCTCTGGAACGAGGACAGCGTGCGCAGGCTCGGGTTCATGAACAGCAGGCCCAGCACCTTGCCGGCCAGGGCCTGTGGTCGCGGTGAGCGTTCAAGCCGGCTGGCGAGCGCGACCAGGTCGCGCACCTGCACGGGCTCGAAGTCCGCAAGATCGATGAAACGTTTCATTGGGTTCGGGTGACTTATCCGAGCCGCTTCAGCGCGGCGGCGAGCAGGTCGACCTCTGCCTCCTTGAGGGTGAATGGCGGCAACAGGCGCAGCACGTTCGGGTCGCCGCTGGTGCCGGTGAGGATGTTCTGTTCCATCAGTGCCTTCTGCAGCTGGCCGGCCGGCACGCGTGAGATCAGGCCGGTCAGGAAACCCGCGCCCTGGTGGCCGGTGATGGGGCCGACGATGCAGGTGTCGCGGATGTACTTCGACACGCGCCGCACATTGGCCAGCAGGTCTTCGTTCTCGATCACATCGACGCAGGTCTCGATGGCGGCGGCGGCCACCGGGCCACCGCCGAAGGTGGTGCCCAGGGCGTCCATCTTCACCTCCGCGGCGGCCTTCTCCATCATCAGCAGCGCGGCGCACGGGAAGCCATTGCCCAGCGCCTTCGCGACGGTGATCAGGTCCGGCAGCACGCCATAGAGGTTGGCGGCGAACGGCTCGCCGCAGCGACCGAAGCCGCATTGCACCTCGTCGAAGATCAGCACGGTGCCGGTCTCATCGCAGCGCTGGCGCAGCGCGGTGAGGTATTCCTTGCCGAGGTCGAAGGCGCCGCCGACGCCCTGGATGGGCTCGACGATCACGGCGGCGGTCTTTTCGGTGATGCGCGACAGCGATTCCACGTCCTTGCGCGGCAGGAAGGTCACGTCGAACGGCGTGCGCGGGAAGCCATACCACTTCTTCGCGGCACCCCAGGTCAGCGCGCCGGCACCGGCGGTGCGGCCGTGAAAGCTCTGCTCCAGCGCCACCACTTCGGTACGGCCGGGGTTCAGCGTGAACGCCATCTTCAGCGCGTTCTCGTTGGCCTCGGCGCCGCTGTTGACGA
>CAYNEX010000251.1:0-2328 GCA_964396335.1 uncultured Steroidobacteraceae bacterium | reverse complement strand
TCTTGCCCACGCCGGCGCCGCCGAACAGGCCGACCTTGCCGCCCTTGGCGAACGGCACCAGCAGGTCGATGACCTTGATGCCGGTGACCAGCAGGTCCTGGCCGCCGGCCTGCTCGTCGAACGCGGGCGCGGCGCGGTGGATGGGCAGGGTGGTCTCTGCAGCCACGTCGCCGCGGTTGTCCTGCGGGGTGCCCAGCACGTCCATGATGCGGCCCAGGGTGGCCTTGCCCACCGGCACGTTGATCGGCTTGCCCGTGGCGGTCACGGCGAGGCCGCGCTTCAGGCCCTCCGAGGCGCCCATGGCGATGGCGCGCACGATGCCGTCACCGAGCTGCTGCTGCACTTCGAGCGTGAGGTCGAAGTCGACGAGCTTGAGGGCCTCGTAGACCTGCGGGATGGAATCGCGCGGAAACTCGACGTCGATGACCGCGCCGATGATCTGGGTGATTTTGCCGGTTGCCATGATGTGTATTTCCTTGGGAATTCTTTACAGGGTCAGACCGCCGCGGCGCCGCCCACGATTTCCGCGAGCTCCGTGGTGATCGCCGCCTGACGCGCCTTGTTGTAGACGAGCTGCAGTTCGTGGATGAGTTTGCCGGCGTTGTCGGTGGCGGCCTTCATGGCCACCATGCGGGCCGCCATTTCGCTGGCCACGTTCTCGACCGCCGCGCGGTACACCTGCGACTCCACGTAGCGCATCAAGAGGCCGTCGAGGATCTCCGAGGCGCTGGGCTCGTAGATGTAGTCCCAGTGCTCCTGCAGGCTCGCCTTGTCGGCCGGCTCGACGGGCAGCAGCTGCTCGACGCGCGGCTTCTGCGTCATCGTGTTCACGAACTCGGCGTGGATGATGAACAGGCGGTCGATGCGGCCCTCGCGGTACGCATCGAGCATCACCTTCACGGTGCCGATCAGGTCGTTCACGTGCGGCTTGTCGCCGAGGCCGGAAACGCTGGCCACCACCGGCAGGTCGAGGCGGCGGAAGAAGGCGATGCCCTTCGCGCCGATCAGGCACAGGCTGACGCCCGCGCCCTTGTCCTGCCACTCGCGCACCTGGTTCAGCGTCTGGCGGAACAGGTTCGCATTCAGGCCGCCCGCAAGGCCGCGGTCGGTGGACACGATGATGAACCCGACGTTCTTCGCCTCGCGCGTGGCCATGAACGGATGGCGGTAATCCGGGTTCGCATGCTGCAGGTTGCCGATCACGTTGCGGATCTTTTCCGCATAGGGACGCGCCAGCCGCATGCGGTCCTGGGCGCGACGCATCTTCGACGTCGCGACCATCTGCATGGCCTTGGTGATCTTCTGAGTGCTTTTGACACTCTCGATCTGGTTGCGTATTTCCTTCGTGCCGGCCATCGCCGTGCGCTCTCCTTACCAGCTGCCCGTGGCGACGAAGCTCTCGATGATCTTCTTCAGCGTCTCCTCGTGCTTCTTCAGCACGGGCTCGGCATTGATCGCATCGAGATCGGCCTTGTGCTGCGACTTCGCGAAGCTCTGCAGCGCGGCTTCGAAGGCCACGATCTTGTTCACCGGCACCTGGTCCATGTAGCCGTTGTTCACGGCATAGATGGACAGCGCCATCTCGGCCACCGACATCGGCGCGTACTGCTTCTGCTTCATCACCTCGGTGGTGCGCTGGCCGCGCTCGAGCTGCTTGCGGGTCGACTCGTCGAGGTCCGAGGCGAACTGCGAGAACGCCGCCAGCTCGCGGTACTGCGCCAGGGCCAGGCGGATACCGCCGCCCAGGCGCTTGATGATGTCGGTCTGCGCCGCGCCACCCACGCGCGACACCGAGATGCCCGCGTTCATGGCGGGACGGATGCCGGCGTTGAACAGGTTCGACTCGACGAAGATCTGGCCGTCGGTGATCGAGATCACGTTGGTCGGCACGAACGCGGTCACGTCGCCGGCCTGGGTCTCGATGATCGGCAGGCCGGTCAGCGAGCCGGTCTTGCCCTTCACGCGGCCCTTGGTGACCATCTCGACGTACTGCTCGTTGACGCGCGCGGAGCGCTCCAGCAGGCGGCTGTGGAGATAGAACACGTCGCCGGGGAACGCCTCGCGGCCCGGGGGACGCTTCAGCAGCAGCGAGATCTGGCGGTAGGCCACGGCCTGCTTCGAGAGGTCGTCATAGACGATCAGCGCGTCTTCGCCGTTGTCCATGAAGTATTCGCCCATGGTCACGCCGGAGTAGGCGCTGATGTACTGCAGCGCGGCCGGCGTGGCGGCGGAAGCCACCACCACGATGGTGTGCTTGAGCGCGTCGTGCTCCTCGAGCTTGCGCACCACGTTCGCGATGGTCGAGGCCTTCTGGCCGATCGCGACGTA
>CAYNEX010000250.1:0-2365 GCA_964396335.1 uncultured Steroidobacteraceae bacterium | reverse complement strand
ATCAGCATCGCGCCGGGCATGTCGAGCTTCGGGCAGGACTGCCAGCCACCGGCGGCAATGGTGCGGGCGCCGGCGGCGAGGATCTCGCCACCCTCGAGCAGCCCCTTCATCGACGGATGGTGCTTGAACTGCTGGAAGGCCTCGAACGGCGTCAGCCGCGGGTCCATGTAATCCAGTCCCACCACGAACCCGACATAGATCTGGTCGTTCTCGAGGTGGTAGGCAAAGCTGCCGCCATAGGTGTCGTTGTCCAGCGGCCAGCCCACCGAGTGCTGCACCAGGCCCGGCTTCGTGCGGCCCGGCGGCAGCTGCCACAGTTCCTTGAAGCCCAGCGCGAAGGTCGGCGGCGAGCGGTCGGCATCCAGCCCGTAATGGCGGATCAGGTACTTCGACAGGCTTCCGCGGCAGCCCTCGGCGATCAGCGTGGTCTTCGCCAGGATCTCCGGCCCCGGCGCATAGGCCTCGGTGGGATTGCGCTCGGCATCCAGCCCCATGTCGCCGACGCGCACGCCGGCCACGCGACCCTCGGCATCGAACAGCGGCGTGGCCGCGGCAAAACCCGGCAGCACATCCACGCCGAGGCTCTCGGCATGGGCGGCCAGTGCCGGCAGCAGCTGGCCCAGCGACACGATCACGTTGCCGTGGTTGTTCTGCTGCGGCGGCACCGGCAGGCGCAGCGAGCCCTTCGCGGTCAGCAGGCGGAATTCATCGCGCTGCACCGGCACGCAGATGGCCGGCGGGTTCTGCCGCCACTCCGGCCACAGGGCATCCAGCGGCCCGGTCTCGATGATGGCGCCGGAGAGCGTATGCCCGCCGACGCTGGCCGCCTTCTCCAGCACGCAGACGCTGCGCTCCGGATCGAGCTGCTTCAAGCGGATTGCCGCCGCGAGGCCTGCAGGGCCGGCCCCGACGATCAGCACGTCGTATTCCATCTGGTCCCGTTGCGTCATGGCGCGCGAGTTTAGCCGCCCGGCGCAAGGTCCGGTTCGGGAATGCGCGCCAGGATCTCGCGCCGGGCCGTGTTCATCACGGCCTCGAGGGACCCGGCATCACCGGGTGTGGGCGGGTCGATGACCGGCGCCAGCTCCACGTCGAGGCGCCCCGGCAGCGGCAGCATGGTGCCCGGCGGCAGCGCATGGCGGGTGCCGCGGATCGCGATCGGCACCACCGGCAGCCGGCCGCGGGCGGCAATCACGAACGCACCGGGGCGGAAGCGACCCAGGCCCGGCTGCGGCTGGAAGGTGCCTTCGGGAAAAAACGCCATCGCGCCGCCCACCTGCGCCTCGCGCAGCAGCGCCCGCGCGTCGCGCTTGCCCTGCGAGGCGCCGCTGCGGTCGACGAAATGCGAGCCGATGCGGCGCAGCAGCAGGCCCGCCAGCGGCACGTCATTCATCTCGCGCTTGATCACGAAGCCGAAGCTGGGGGGCAGGGCGGCGAACAGCGCCACCCCGTCCAGGTAGCTGGCGTGGTTGGCCACCACCACGCAGGAGCCGGCCGGCAGGCGCTCGCCATGCAGCACCCGCACCCGCATGCCGCAGAGAAACAGCGCCAGCCTGGCGGCGGCATGCGTGACCCGTCGCCGCCAGCTCAACCGGGGCAGGAAAAGGATCAGCAGCAGGGCGATGCTGCCCCACAGCAGAAAGACAATGCCTGCCCAGGCAGCATATGGCAGGGCAAGCCAGCGGAGCAGGCTCTGGTTTGGCGACACGGTGCGGCGGGGGTGAGCGTCGGGATAGTGTGACCCGCTTATCCTTTATGTTAATCCCTGCCCCGCGCTGTGATGGGCGTCACTCAGGGCGGCAGGAAGTTTCGTGATACTGCCCGCACATCCCAGCCCAGAGTGCCATCGGAAAACATCCACTGTGAGCAAGCCCGCCACTGCAAATCCCGCCGCCCCTCGCGTCGCTGAAACGGTCGACCCGGCCGTCACGCGGTTCCTGGATGGCGCGTGGATGGAGCGGGGCCTGTCGGCCAACACGCTGGCGGCCTACCGCGCCGACCTGATGGCGCTGTCGCGCTGGCTCAAAGCCCGCGGCATCGAGATTTCCAAGGCTTCGCGCGCCGATCTGCTCGGATTCATCGCATGGCGAGTCGAATCCGGCGCCCGGCCGCGCTCGACGGCCCGGCAGCTTTCGTCGTTCCGTCGCTTTTATCGTCACCTGCTGCGCGAAGGCGCGCTGCGTGAAGACCCGACCGCGCAGATCGCGATGCCGAAGATCGGCCGCTCGCTGCCCAAGTCGCTGACCGAAGAAGAGGTCGAGGCGCTGCTGAACGCACCGGTGGTGTCCGATCCGCTGGGCAGCCGCGACCGCACCATGCTCGAGGTGCTTTATGCCACCGGACTGCGCGTCTCCGAACTGGTGAC
>CAYNEX010000249.1:0-2399 GCA_964396335.1 uncultured Steroidobacteraceae bacterium | reverse complement strand
GGCAGCAGCACCAGCGCCATGTCGCGGCCGCCGGCCTGCACCCGGTCGAGGTAACCGGGCAGCTGCACGATGGCGCGCATCAGCGCGTCGAGTGATTCGGCCTGGTTCTTCGAGGCCTGGCCGGAGGTGGCGAGGTAATCGCACACCTGGTGCATTTCCTCGGCCAGCAGCGCCGCGCCATGGACCTCCATCACGCGCAGCACGCCCTGCACCTGCGCCAGCTCGCCGCTGCAGCGCTGCAGCAGCTGCACGTTGTCGGGCTGTTCGACGAAGGCCTCGAGCGCGAGCTTGGCCTCGTTCAGCGAGGCCAGGATTTCGCGCAGGACGGCATCCAGCGTCTGGCTTGCGATGCCCTGGTTCGCCACCGCCGTCTCAGCCATTCGCGTTACCGACCGCGACGCGGCGCAGGTTCAGGGTGCCGGTGGGATCGAAATGTTCGGGATTGGTGGAGCCCAGCGCCGGCAGGCGCTGCGTGGCGCTGACCGGCGGGGATTCGGGCAGGCGGAAGCCGGCCACCGACTTGCGCAGCGAGGCCGACAGCAGCGCCAGCTTGGCGACGGCCTCGGAGGTGTTGCTGGTGGCATCGGCGGTCTGCGTGGAGATCTCGCGCAGCACCTGCATGTTGCGCGCCACGCTCTGCGAGGTCTGCGACTGGTTGCGCGCGCTGGCGGAAATGTTCTGCACCAGGCTTGCGATCTGGTTGGACACCTGCTCGATTTCCTCCAGCGCCGCGCCGGCGTTCTCGGCCAGCTGCGCCCCGCTCACCACGTCGGCCGTGGAACGTTCCATCGACACCACCGCGCCGTTGGTGTCGGCCTGGATGGTGCGCACGATGACATCGATCTGCTTGGTGGCCGTGGCGGCACGTTCGGCCAGGCGCTGCACCTCGTCGGCCACCACCGCGAAACCGCGGCCGGCCTCGCCGGCCATCGAGGCCTGGATCGAGGCATTGAGCGCCAGGATGTTGGTCTGCTCGGCGATGTCGTTGATCAGCTCGACGATGCCGCCGATCTCCTGCGAGCTCTCGCCCAGGCGCTTGATGCGCTTGGAGGTTTCCTGGATGGCCTCGCGGATGCCGTTCATGCCCTCGATCGTGCGGCGCACCGCCTTGCCACCCTTGTGGGCCACGTCCACCGAATGCCGCGCCACGTCCGAGGCACGCTCGGCATTGCCCGACACCTCTTCGATCGAGGTGGCCATCGCGGCGATCGACTCGGTGGCGGCGGCAATCTGCTTCGACTGCGAGCCGGAAGTCTTGGCCAGGTGCTGCGCCAGCGCCTGCGTCTGGCGCGCGGCGCTGTCCATCTGCACCGAGGACTGGTTGATCGCGACCACCAGCCCGCGCAGCGATTCGACGGCGATGTTGACCGAGTCGGCGATGGCGCCGGTGATGTCCTCGGTGACGGTGGCGGTGGCGGTGAGGTCGCCCTGGCCGAGGCCCGCGATCTCATCGAGCAGGCGCAGGATGGCCGCCTGGTTGCGTTCGCTCTCCACGCGCTGCGCGGCGACCGCCTGGCGCGCCAGTTCAGCTTCCTGCATCACGGTGCGGATCGACTTGAACAGCATCGCCAGCGGCGCCAGTGCCACCAGGCACAGCAGTGCGGCGATCAGTCCCGGCGTGGTACCGGAGAACACCCCGACGGCGGCGCCGGCGATGGCCAGCACCGCGGCGGCGACCACCAGGGTCAGCCCGCGCGAGGACGATGACGTGGAAGCTTCATGCTGCGGCATCAAGGAACCCCGGGTTTTCGAGCAGCTGGCGCAGGCTCAGCACCGGCCAGGCTTCATCGCCCCGCCGGAAGGCGCCCGCCACGAATCGTTCGCAGCGGACAATGGTGGGCGGCGCATCGCCGCTGAATTCGGCATCGACGAAACGCCGGAAGCCCAGCACCTCATCGACCATCAGGCCCGCCGGCACATCACGGTGGTTCACCACCAGCAGGCGGGTATTGCGGGTCAGCGGCGTGACACCACTGCCCAGGAACTGGCGCAGGTCGATCACCGGCAGCAGCGAACCGCGCAGGTTCGCCAGCCCCTTCACCCAGGGCTTCGCCCCGGGCACGCGCGTCAGCTGTGCGGGATAGGGCAGCACTTCGCGCGTCTCTTCGCGCGCCACCAGGTAACCCTCGCCGGCCATGCGCCAGGCGACGCCCACCCATTCACGGCTGCCGTCGGGATTCTCGGTCTTGACGCCACTGGCGGCCTGGCCGCGGCGATCCAGCGCCACCAGCAGGTCGTAGGGCTTCTCGCGCAGGCTGCGGATGGAGGATGTGGGCTGCACCGACCGGGCCTTCAGGCTGCCAGCGTGGCCTGGGCTTTCTGTACCAGGAGCTCCGGCGTGACGGGCTTGACCATGTAGTCGACGGCGCCCTGGCGCAGGCCCCAGACGCGGTCGGTCT
>CAYNEX010000248.1:0-2444 GCA_964396335.1 uncultured Steroidobacteraceae bacterium | reverse complement strand
CCATGGCGCGGAATTCGCTGATCTCGCCTGACGACAGGTAACGCGGCATCGGCGCGAAGAAGCCGATGGTGTTGTAGCCCCAGTAGTTGCGCAGGCCCTTGTCGATCAGGTAACCGTCATCGACGAAGGCATGCACCGGCAGCAGCTCCACGGCCGTGATGCCGAGGCGCTGCAGCGAACCGATCACCTCGTCATGCGCAAGCCCGGCGAAGGTGCCCTGCACGCCCGGCGGGACGGCCGGGTGCAGGCGCGTGTACCCGCGCACATGCATCTCGTAGATGATGGTGCGTTCCCATGGCGTGCGCGGCCCGGGCACCACCTCGGACGCGGCCGCCGCGGGATCCACCACCACGCTGCGCGGCACGAAGGGCGCGCTGTCGCGGTTGTCGAACGACAGGTCACCGTGCCGGTGCCCCAGCGTGTAACCGAAGATCTCCGGCCCCCACAGCAGCGGACCGGCCAGCTTGCGGGCATAAGGATCGAGCAGCAGCTTGTTCGGATTGAAGCGCATGCCATGGCGCGGGTCATGGGGACCGTAGACGCGATAGCCATACAGCATCCCGGGCCGGCCTTCCGGCAGGTAGCCATGCCAGACTTCATCGGTGCGCTCGCGAAGCTCGATACGCTCCACCTCGCGCTCGCCACGGGCATCGAACAGGCACAGCTCCACATGCGTGGCATGCGCCGAGAACAGCGCGAAGTTCACCCCGCGCCCATCCCAGGTGGCGCCCAGCGGGAAAGGACTGCCGGCCTCGAGGAAACGCGAGTGGCCGCCGGGACGCTGCGGCGTCACCGGGGTCCTGACGATGCGTCGCCGCCGCGCCCTGGGGGGCGCGGGCGTGGTGGTGCCATCCATCACGCTGACCACTACATCGCTTGCGGACGCATGCGCAGGTCCGGATCAAGGCCCTGCACGGCGCGCACTCCCGACCATACCGAACCATAGGCGGCCTGGACCGCTTCCCGGGCCAGCGGCGAGAGCTTGCCGCTGCGCAACGCCCCCTCGTAGCGGCTGCGCAGGAAACTCTCGCCCCGCGCCACCTCGTGCATGACCGGCGCATCGCCGGATGAAAGCAGTTCACGCAGGTTCAGGAACACGCGATGCGCGGCCCCGAGGCGGGTGCCGTCATTGGCGGGGACGCCGCCGAGAGATTCCACCACTTCGGCCAGCCGATCGGCAATGTGCTGGCGGTCGGCGGCACGCCGCAGGAAGCAGCGCTGCAATGCGCGGTTGCGGGTTTCCGCGGCGGCTTCGCGATATCCGGCGATGCTGTCGCAGGTCAGCATCAGCAGGTCGTTGAGAATTTCGAGTTCGGTGCGGGCGGCGAGATGCGCCATGAGTGACCTCCCACTGGTCCTGTCAGGGACACAAGAATAGAGAGCCACCCTCTCGATGTTTGAGGCCGCGCCCCGCTTCGAGTCGTAGGAGCATGCCGACAGTTCACGACGGGCCAGCCCGTTCATGCCGCCCGGCCATCGCGCGTTACCCTGCCGATTCTCCCCGTCGTTGAGGTCCACATCCGATGGAAGCCGGAGTTCCGCTCGTGATGGGCATCCGCATCAGTGCGCTGGGAGCGAGCCTGCTGGCACTGCTGCTGGTGGGCATCGCGCACTTCGCGCTGCAGTGGTATGCGCGTCGTCGCGTGGCGGCGCAGGAGAAGAACCCGCCGCCGGTTGACTCACCCCGCGAACGTTCGCTGCGGCACACGCTCTTCACCACCCTGCTGCAGCTGGTCGCACCGCTGGCCCTGATCCTGTGGATCGTCGGCCTGCACTACGCGCTGTCGGTCCTGATCATCGACCTCAACCACGCGCCGCTGAGCCGTTATGCGCTGCCGGCGCTGGACACGCTGCGTGGCATCGCCATCATCCTGGCGCTGATGTGGCTGCTGGCGCGCATCGGCCGTGCCATCGAGGCCAGGCTGGTGGCGCTGTCACGGCGCACCCGCTCGCACTCCGACAACTTCCTGCTGCCGATCGTGGGCACCGCCATCCGGCTGCTGCTGCCGCTGCTGGCGGTCATCCTCGGCACACCGATGCTGGGCGTGCCGGACCGCCTGCAGCTGCTGTTCCGCAATGGCGTCAGCATGCTGCTGGTGGCCGCGATCGCCTATGTGCTCTACCGCCTGGTGGATGCGGCCTGCCAGCTGATCCTGGAACGCTACCGCATCGATGTGCCGGACAACCGCGAGGCGCGCGCCGTGCACACCCAGGTCACCGTGCTGCGCAAGGTGGCGATCTCGACCATCGTGCTGTTCGGCTTTGCCGCCATGCTGATGGTGTTCGACCAGGTGCGGCAGATCGGCGCCACCATCCTCGCTTCCGCCGGCGTGGCCGGCATCGTGCTGGGCTTCGCCGCGCAGCGCAGTGTCGGCATGGTGCTGGCCGGCTTCCAGATCGCCCTCACCCAGCCCATCCGCATCGACGACGTGGTGATCGTCGAG
>CAYNEX010000247.1:0-2451 GCA_964396335.1 uncultured Steroidobacteraceae bacterium | reverse complement strand
CGACCTCGTAGGCGGCCTTGGCGGCATCCAGCGCCTGGAAGAACACCACCGCGTCGACGCTGACCATGGCGTTGTCCTTGGTGATCACTTCCTGGCGCGGCACATCGAGCACCTGCTCCATCATGTTGATCTTGCGACCCACGGCCTCGAAGAACGGCATGATGAAATGCAGGCCCGGCTCCATCGTGCGCTTGTAGCGCCCGAACTTCTCGAGCGTGTATTCATAGCCCTGCGGCACCGTCACCAGCGCCTTGATCAGGACAATGATCACCATCGCGAGGATGGCGAATGGCAGCAACTCGATCAGGGACATGCACTACTCCTTGTTGTTCGCGGGATCCGCCGCGTCGCCGGCCGGGTCGGCCGCAAGCAATGCGCGGACCTCCCCCAGTTTCTGTTTCACCACCCGGGCGTGCGCCGGTCCGATGCGCAGCAGCAGCTTCTGGCCCGGCGACAGATCCTCGAGCCGGGAATCCTGGAAACGATACAGCACTTTCGGCTGCTCCAGCAGCAGCGGGCCTTCGGGCGAGGGTGTGGCCAGCAGGTGGTCGATCACCGCCACCATGCGGTCGTTGAAATAACGGCCGGGAAAACCGAGGTCCTCATAGGCAGCCTGCAGCTGCGGATAGAGGCGGCGGTAGGTGGCCACTGCCTGCGCAGGGTCCATCGCGGCAACCAGCCCGACGATGGCGTCGTAGCGGGCGAAGTTCTCCTCGGAGAGCACGATGCGCTCCTCGCCCACGGTGGCATCGATGGTTTCGCGCTCCACCTTGAACGGGCCGGCCGGCGCACGCAGCGGGCGCAGCGGCTCGATGCGTGTGTTGCGCGGCAGGTTGTCGAGGGTGGCGACCACCCGGCGGGCCAGCTGCTCGTCCACCAGCCATGCGGCGATCTCCGGGCCGAAGACTTCACCGAAGGCACGCTGCGCGGCCACATCCGGATCCACCGGCTCCGCTTCGGCATCCGCGCCTTCTGCATCCGGCAGCGGCTCGACCGGGTACTGGATGGCCGGCGTGTCGTCCTCGACCAGCGGCGTGGCGATCACATGCTCGGCGTTCTCGCCCGCGGCGGCATGCGGCGCCTCGGCCGGTTCGGCCTCGCGCTTCGCCCACCACCACCAGCCCACCGCGGCCACGGCCAGCGCGGCCACGATGCCGATGGCGATGCGCCCGGCCCTTCTGTCCTCCTCGGAACCGTAGCTCATGAGGCCATCGCCCTCCTGCGTTTCATGTGGATCATCAGCAGCGACACGGCGGCCGGCGTGACGCCGGGCACGCGTGCCGCCTGGCCGAGCGTCAGCGGCCGCACTTCGGCCAGGCGCTGGCGCACCTCGTTCGACAGGCCGTTCACCGCGGCATAGTCCAGGTCACCGGGCAGCGGCGCGGACTCGTGCTCGCGCGTGCGCTCGATCTCCACCTGCTGGCGTTCGATGTAACCGGCATAACGCGCGCGCACCACCAGCTCCAGCTCGCGCTGTTCGCTGATGCGCACATCGAGTTCTGCCGCGTCGGGTGCAGCGCCGGCCAGCTCGACCAGCGCGGCATAGTCCACCTCGGGACGGCGCAGCAGCTCGAAGGCATTCACGTCGCGCGACAGCGGGCCGTTCAGCACGCGCTGCTGCCATGCCTCCGGCACCGTCGCGGCGCGCAGGTTCAGCGACGACAGGCGCGACACCTCGCGCTCGATGGCTTCCTGCTTCTGTTCGAAGAAACGCCAGCGTTCATCATCGACCAGGCCGAGCTCGCGACCCAGCGGCGTCAGGCGCGTGTCGGCATTGTCCTCGCGCAGCAGCAGGCGGTATTCGGCGCGGCTGGTGAACATGCGATAGGGCTCGCGCGTGCCCTGCGTGGTCAGGTCATCCACCAGCACGCCCAGATAGGAACTGGCGCGCTGCGGCGTCCATTCAACGAGATCACAGGCCAGCGCGGCCGCATTGATGCCGGCCAGCAGACCCTGCGCCGCGGCTTCTTCATAACCGGTGGTGCCGTTGATCTGCCCGGCGAAGAACAGACCCGGCAGCGCCTTGGTCTGCAGCGTCGGCATCAGGTCGCGCGGATCGAAGTAGTCGTATTCGATCGCATATCCCGGTCGCGTCAGGTGCGCATTCTCCAGTCCGGCGATGGTGCGCACGAACTGCTGCTGCACATCGAAGGGCAGGCTGGTGGAGATGCCGTTGGGATAGACCTCGTGCGTGTCGAGGCCTTCCGGCTCGAGGAACACCTGGTGCGATTCACGCTCGGCGAATCGCGCCACCTTGTCTTCGACCGACGGGCAGTAGCGCGGACCCACGCCTTCGATCACGCCGGTGAACATCGGCGAGCGGTCGCTGGCGCCGCGGATCAGTTCGTGCGTGCGCGCATTGGTGGCGGTGATGTGGCAGCTCACCTGGCGCGGATGTTGCTCGCGGCGGCCGAGGAACGAGAACACCGGCCGCGGGTCATCGCCCGGCTG
>CAYNEX010000246.1:0-2464 GCA_964396335.1 uncultured Steroidobacteraceae bacterium | reverse complement strand
CGGTGGCGAAGTCGCGGATGCGTCGCGCGCGCACCAGCTGTTCGCGCAGGGTGTCATCGGTCTTCGGCGAGGCAATCAGCCGCTCGACCGGCTCGCGCGCCCGCATCACCGCGAACTGGCCGCGCGCCGCCTGCGCGTAATAACCGACGCCGCATCCGGCCAGCAGCAAAGCCGCGGCCAGCAGCGCGACAACACGTCCTGCTGCACAGTTCTGTAACATCGTATGCATGCAAGTCTATCTGGTCGGGGGCGCGGTCCGGGACCAACTGCTCGGACTCAAGGTGAAGGAGCGCGACTGGGTCGTGGTCGGCAGCACCGCCGAGGATCTGGCCGCGGCCGGCTATCGCTCCGTGGGCCGTGATTTCCCGGTGTTCCTGCATCCCGAGACGCAAGAGGAATACGCACTCGCGCGCCGCGAGCGCAAGACCGGTCCCGGCTACCGCGGTTTCATCACCGAGTTCTCGCCGGACATCACGCTCGAAGAAGACCTGCTGCGCCGGGACCTCACCGTCAATGCGATCGCGCAGGATGCCGACGGCAACCTGGTCGATCCCTACGGCGGCCGTGCAGACGTCGAAGCCCGCGTGCTGCGACATGTGTCGCCCGCCTTCAGCGAGGACCCGGTGCGCATCCTGCGCCTGGCGCGTTTCGCCGCGCGCTTCGCACCGCTGGGCTTCACCGTGCACGACAGCACCCTCGCCCTCTGCCGACAGATGGTCGAGGCCGGCGAAGCCGATGCGCTGGTGCCCGAACGCGTCTGGCAGGAAACCGAACGTGCGCTGGGCGAAGAACGTCCCGAGGTGTTCTTCCAGGTGCTGCGCGACTGCGGCGCATTGCGTGTGATCTTCCCCGAGGTGGACCGCCTGTTCGGCGTGCCGCAGCCGCCGCAGTGGCACCCGGAGATCGACACCGGCGTGCATGTGATGATGTGCCTGCGCCGCGCGGCGGAACTGCAGGCGCCGGTGACGGTGCGGTTTGCCGTGCTGGTGCACGACCTCGGCAAGGGCACCACGCCCGAAACCGAATGGCCGAAACACCTGATGCACGAAGTGCGCGGCCTGCCGCTGATCGAGAAACTGTGCGCGCGCCTGAAGGTGCCCACCGCGCATCGCGAACTGGCGCTGCTCACCTCGAAGGAACACACCAATGTGCACCGCGCGCTGGAACTGAAGCCCGAGACGGTGGTGAAGCTGCTGGAACGCAGCGATGCGTTCCGACGCGGCGGGCGTTTCCTCGAGATGCTGCTGGCCTGCCAATGTGATGCGCAGGGTCGCAAGGGGCTGGAAGACCGCCCTTATCCGCAACGCGACTATCTCGCGCAGGCGCACGCTGCTGCGGCAGCCGTGCAACTGGCGCCGGATGACATCCAGGGCCGCGAAGGCGCAATGATCGCGCAGATCCTCCATCGCAAGAGGCTGGAGGCCATCCGCGAACTGCCCCGACCTTCAGGAACCTGAACTTCCCGGGAAGGGGCGCCATAGACAACGCCTATCGAAGATATCCAGACAATCGAATGGCCTGAGCACTTCGGGGGCGGTAAGTTGCTGTTCAAGCAATCGATCCAACGGGAGACGAGCCATGACAAAACCCGCCGAGTGTCCGTTCAAGCACACCGCCGGTGGCGGCACCACCAACCGCGACTGGTGGCCGCAGCAGCTGCGCGTCGACCTGCTGAACCAGCATTCCGAACGTTCGAATCCACTCGGCAGCGATTTCGATTATCGCGAGGCCTTCAACAAGCTCGATTTCGCCGCATTGAAGAAGGACCTGGCGGCGCTGATGACCGACTCGCAGGACTGGTGGCCGGCCGACTTCGGCCACTATGGACCGCTGTTCATCCGCATGGCCTGGCACAGCGCCGGCACCTACCGCATCGGTGACGGACGCGGCGGCGGTGGCCGCGGCCAGCAGCGTTTCGCGCCGCTGAACAGCTGGCCGGACAACGTCAGCCTCGACAAGGCACGCCGGCTGCTCTGGCCGATCAAGCAGAAGTATGGCCAGGCCATCTCCTGGGCCGACCTCATCATCCTGACCGGCAACGTCGCGCTCGAGACCATGGGTTTCAAGACCTTCGGTTATGGCGGCGGCCGTCCCGACACCTGGGAACCCGACCAGGACGTGTACTGGGGCGCGGAGAAGACCTGGCTGGGCGGTGACGTGCGTTACAAGCACGGCTCGCCCGGCGTCGAAGGCGAAGGGGTGGTCGTCACCGACGACGACGCCGATGGCGACATGCACTCGCGCCGTCTCGAGAACCCGCTCGCCGCGGTGCAGATGGGTCTCATCTACGTGAACCCGGAAGGCCCGGACGGCAATCCCGACCCGGTCGCCGCCGCGCATGACATCCGCGAGACCTTCGCACGCATGGGCATGAACGACGAGGAAACCGTGGCGCTGATCGCCGGTGGCCACACCTTCGGCAAGACCCACGGCGCCGCGCCGGCCACCCATGTGGGTCCGGAAC
>CAYNEX010000245.1:0-2467 GCA_964396335.1 uncultured Steroidobacteraceae bacterium | reverse complement strand
CTGGGCGAGGCCATCATCCTGGTGTTCCTGGTGATGTACCTGTTCCTGCAGAATTTCCGCGCCACGCTGATCCCGACGATCGCGGTGCCGGTGGTGCTGCTGGGCACCTTCGGCGTGCTGTCGGCATTCGGCTATTCCATCAACACGCTGACCATGTTCGGCATGGCGCTGTCGATCGGGCTATTGGTGGACGACGCCATCGTGGTGGTGGAGAACGTCGAACGCGTGATGAGCGAGGAGGGGCTTTCACCGAAGGAAGCCACCCGCAAGTCGATGGACCAGATCACCGGCGCGCTGATCGGCATCGTGCTGGTGCTGTCGGCGGTGTTCGTGCCGATGGCCTTCTTCGGCGGTTCGATCGGCGTGATCTACCGGCAGTTCTCGGTGACGCTGGTGTCGGCGATGGGCCTGTCGGTGCTGGTGGCGATGATCCTCACGCCGGCGCTGTGCGCCACCATCCTGAAGCCGCTGCCGCCGGGCCACCAGCATGGCCAGCGTGGTTTCTTCGGCTGGTTCAACCGCTTCTATGACCGCGCCAACGCGGGTTACCTGAAGCGCCTGACCGGCGTGCTGACCCACAACAAGCGCGCGCTGGCCGTGTATGCCGCGCTGCTGGTGGCGCTGGGCCTGCTGTTCGTGCGCATCCCGACCTCGTTCCTGCCGGATGAGGACCCGGGTTCACTGCTGGCGATCGTGCAGACGCCGCCGGGCGGCACGCGCGAGCGCACCGAGGACGCGCTGGCCAAGGCGCGCGACTACTTCATGCAGCAGGAAGGCGATTCGGTCGAGGGCGTGCTCACCGTGGCCGGCTTCAGCTTCGCCGGCGTGGGCCAGAACATGGGCCTGGTGTTCGTGCGCCTGAAGCACTGGGACGAGCGCCATGGCAAGGGCCAGGACGTGCACTCGATCGCGCAGCGCGCCTCGGGTTATTTCTCCACCATCCGCGATGCGCAGATCTTCGCGGTGGTGCAGCCGTCGGTGTCGGAGCTGGGCACGGCCTCGGGCTTCGACATGATGCTGCAGAACCGCGGCGGCCTGTCGCACGAGGAATTCCTCGCTGTGCGCAACCAGCTGATCGGCATGGCGGCACAGAATCCACGCCTGGTCGGGGTGCGCCCGAACGGCGTGGAGGATGCGCCGCAGTTCAAGCTCCACATCGACCACGAGAAACTCTCGGCGCTGGGCGTGCCGATCACCGAGGTGAACCAGACGCTGTCGGCGGCCTGGGGTTCGGCCTATGTGAATGACTTCATCGACCGCGGCCGCGTCAAGCGCGTGTACGTGCAGGGTGAGGCCTCGGCGCGCATGCGTACCGAGGACCTGGGCAAGTGGTATGTGCGGAACAATGCCGGCGAGATGGTGCCGTTCTCGGCCTTCGCCACCGGCGAGTGGGTGTACGGTCCGCAGAAGCTGACGCGTTTCAATGGCGTGCCGGCCTACAACATCCAGGGCCAGGCGGCGCCGGGCTTCAGTTCGGGCGAGGCGATGGATGCGATGGAGGAACTGGTGTCGCAGCTGCCGGCCGGCGTGGGCCTGGAGTGGAACGGCATCTCGTACGAGGAGCGCGTCTCCGGTGGCCAGGCGCCGCTGCTGTACGCCGTGTCGCTGGCGGTGGTGTTCCTGTGCCTTGCGGCGCTGTATGAAAGCTGGTCGATCCCGGTGACCGTGCTGCTGGTGGTGCCGCTGGGCATCCTCGGTGCGGTGGTCGCAACGCTGCTGCGCGGGCTGTCGAACGATGCCTTCTTCCAGGTGGGCCTGCTCACCACCATGGGCCTGACCGCGCGCAACGCCATCCTGATCGTGGAGTTCGCCAAGGACTATTACGACAACGGCGCCACGCTGATCGATTCGGTGATGCGCGCGGCGCGCCAGCGCCTGCGTCCCATCCTGATGACCTCGCTGGCCTTCACCTGCGGCGTGCTGCCGCTGGCGCTGGCCAATGGCGCCGGCTCGGGCGCGCAGAACGCGGTGGGCACCGGCGTGGTGGGCGGCATGATCGCCGGACTGGTGCTGGCGATCTTCTTCGTGCCGCTGTTCTTCGTGCTGGTGCTGGGCGGGTTGCACATCAAGCCCACGCCGCATCCGCCCAAGGCCGGCAAGGCCTATGTGCCGGAAGGGCCGACCTGATCGCCGGCATCCGTGGGAGATGATCCGGTCCCCTGAATGAAAAGGCCCCGCTTCCGCGGGGCCTTTTTTGTCATTGCGATCCTTCGATCGCGACGCTTCAGGGCGCGGTGGTGAGGCCGCGCTGCTCGAGCAGCGGTCCGATGCCCGGCTCGCGGCCGGCGAAGTCCCGGTACAGCGTCATCGCATCGACGCTGCCGCCGCGCGACAGCAGCTTCTCCCGGAAACGCCTGCCATTCGCCAGCGTCAGCCCGCCATTCTCGGCGAACCACTTCTGCGTGTCGGCATCGAGTACCTCGGACCAGATGTAGGCGTAGTAGCCGGCCTGGTAGCCGCCCATGAT
>CAYNEX010000244.1:0-2493 GCA_964396335.1 uncultured Steroidobacteraceae bacterium | reverse complement strand
CTGCAGTTCTTCCGCAGCGTGCCGGTGCACGAGTTCCTGTTCGGGCTGGAATGGAGCCCGCAGACCGCGCTGCGCGAGGACCAGGTGGCGTCCTCGGGCAGTTTCGGCGCGGTGCCGCTGTTCCTGGGCACGATGATGATCTCCGGCATCGCGATGCTGATCGCGGTACCCATCGGCCTGTTCTCGGCCATCTACCTGGCCGAATATGCCAGCCGGCGTTTCCGCGCCTGGGCCAAGCCGCTGCTGGAGATCCTGGCCGGCATTCCCACCGTGGTGTACGGCTTCTTCGCCGCGCTGGTGGTGGGCCCGGCGCTGCGCCGGCTGGGCGAGAGCATCGGGCTGGAAGTGGCCTCGGAGAGCGCGCTGGCGGCGGGCCTGGTGATGGGCATCATGATCATCCCGTTCGTGTCCTCGCTGGCCGATGACATGATCACCGCCGTGCCACGCGCGCTGCGTGATGGCGCCTATGCGCTGGGCGCGACGCGTTCGGAGACCATCCGCCAGGTGGTGCTGCGCGCCGCGCTGCCCGGCATCGTCGGCGGCGTGCTGCTGGCCGTGTCGCGCGCCATCGGCGAGACCATGATCGTGGTGATGGCGGCAGGCCTGGCCGCCAACCTCACCGGCAATCCCCTGGAGGCCGTGACCACGGTGACGGTGCAGATCGTCACGCTGCTGACCGGCGACCAGGAGTTCGACAGCCCCAAGACGCTGGCCGCGTTCGCGCTGGGCCTGATGCTGTTCCTGGTGACGCTGGCCCTGAACGTGTTCGCGCTGTACATCGTGCGCAAGTACCGGGAGCAGTATGAGTAGGTCGCACGCCGAAACCCGCCGCCAGGTCGAGCGCAGCCTGAAGCGCCGTTACCGCGCCGAACGCCGCTTCCGCCTGTATGGACTGGCTGCCGTGCTGCTGGGCGTGGCGATGGTGCTGATCCTGTTCGGCACCATCTTCGGCAGCGGCCTGTCGGCCTTCCGCCAGGCCGAGATCGCGCTCGATATCCACTACGACCCGGCCGTGATCGACCCCTCCGGCGAGCGCGATCCGGACGTGCTGGCCACCGCCGACTACAACCAGCTGATCCGCGCGTCGCTGCGCGGGATGTTTCCCGAGGTCGAGGGCAGGGCGGAGCTGCGCCGCCTGTATGCGCTGGTCAGCTCGGCCGCGCCGTTCCGCCTGCAGCATCGGGTGCAGGCCGATCATTCGCTGATCGGCACCACCGAGCGCGTGCGCTTCAAGGCGCGCGCCGACGTCGACCAGCTGCTGAAAGGCAACATCGACCGCAACCTGCCCGAGGACAGCCGCAAGCTCAACGACGCGCAGATCGGCTGGATCGACACGCTGGTGGATCGCGGCCAGCTGAAGCTGGCATTCAATACCGGCTTCTTCACCAATGGCGACTCGCGTGACCCGGAGCAGGCCGGCGTGCTGGGCGCGCTGGTGGGTTCGCTGCTGACGCTGGGCGTGACGCTGCTGCTGTCCTTCCCGATCGGCGTGGCCGCGGCCATCTACCTGGAGGAGTTCGCGCCGCGCAACCGCTGGACCGACATGATCGAGGTCAACATCAACAACCTCGCCGCGGTGCCGTCGATCGTGTTCGGCCTGCTGGGCCTTGCGGTGTTCCTGAACTACTTCGGCATGCCGCGTTCGGCGCCGATGGTCGGCGGTTTCGTGCTGACGCTGCTGACGCTGCCCACCATCATCATCGCCAGCCGCGCCGCGCTGAAGAGCGTGCCGCCGTCGATCCGCGAGGCGGCGCTGGGCATGGGGGCCTCGAAGCTGCAGATGGTCGGCCACCACGTGCTGCCGCTGGCCATGCCCGGCATGCTCACCGGCACCATCATCGGCATGGCGCGCGCGCTGGGCGAGACCGCGCCGCTGCTGATGATCGGCATGGTGGCCTTCATCGTCGATGTGCCGCGCTCGCTGGCCGATCCCGCCACCGTGCTGCCGGTGCAGATCTTCCTGTGGGCCGACAGCCCCGAGCGTGCCTTCCTCGAGCGCACCTCGGCGGCCATCATCGTGCTGCTGATTTTCCTGGTCGTGATGAACGCCACGGCCGTGATCCTGCGCAACCGCTACGAGCGGCGCTGGTAGTCCCGGAGAGAACATGTCTGCTGAAACCGAAACCAGGCCCGCGAAACTGCCGGTGAGCGCGCAGTCCCAGACCGTGGGACGCGTGACCGTCGACGACCCGCTGATCCAGGCGCGTGACGTCAACGTCTATTACGGCGAGAAGCGCGCCATCAAGGACGTCAACATCGACATCGGCCGCAACCAGGTGCTGGCGATGATCGGCCCGTCCGGCTGCGGCAAGTCCACCTTCCTGCGCTGCCTGAACCGCATGAACGACACGGTCGAGGGCGCGCGCGTGACCGGGCGCATCGAGCTGGACGGCGGCGACATCTACGAGAAGAAGAAGGACGTGGTGCAGCTGCGCGCCCGCGTCGGCATGGTGTTCCAGAAGCCCAATCCCTTCCCGAAATCGATTTACGAGA
>CAYNEX010000243.1:0-2522 GCA_964396335.1 uncultured Steroidobacteraceae bacterium | reverse complement strand
AGAAGATCATGGGGCGCGGCGGCGGGCCCACCCGGATCTGGCAGGGCATCGAGTTCTACTACTGCTGCGTGCACGCGGCGCTGGCGCTGCGCGAGGCCGGGTACGAGACCATCATGGTCAACTGCAACCCGGAAACCGTGTCGACCGACTACGACACTTCCGACCGCCTGTATTTCGAGCCGCTGACGCTCGAGGACGTGCTGGAAGTCATCGCGAAGGAAAAACCCGTCGGCGTGATCGTGCAGTACGGTGGCCAGACGCCGCTGAAGCTGTGCCGCGCGCTCGAGGCCGCCGGTGCGCCGATCATCGGCACCACGCCGGAGTCCATCGACATCGCCGAGGATCGCGAGCGTTTCGCGGAACTGGTGCGCAAGCTGGGCCTGCGACAGCCGGCCAATGCCACCGCCCGCACCGAGGAGCAGGCGCTGCGCCTGGCCAGGGAAGTGGGTTATCCGCTGGTGGTGCGTCCTTCCTATGTGCTGGGCGGCCGCGCGATGGAAGTGGTCTATGCCGAGGAAGACCTCAAGACCTACATGACCGATGCGGTGCGCGTGTCGAATGACTCGCCGGTGCTGCTCGACCGCTTCCTCGACCAGGCCATCGAGGTCGACGTCGATGCCGTCTGCGACGGCACCGACGTGCTGATCGGCGGCATCATGGAACACGTCGAGCAGGCCGGTGTGCACTCGGGTGACTCCAGCTGCTGCCTGCCGCCCTACAGCCTCTCGCCCGAACTGCAGCAGGAACTGCGCGAGCAGACCCGCAAGATGGCGCTGGCGCTGAACGTGATCGGCCTGATGAACGTGCAGTTCGCCATCCAGAATGGCGTGGTGTACGTGCTGGAAGTGAACCCGCGTGCCTCGCGCACCGCGCCGTTCGTGTCCAAGGCCACCGGTCGCCCGATCGCCAAGCTCGGCGCGCTGGTGATGGCCGGCCGCAAGCTGGCCGAGCTGAACGCCACGGAAGAAGTGGTCCCGGGCTTCTATTCGGTGAAGGAAGCCGTCTTCCCGTTCGCCAAGTTCCCCGAGGCCGATCCCATCCTGGGGCCGGAAATGAAGTCCACCGGCGAGGTGATGGGCACCGGCCGCACCTTCGGCGAGGCCTATGCCAAGTCGCAGGCCGCCTCCGGCGATGCGCTGCCGCGCAAGGGCCGTGCGCTGATCAGCGTGCGCGAGCGCGACAAGCCCGGCGCGGTCGACCTGGCGCGCCGCCTGATCATGCGCGGCTTCGAACTGGTGGCCACCGACGGCACCGCCAGGGCGATCACCGCCGCGGGCCTGGCCTGCAAGCGCGTCAACAAGGTGCGCGAGGGCCGCCCGCACATCGTCGACATGATCAAGAACGACGAGGTGGAGCTGATCATCAACACCACCGAGGGACGCCAGGCCACGCGTGACTCGATGGAGATCCGCCGCGAGGCCGTGAGCCGCCGCGTCACCTACTTCACCACGCTGGCAGCTGGCCTGGCGACCTGTGAGGCGCTGGATCATCTGGAAGACGTGGACGTCAACCGTCTGCAGGACCTGCACAAGGAAGTCGCATCGTGAAGCGAGTACCCCTGACCCTGCGCGGCGCCGAGGCGCTGCGCGAGGAACTCCGTCGCCTCAAGTCCGAGGATCGTCCCAATGTGATCAAGGCCATTGCCGAGGCGCGCAGCCACGGAGACCTGTCGGAGAACGCCGAGTACCACGCGGCGCGCGAGCAGCAGGGATTCATCGAGGGCCGCATCCAGGAGCTGGAGTCGAAGCTTGGCAATGCCGAGATCATCGACGTCACGCAGCTGCCGAAGACCGGCAAGGTGGTGTTCGGCACCACCGTCGAGCTGGAGGACGAGGACAGCGGCGCGCGCGTGACCTACCAGATCGTTGGCGAGGACGAGGCCGACATCAAGGCCGGCCGCATCTCCTTTGCCTCGCCGATCGCGCGTGCGCTGGTGGGCAAGGCCGAGGGTGACCAGGCCGTGGTCGCCGCACCCGGCGGGCAGCGCGTCTACGAGGTCATCGCGGTCCGCTACGAATAAGGGCAACGCCCCGGACTGAAAAAGCCGTCACCCGTGCGTCGGGCGGCGGCTTTTTTGTTGGCTGCGCGAACCTGGGGCTGGTCAGGCCACGCCCACCAGCCGCGGCGCGGTCTGCTGCCACCAGGCCGTGTTCCACAGCAGGTTCACCGCCACGGCCATCACCGCATTCACCGCCAGCCACGCGCTGGTGGTGAAGTGCAGGCGGCGCTGGCGCCAGTCCAGCAGCAGCAGCGGCAGCACGCTGGCCAGCAGCCAGGCCTCCATCGCCAGGGGGCTCGCCGGCATCAAGGTCAGGCCCAGCGAAGCGGACAGGCGATCCAGTCCGGCCAGCACCGGGATGGCCGTGCCCAGCAGCATCAGGCGGCGGTGCGAATCCGGGTCGCTCCTGCGCAGCATCAGCGCCCAGACGATGAAGATCGGGAAGGTGACGAGGCCGCGGATCTGCATCAGCAGGATATTGCTGACGAAGGCGCGTGTGTCCTGCAGCTCGGCCGCGGGCATC
>CAYNEX010000242.1:0-2535 GCA_964396335.1 uncultured Steroidobacteraceae bacterium | reverse complement strand
AGCAGATGAAGATGGCGGCCGACAAGATCGCCTTCCTGCCCTTCGGCCTGCTGGTGGACCAGTGGCGCTGGAAGGTGTTCTCGGGCGAAGTGTCCCCGCAGAACTACAACCAGGCCTGGTGGGACCTGCGCCGGCAGTACCAGGGCGTGGCGCCGCCGAATGCCCGCAGCGAGCAGGATTTTGACCCGGGCGCGAAGTACCACATCCCGGGCAACACGCCCTACACGCGTTATTTCCTCGCCTTCATCCTGCAGTTCCAGTTCCACAAGGCGCTGTGCGACGCGGCCGGTTTCGAGGGGCCGCTGCATGAGTGTTCGGTGGCCGGCAGCAAGGAAGCCGGCGAGCGCTTCTGGGCGATGATGCAGGAAGGCGCCAGCCGCCCCTGGCAGGAAACTCTGGAGAAACTCACCGGCACCCGCGAGATGGATGCCAGCGCGATCATCGATTATTTCCAGCCGCTGATGGGCTGGCTGAAGGAAAACAACGCCGGCCGGCAGTGCGGCTGGTGAGCCGCGCCGACTGAAGGATCAGCGACGCTTCTTCTTGTCCGAAGCGTCCTTGTCGTCCTTCACCGGTTTGAGCGTCAACCGCGTGCTGGTGGCCAGCTCGCGGTTGATCTCCGAGTTGATGGTCAGCCATAGCCCCTTGCCTTCCTCGCGGGGCTCGAAGATCAGGATGCGCTCGCAGCTGCGTGGCAGGTCGTCGTTGTACTTCGCCACCGGGTTCATCGCCTGGAACATCGTCGGCGCGTTCACGCAGGGTGTGCGCAGCGTGGCCTTCTGCACGGCGACCTTGCCCGGGCCGCCTTCCGGCAGTCCCTTGCTGTTCACCAGCAGGAAGGTCACGCCCTGCTTCGCGGGATCCAGGCCGATCAGCGTCATCGCCGGCGAGAGATCAGCCGCGCCACCGGCCAGGTTGTAGACGCCCGGCGGGCCCTGGTAGGGATCGATGATGGTTTCGAACTGCTCCTGCCAGCGGATGTTCAGGATGCACTGGACGCCGCCGCCGGTGCCGATGTTCTCGCAGTCGACCATGCCGCGCACCTGCTCGAGGCGCTGCGTGAATTCGATCTCGACCTCGTTTCCTTCCGGGTCGACCCAGTCGAAGGTCCTGGGCAGCATGAACACCGAACCCTCGACGCTGTAGCGCCCGGCGAGCTGGACCAGCCAGTCCGCAATCTCTTCCGGGTCGGTCACCGGCACCGGCTCGGCATAGGCCTGAGTGCGGCGTGGCTCGCGCGGATTGCCCGCCGCCTCGGCATTGCCGGTCGCCATCAACATCGCGACTGCAGGCAGCAACGTGGCCAGCGCCTTCATTTCTTTGCCTCCGGCGCATCACTGCCCGGCAGCGGCACTTCCTCCACGCGATAGAGCTCGAAGCGATAGCGCAGCATCACCTCGCCATCGATGGTGGTGTCGATCTGCATGTCGACTTCCTTGCTGTCCGGCAATGCGGTGATGCGCATCACGCGCTGGCAGCTGTCGTCGGGCATGTCCACGCAGGGCGTGGTGAACGAGGCCGTGTTGCCCACCACGAGGCCGGTGGAACCTTCCGCCAGGCCACGGTTGTCCACCTGCAGGTAGCGGATGCCGCGCTCATCGGGCTCGATGCCGAACAGCATCATCGCCGGTGTCATGAACGACACGCCGCTGAGCAGGCCCTGCCCGCTCTGCTGCGCCGGCCCGCGCCAGCGCGCGGTGATCTCGCATTGCACGCCGGGCGCGACGCCGAACCCCACGCACAGCGCGATGCCGCGCACGGTCTTGCGGTCTTCGGCCCGCCCCTTGCCGCCCAGGTCCACATGGCCCTCGATGGCGTATTCGCCAAGCAGGCGGCGGATCCACGGGATCAGGTCGGCGACCTTGCGGGTGGAGCGTTCGCCGCTGACGACAACTTCGGAGAGTTCGTCGGCGTCTTCTTCTGCCTCGGCCGCCACCGCGACCACCGCAGGCGCCAGCAGCGCGCATGTCGCCACCTGCATGAAGCCCATCTTCCTGATGAACGGATGTTTCATTCCTTCCCCTGCAACGCGTCCCATGTCGCGCCGCTTTGTTGTGGTCACCGTTATAGCGGATTCGGCTCCGCCGGTCCGGCCGATGCCATCGGGCGCAACCCGGACTGGCTCTGACTTCGGCTGGCGTAAAAACCAGCCGCCGAGGCGGTCTCGGGCGCACGGGCGGGACAAGCATTGCAATGGCTTCAGCTGTATGCATATACAGTTCGCGGTAGAATGGCAGGATGTCCGCCTCCCCCTCCCCCCGCGCCGTGATCCGCATCCACGGCGCCCGCCAGAACAACCTGAAGAACCTCCACCTCGACCTGCCACTGGGCGAGCTCACCGTGATTACCGGTGTCTCCGGCTCGGGCAAGTCCTCGCTGGCCTTCGACACGCTCTACGCCGAAGGGCAGCGCCGTTACGTCGAGACCTTCAGCCCCTATGCGCGGCAGTTCCTCGACCGCATGGACCGTCCGCAGGTGGACCGCATCGAAGGCATCCCGCCGGCCATCGCCATCGACCAGACCAACCCGGTGCGC
>CAYNEX010000241.1:0-2564 GCA_964396335.1 uncultured Steroidobacteraceae bacterium | reverse complement strand
TCTCGATGCGCAGGAAGTTGGTGCCGTGCACCGTCACGCAGCGGTTGTAGGTGTCATGGATCGAGGCATTCTTGATGTACTGCCCCTTGGCATCCCCCACCAGGTGCCAGTGGATGGGATAACGCGCCAGCGTCAGGTGCTGGCCCATGCGCCGCAGCTCCACGCCCGAGACATACATCCTGCTGGTCGGCATGGCCATGATGTGGCCGCCGAAATACGACTGTTCGGCATCCTCCGACGCCTGGACCAGGATGTTGCGCGTCAGCAGCCCCACCTCGCCGCGCTCGTCGATGCCGAAGGTGATCTTGCCGAAATGCATGTACTGCAGCGGCTGGTCGAGCGTGAGCGTGTTGCCGCTGATGGCGGTGATGCGGCGCCGCTCGGCCTGGCGCGGGTCGAAGTCGGTGGAGGCCAGCACGATCTCGTCACCGACGCGCCAGCCATGCGCATCAAGCACCTCGATGCTGCGGCTGCCGGCCTCGGCGGTCTTCGAGAGCTTCGTCCAGGTATGTGTGCGGTCGCCATGCAGGCTCAGCGTGCCGCCGGAGATCATGATGCCGCGGTCGCCCATGCCGGACATGATGTCCTCGCCCTTCACGTTGTCGGTGAAGGTGATGGTGGCCTTGCGGGTATGCGGCTGGCTGGGCGTGCCGATCTGCAGCTCGCCGTGCAGCATGATCCACTCGGTGGTCAGCTCGATATCGGCATTGTCGGCAAAACGCAGCTTGCCCTCGATGGTCAGGCCGGCCAGCGCCGGTGTGCTGACATCCAGCAGCACTTCCCTGCCCTTCTCGATCGCCACGCGGTCACCCGCACGCGGCACCTTGCGGTCCGGCCAGGTGGCCGGGTCCGACCAGCGAGCCACCGTTGGCGATGCCGCGTTCTGCGCGTGCACCGCGGCGAAGGCACCGCCGAGTGCCAGCCCCGGCACCAGCGTGGTCAGCAACACCGAGCGAAAGCGATTGCTCATGGCCGTCAGGCCCCCCTGTCGTATTTGCGCCAGAGGATAGCGCGAACCTCCCGGTCCCGGGATGCCCCCGACGATTGCGGAACGCGGCGATCCGGAACGGGAAAAGAAAAAGCCCCCGACCTGGCGGGCGGGGGCTTCGGGTCAGAACGACCTGCGCGGGATCAGCGGCTGACCTGCAGGCTGCCACCGCCGCCGCGGCCGCCGTCGGCGGTCGAGACGATCTTCACCCACAGCGCATCCCCGGCCTTGTAGTACGAGGTGGCGCTGGCCTTGCGCAGGGCATCCAGGCTGTCCACCGCGGTGCCCGCGGCGGCGCTGGTGAAGCCGGGCAGTTCGAACACCACCCACGAGCCCGGATCCAGCTCGGTCAGCGTCAGGTTCACGGTCGGACGCTCGGTCCGGACCTTGATCTCGGTGCCGGCACGGATCTTGGTCGCGGTCAGCTCGTATTCCTGGCCATTGCGGCTCAGGTACACCGGCGGCTGGGCCGGGGCGGCACCGGGGCCACCGGCGCGGGGAGCGCCCGGGGCGCCGGCACCCGGCGCACCACGCGGGGCGGCGCCGGCGACCGGCGGAGCGCCGAAGCCCGGGCCGGCACCGGGGGCAGCGCCCGCACCCGGGGGACCACCGGCTCCGCGGGCACCCGGAGCACCCGGGGCACCGCCACGGGGCGGACCGAATCCACCGAAGCCACCCGCGCCACCGACGCTGAAGCGACCGATGTCGCCCTTGCAGATGGCCGCGTTCCAGTCCTTCTTCACCTGGCAGTTGCGCGGGTCATCGGCCAGCGTGTCGTTGACGCCGGCGATGTTGACCAGCACGTACGAATCGCGGCCGCCGCCCAGCGAGCCGTCCTTGTCACGGATCACGGCGGTCTTGTAGGCCACGCTGCTGCCATTGTCGTTGGCCCACTTGCGCTCCATCGGCGGGAAGTACACCGGCTTGGCATTCTCGAACTTCACGCGCTCCACCGAGTTGTTGGTGGTGACCGCGAAGCTGGTGTACAGCAGGAACGAGATCGCGCCGGTCTTGCGGGTGGCATTGTCCTTGTAGTTGACGAACTTCGTGTCCACCACGTCGTGGCGCAGGTCATAGAACTCGTAGCCCCGGATCGGGAAGTCCGGCAGCTCCGGTTTCGGCAGGCTGCGGCCGTACTTCTTCTCCTCCGGCGTGCGCGGGTTGCCGATGTTCTCGGTCTCGCCCACGAACAGCGACTTCTCGACCCGCGAGGTGAACGGGTTGCCGCCACCGAAACCGGCCGCATGCGTGTAGCCGATGGCGTTGTCCGCCAGCTTCAGGTTGCGGAAGATGTGCATCTCGCCGCGGCCCCAGATCGCGCCGTTGCGGTTCTTGTACGAGGTGAAGTCCTCGATCAGGGTCTCCAGCGCCTTGCTGTTCGCATCGGCCGGGTTCTCGCGCGCCCAGTGTGAATCACCGGTGACGCTGAAGGTGTTGTTCGGGTTGATGTTGCGGTCGAACATCAGCGAGTCGTAGTTCGAGTGCGCGACATTGCCCTTGAACTCGCGCAGCGGGGTGCGGCGCGGCCAGGTGTTCTTGCTGATCTCGGTGCCTTCGAACTGGCCGTTCGGGTGCT
>CAYNEX010000240.1:0-2572 GCA_964396335.1 uncultured Steroidobacteraceae bacterium | reverse complement strand
CGTGCTGCCGCGCGGTCGCGCTGTGCGGGCTCGGCGCGCCCCGACAGCGGGCGCATAAAGGGTGGTGGTTGAGTCCCGCGGGGGGGGGGTGCGCCGGAACTCGCGCGCCGAGCCCGCACAGCACACCCGCGCTGCGTCGTGCGGGAATTCGAAGGATCAATCAGCGGGGGAGTGCGGCCGGTCGGGTGAATCCACCGGCCTGGTCGCTGCATGAGAGTTTCTGCCCATCGATCCATGGGTTCCACGGATCCAGCGCGGGTGTGGTGAGAGCCCCTGGAACGCGAGTTCCGGCGCACCACCACCCCCGTCGGACTCATCCACCGCCGCCTATGCGCCGGTGTCTGAGCGGTCCAGGGGCTCTCACCGCGACCGCGCGGCCCCCTGGCTCCATCGCCCGATCGGGCGATCTCGATTCTTCAGGACCGAGGCGGCGGAGTCAGCGGCTGCTCCGGCGCACCCGCTCCCGTCGAGGTGATGCCCTCGCGGAACTCGTACGCCTCCAGCGTGTTCTGGATCAGCATCGCAATGGTCATCGGCCCCACGCCACCCGGCACCGGCGTGATCCACGACGCCCGCTCCTTCGCCGCCTCGAACTCCACGTCGCCGACGACCTTGCCCGACGGCAGGCGATTGATGCCCACGTCCAGCACCACCGCGCCCGGCTTGATCCACTCGCCCTTCACGAACTCCGGCTTGCCGATGCCGGCGACGATCAGGTCGGCGCGCTTCACGTGGCCGATCAGATCCTTCGTCTTGCTGTGGCAGATCGTGACGGTGGCGCCGCGCATCAGCAGCTCCAGCGCGGCAGGGCGGCCGACGATGTTCGACTGGCCGAGCACCACCGCATCCATGCCGGCCGGGTCGATGCCGGAGAACTCCAGCATCTTCATGCAGCCATAGGGCGTGCAGGGACGCAGGCGCGGCGTGCGCTGGGCCAGCAGGCCGAGGTTCTCGGGGTTGAAGCCATCGACATCCTTCTCGACCGCGATCGCATCGATGACGGCCTTGCTGTCGATCTGCTTCGGCACGGGCAGCTGCACCAGGATGCCGTCCACGTTCGGGTCGGCGTTGAGCTGGTGCACCACGGCAAGCACTTCGTCCTGCGATGCGGTGGCGGGCAGCACCTTCATCACCGACAGCATGCCGGCCGCTTCGGTGGCCTGGTGCTTGTTGCGCACGTAGATCTGCGAGGCCGGATCCTCGCCCACGATGACGACGGCGAGGCCTGGCACGCGCTTGCCGGCGGCTTTCAGGGCGGTGACCCGCGCCTTGATGTCCTCGCGCAGCGAAAGGGCAATGGCCTTGCCGTCGATCAGTCGTGCCGTCATGTCGTCCGCTCCCCGTCAGGTTCGGTGTGTGAAAAGGGGCGGTAGGGTATCATCGCGTCGTCGGGGCGTGGCGCAGTCTGGTAGCGCATCTGGTTTGGGACCAGAGGGTCGGAGGTTCAAATCCTCTCGCCCCGACCATCCTTTCCGGCCGTCGTGGAATAGGGAATATCCCCTGGGCGGCCTCGGTTTCCCCTGCATCCGTCTGCCGCCGCCATGGCTAGCATGGCCTTTTGGCGCGAGATCAGCGGGGACAGTAGAGGGTATGCAGGGTCTGGATCACCTGCCGGGCCGGCGCGGAAGCCAGTCCATAGTAGATCTTCTGGCCCTCGCGACGCGCCACCACCATGCCTTCCTCCCGCAGCACGGCCAGGTGCTGCGACAGCGCCGACTGCGACAGCGGCAGCGACTGGTTCAGCTCCCCCACGGTCTTCTCGCCCTCGAACAGCTGGCACAGCAGCATCAGCCGGCGCTCGTTCGACAGCGCGCGCAGCAGCCGCGCGGCATCGGCCGCGCTGCCGGCGAGGCTGGTGACGCCCGGCCGCGCGCGCTTTGCACGTACCGGGGCGCGCGGGGTGGTGGGTGTACGGGCCATGTCCGCAGCATACCGTAAAACATTAGTTGATCCTAATATTAGGAAGTTCTAATATTAATCATCCCCGGCCGACGGCCGGCAGGAGGTGGCGCCATGGCGAGAATCACCATCATCGGGGCAGGACTTGCGGGAATGAGCGCTGCCTACGACATGCACCATGCGCTGGGGCCGGAGCATCCGGTCACGCTGGTGGGCCACGGCCCGCGCTTCAGCTTCACGCCTTCCAACCCCTGGATCGGTGTGGGCTGGCGCACGGAGCAGCAGACCGGGCTCGACATCGCGCCGCTGATGCGCAAGCGCAAGATCGACTTCCATGATTCCGCCGTGGCGCGCATCGATGCCGCCGGCAACCACGTGGTGCTGCAGGATGGCACGCGCATCGATCACGACTACCTGCTGATCTGCACCGGACCGAAACTGGACTTCGCAGCAATTCCCGGGCTCGGTCCGGAGCACGGCCACAGCCAGTCGGTGTGTACGGCGGCGCACGCGGAGGCTGCGCGCCGGCAATACGACGAGTTCCTCGCCAACCCGGGGCCGGTGGTGATCGGCGCGGTGCAGGGCGCCAGCTGCTTCGGTCCGGCCTATGAATTCGCCTTCATCCTCGATGCCGACCTGCGCCGCCGGCGGCTGCGCGATCGCGTGCCGATGA
>CAYNEX010000239.1:0-2586 GCA_964396335.1 uncultured Steroidobacteraceae bacterium | reverse complement strand
CCGTTCATCACCTATGCCACCTACCGCGATCCGCGCACGGGCCTGGCGTTCGAGCCGCGCACCAAGCTCGACAAATGGACGGTGTCGGGCCGCGCCGACTGGCAGCTGACCGATGATGTCAGCGCCGCGCTGATCCTGGCGCATACCGACCTGACCTCGTCGCTGGTGGCGGACAACGACGGTTCGCCGATCAACATCCAGCAGACCGCCGGTGTGCAGACCATCGACTTCAGCACCGTCGAGCTGCGTTTCAGCGGCCGCGCCATGGATCGGGTCGACTGGACCTTCGGCGGTTTCTACTACGATGGCTCCGCCGCCAACGACCAGCAGGTCTACATCCCGTTCTTCGTCGGCAACCCGGGCGTGCCGGTGCCGCTGGCGAACACCCACAACGTGCATGACAACAGCAACATCTCGGTGTTCGGCCATGCCGTGGTGGACCTGACCGAACGGCTGTCGCTGACCGCCGGCCTGCGTTATTCGCGTGACGAGAAGCTGGTGTCGTTCGACAACTCGATCGCGCAGTTCGGCCAGGACATCGACGGCAAGCGCACCGACTGGCGCCTGGGCCTGGATTACCGCATCAACGACGATGTGATGCTGTACACCAGCGCGTCCACCGGCTATCGCCCGGGCGGTTACAACCCGCGTCCCTTCCAGGTGACGCAGCAGGTTGCCGTGGGTGAGGAAGAGTCGACCGCCTATGAGCTGGGCGTGAAGGCCGACCTGTTCAACAACACGCTGCGCGCCAACGTCGCGACCTTCTACACCGACTGGAGCACCCGCATCGTGCCGCAGGGCGGTACCGAGTGCCTGCTGATCCCGGGATCCAACCCGCCGACCTACAGCACCGGCAACCCGGGTGACCCGGGCGTCGTGCAGGACACGCTGGGCAACTGGTGCGCGCCGCTGACCCCGGGTGGCGCGGCCACCACCTCGCGCACGTTCTACGTGAACCAGCCGGGCAAGGTGAAGGGTGCCGAGCTCGAACTGGCCTGGTATCCGATCGCCGGCCTGTCGTTCAACGGTTCGTTCGGCCTGCTCGAGTGGGATTCGCCGGACATCAACGACAACCCGAACGTGCTGTCGAGCCGTCCGGCGTACGTGCCGAAGAACAACTGGTCGCTGGGTGCCGCCTATCGCTTCAACCTCGGCAACGGCTCGACGCTGACGCCGCGCGTTGACGTGTACGGCCAGGCGAAGATGTGCACGGCCAACATCCTGGCCACCGCCGCCTTCCCGGATGCGAGCTGCTCGGATGCCTACGAGCTGGTGAACACCCGCCTGCAGTGGGACAGCCCGCAGAAGGAGTGGGGCATCGCCTTCGGCGTGACCAACCTGACCGACAAGACCTACTTCCTGAACAAGTTCGACCTGACCGCCTTCGGCCAGCCGCATGCGGAAGGCCAGCCGGCGCGTCGCAGGGAGTGGTACGCGAGCTTCACGCGCACGTTCAACTGATCACATCCCGTTGAGATGAAGTGAAGGGTGGCGTCCGCAAGGGCGCCACCCTTTTTCTCATCCGGCGACGATGCCGGCGAACAGGACCAGGCCGACCCAGTTGTTGTTCAGGAAGGCCTTGAAGCAGCCGTCGCGTTCGCGGTTGCGCATCAGCCATTGCTGCCAGCCGAACAGCGCCGTTGCGGTGCCCAGCGCCAGCCAGAAGGGCCACTCCAGCAGCAGCGCATGGCCGATCATCGCGAGCCCGCCGATCACCATCGCCTGCATCACGCCCACCAGCATGCGGTCCATGTCGCCGAAGGCGATGGCGGTGGAATGCACGCCCAGCTTCAGGTCATCGTCGCGGTCGACCATCGCGTACTGGGTGTCGTAGACGCCGGCCCAGATGACCGTGATCACGAACATCAGCCAGCCGGCCTGCGGCACGCCGCCCAGCGTGGCGACGAAGGCCATCGGAACCGCCCAGCCGAAGGCCGCGCCGAGGTAGAACTGCGGCAGCGGGAAAAAGCGCTTCATGAAGGGATAGCTGATGGTCAGCGCCGCGCCGATGAAGGCGAACTGCACCGTCTTCCAGTCGAGGCGGGTGACCAGCCACAGCGCCAGCAGCACCAGCACGGCGAACAGGCCGAGGGCTTCCTGCGGCGAGACCAGCCGCTGCGCCAGCGGGCGGCCGCGGGTGCGCTTCACATGCGGGTCGATGTCGCGGTCGGCGAAGTCGTTGATCACGCAGCCGGCCGAGCGCATCACGATGGTGCCGGCGATGAAGATCCAGATCAGCTTCGCCGGTGGCCACTGGTCGCCGCCGGGCAGGCCGCGGGCGGCGATCCACAGCGCCCACAGCGTCGGCCACAACAGCAGGCCGATGCCGATGGGCTTGTCGGCGCGCATCAGCAATGCATAACGATGCAGGCGACGCAGCAGCGGGGCGCCGCGCCAGCCATACAGCAATCCTTCAACCGATGCGGCCATAACCCTCTGCGTTGCCGATCCAGCGCCGGGTCAGCGGCGCGATGCAGGCCGGATTCTCGCGCAGCAGCCATTCGGCGGTCGAGCGCACCTGCGGCAGCAGGTCGGCGTCGCGCACCAGGTCGGCCACCTTCAGTTCGGCCAGGCCCGTCTGGCGGG
>CAYNEX010000238.1:0-2648 GCA_964396335.1 uncultured Steroidobacteraceae bacterium | reverse complement strand
CCATCCAGACGGAAGTCGTCATCATTGGCGCCGGCCCTTGCGGGCTGTTCCAGGTCTTCGAACTCGGCCTGCTCGGCATCAAGTGCCACCTGCTCGATTCACTGGCGAAGCCGGGCGGACAGTGCACCGAGCTGTACCCCGAAAAACCCATCTACGACATTCCCGCGCTGCCGGTGTGTGGCGCGCAGGAACTGATCGACCGCCTGCTCGAGCAGATCAAGCCATTCGGCGCCGAGATGCATTTCGGCCATGAAGTGACGGTGGTCAACCGCCGCGAGGATGGCCGCTTCGATGTCGAGACCGCGGGCGGCCTGAAGTTCGATGCCGGCGCCATCGTGATCGCCGGCGGCGTGGGTTCGTTCCAGCCGCGTCGCCTGGGCGTGGAGAACGCCGAGGTGTTCGAGGGCAGCCAGATCTTCTACCGCGTGAAGTCGGCCGCCGATTTCCACGGCAGGAAGCTGGTGATCTTCGGCGGCGGTGATTCGGCGCTGGACTGGACGCTCGACCTGGTCGACAAGGCCGCCTCGATGACGCTGGTGCACCGGCGTTCCGAGTTCCGCGCCGCGCCGGCCTCGGTGCAGAAGATGCAGGAGCTGGTGGCCGCCGGCCGCATGCGTTTCATCGAAGGCACGGCGGTGTCGCTGGTCACCGAGGGTGACCGCCTCACCGGCGTGAACGTGAAGGATGCCAGCGGTGCCATGCAGGCGCTGGAAGCCGATGCGCTGCTGGCCTTCTTCGGCCTGGCGCCGAAGCTCGGCCCGATCGCGGAGTGGGGCCTGGAGCTGGAGAAGAAGGCGCTGCGCGTCGACACCGAGAAGTTCCAGACCAACATCCCCGGCATCTTCGCGGTGGGCGACATCAACACCTACCCGGGCAAGAAGAAGCTGATCCTGTCCGGCTTCCACGAGGCGGCGCTGGCGGCCTTCGCCATCCAGCACCACCTGTATCCGGCCAAGCGCCAGTTCCTGCAGTACACGACCACCAGCCCGGTGATGCACCAGCGGCTGGGTGTGACGGACGAGCCCAACGGCTGATCCCGATGCTGGCCCCACTGGCTGAACTGCTGCAGCTGCTGGAGCTGGAAAAGCTGGAAGTCGACCTGTTCCGTGGCGCGAGCCGTGATATCGGCTCGCCGCAGGTCTTCGGCGGACAGGTGCTGGGCCAGGCCCTCGGGGCGGCGCATGCCACGGTGCAGGGACGCATGGTGCATTCGCTGCATGCCTATTTCCTGCGCCGCGGTGACTTCAACGCGCCGATCGTCTACCAGGTGGATCGCAGCCGCGATGGCGGCAGCTTCTCCAGCCGCCGCGTGGTGGCGATCCAGCACGGCAAGCAGATCTTCCACATGTCGGCCTCGTTCCAGGAGCCGGCCGAGGGACTGACACACCAGCTGCCGATGCCCGAGGTGCCGCCTCCGGAGTCACTGCATGACCTGCGCGAACTGCTGGAGGCGCAGGCGGTGGAATTGCCGCCGGCGGTGAAACGCTTCTCCGGCCGCAATTCGCCGTTTGAATTCCGCGCCGTGCAGGCCATGCGCTATCCGGATCCGGAACCGGCCCCGCCGCGACTGGATGTCTGGTTCCGCGCGGTGGACGAGGTGGGCGAGGACCCGGTGCGGCATGCCTGCCTGCTGGCGTATGTGTCGGACTACCACCTGATGACCACGGCCATGCTGCCGCATGGTTATTCGCTCGGCAGCCACGGCGTGATCGTGGCCAGCATCGATCATGCGATGTGGTTCCACCGGCCGGTGCGCGTGGACGAATGGCTGCTGTATTCGATCGAGAGCCCGGCAGCAGCCGGTGCCCGCGGCTTTGCGCGCGCCAGTGTGTTCTTGCGCGACGGGACCATGGTGGCCAGCACCGCGCAGGAAGGCCTGGTTCGCGTGGTCGCCGGGCGGAACGGCGGGACGCGGTAACCGCACCCGCGGGTATCATCGGCTGATACCCGGATCAACAACCGGCACATGACAGCAAGCCCTCGATAGCCTGCCGGGCACCACAGCATCAGGGAGGTCGTGTGGGCGCTCTTTACGGATTGTTGGGTCTCGCGGCCTGGTGCTCACTTCGGTAACCCTGCGCGGCGTGCATCACCTGGGGGATGTGCCCTGGAATGCACGGATGTTCGACTCCGCGCTGGCGCAGGCCAGCCTGAGCGACCACCGGCGGCCTTCACTGCGGCCACGGCCGTCGCGCCGGTGCGGCCGGGCGTGAATCCGGGGCGCTAGAGCACCTTGCCGGGATTCATGATGCCGTGCGGATCCAGCGCCGCCTTGATCCGGTGCATCGCCGCCAGCTCCGCCGGCGGCGCATAACGCCGCAGCTCCTGGACCTTCAATGCACCGATGCCGTGCTCGGCGCTGAAGCTGCCGCCGAATTCCGCCACCAGGTCATGCACGGCGCGTTTCAGCGCCGGTTCGCGCGCGAAGAAGGCCTCGCGCGAGGTGCCCTCGCGCTGGTTCAGGTTGAAATGCAGGTTGCCATCGCCGGCATGTCCATAGGAGACGAGGTAACCCTCCGGCGCCAGCTGCGCGCACAGCGCGGCACCCCGCTCGATGAACGCGGGCAGCGAGGCCACCGGCACGCTGATGTCATGCTTGATGCTGCCGCCGGCGCGACGCTGCGCCTCCGGCACGCTTTCGCGCAGGC
>CAYNEX010000237.1:0-2649 GCA_964396335.1 uncultured Steroidobacteraceae bacterium | reverse complement strand
AGGCCTCGGGCATCCTCACCTTCGGCGTGAAGGGCGGCCGCAAGGCCGGCGAGAAATTCCTCGATGCGCTGAAGCTGATCATCCGCCTGGTGAACATCGGTGACGCGCGTTCGCTGGCCACGCATCCGGCTTCGACCACGCATCGCCAGCTGGGTCCGGAAGAGCTGGCCAAGGCCGGTGTGTCCGAGGACATGGTGCGCCTGTCGATCGGCCTGGAGCACATCGATGACCTGAAGGAGGACATCGACCAGGCCCTGAAGGCTTCGGCGGGCTGACGCGCAAGACATGCCGCCGGCCGGTCAGGTCGGCGGCATCTGCCTGGCGCCGGCGCGGCCGCCGGCATCACCTTACAGCCGGCAACTCCAGGTGAGCCGGCCGTCACTTCCCAGGATGCCATGCTGCAGCAGCCACAGCCGCGCATCCTCGGCATCCTGCTCGAACCACGCCCGCGTCGAACCGAGGCGGAAGCTGTAGCCCCATTCGTCCATGTCGGCGCAGGCGCGCGCGAAGCCGCATTGCGGCAGCTCGCAGGACAGGAGGATCTGCAGGTAACACACGCCGCATTCCTCCAGGTCATCGCCACCGGCATCGGTGTCGAGGCCGGCGCGGCGCTCGGGCGTCATGCAGATGAAATGGCAGGCCTCGTGCAGCACCGAGTGCAGCGGCGTATCCGGGCGCGCATACAGCGTGTTGCCCTTCAGTCCCGCCTCGCAGTCACCCCAGAAGCTGCCCGGGATGTCCTGCCCGTCCGGCACCATGCGCAGGTCCATGCCGAAACGATGCAGCAGCAGGCCGACGGCGGCCCGGTCCAGCCCTTCCATCCGCAGCATGGTCAGAGCGCGGCGATGCGCCGCAGGACCACGCTGGCGAGGTCGCGTGCCAGCGCCTCGCGCAGCACGTCCTTCTCGCGTTCCTTCGCCAGCTGCCTGCGTTCATCGAAGCTGAAGATGCGCGACAGCTGGAAGGGCTCGGCCGGCATCAGCGTTTCGGCGCCGCGACGCACCTCGACCTCGACTTCGTAGACCAGTTCGTAATCGGTGGGGATGTTGCGCGCATCCACCGTCAGCACGGTCTCGGTGAAGCGGTCGTGCAGGATGCGCACCACCGCCTCGTCACTGCCGGCCGATTCCACCAGCCGCGCGCCGGAGGCATCCAGCGAGCGGCGCAGGGCCTGCGTGAAGTCGCTGTGGTGATCAGCGGCGCGCACCTCGAGGCGCTGCATGTCGGCGGACAGGCTCTGGCGTCCCTGCAGCTGGAACCCGCAGGCCGACAGGGCCAGCACCAGCACCGCCGCAACGACATTGCGCGCCATCGACCGCATCACACCACCACGTTGACCAGCTTGCCCTTCACCACGATCACCTTTTTCGGCTCGCGGCCCTCGAGGAACTTCTGCACCTGGGCATCGCCCAGCGCCGCGGTCCGCACGACATCGTCGGCGGCGCCCGGCGCCACGCTGATGCGGCCACGCAGCTTGCCGTTCACCTGCACCACGATCTCGATGGCGTCCTGCACCAGCGCGGCCGGGTCGGGCTTGCGCCAGGCGGTGCGCCACAGCTCGCCGCCCTGCCCCAGCTCCTGCCACAGCACATGGCAGATATGCGGCACGATCGGCGACAGGCACATCACCGCGATCTCGAGCGCCTCCTGGCGCACCGCGCGCGCGGCCGGCGAAGCCTCGCCGGCATGCTTGCCGATGGCGTTCAGCAGCTCCATCACGCTGGCCACGGCGGTGTTGAAGACGCGGCGGCGGCCGATGTCATCCTCCACCTTGCCCAGCGTGTGATGCGCCGCGCGACGCAGGTCGCGGTCGGCCGACGACAGCGTGCCGGCCAGCGCCGCCTTCACGTCGGCCTCCGCCACTGCACCACCCGCCGACACATGGTCGTGCACGGCCTTCCACAGGCGGCGCAGGAAGCGGTTGGCGCCGATCACGCCCTCGTCGCTCCATTCCAGCGACTGCTCGGGCGGCGCGGTGAACATCATGAACAGGCGCGAGGTATCGGCGCCGTACTTTTCCACCAGCGCGTTCGGGTCGACGCCGTTCAGGCGCGACTTCGACATGGTGCCGAAGCCTTCGTAGTTCACCGCCGAGCCATCGGACTTCAGCGTCGCCTTCGTCTCGCGCGTCACCGGGTCGACCACCACGTCGACATCGGCCGGGTTGAAATACTCGCGACGTCCCGCCGCCGAGGTGCGCACGAAGATGTGGTTCAGCACCATGCCCTGGGTCAGCAGGTTGGCGAACGGCTCGGGCGTCTTCACCAGCCCCATCTCGTGCATCACGCGCGTCCAGAAACGCGAATACAGCAGGTGCAGGATGGCGTGCTCGATGCCGCCGATGTACTGGTCCACCGGCAGCCAGTAACTGGCGCGCTCGTCCACCATCGCCGCATCGTTGCCGGCGCTGGCGAAACGCAGGAAATACCACGAGGAATCCACGAAGGTATCCATCGTGTCGGTCTCGCGCCGCGCATCCGCGCCGCACTTCGGGCACTTGCACTGGTAGAACGCCGGCGTCTTCGCCAGCGGATTGCCGCTGCCATCGGGCACGAGGTCTTCGGGCAGGCGCACCGGCAGGTCCTGGTCCGGCACCGGCACATCACCGCAGGCATCGCAATGGATGATCGGGATCGGGCAGCCCCAGTA
>CAYNEX010000236.1:0-2658 GCA_964396335.1 uncultured Steroidobacteraceae bacterium | reverse complement strand
GCCGTACGTGTCGGCACAAACCGACGCCTGAACCAGCACATCGCCGGGCGCTGCCCGGCATGCGGGCCGCGACAATGGCATCCACCACGGGAAAGGGGAAATGCCATGGATCTGCTTCTGGTCCTGTTGTTGCTGGTACTGATCTTCGGCGGCGGTGGCGGCCTGTACTGGGGATTCGGCTATGGCTGGGGCCTGGGCCCCATCGGCCTGATCGTGCTGGTGCTGGTGGTTGCCTGGCTGCTGTATGGCGCGCGCGGACGTCGGGGCCCGCCGCTGTAACGCGTTTGTTGGGGGTGTATTGCCCGGGTTTGGGGCAGGCAGGAAACGGGGCGCGACAGTGTGCTAAATAACGGGAATGAGCACGCTGTCGCGCCCCTTCGTTGTATTGGCCCTGTTGCTGTCCGCTGTTTTCCCTGCATGGGGCGCTGAGCCCGCCGCCAGGCCGGCAGGGCTGGCCGACACCGTCATCATCCAGACCACCGCCGGCGACATCCACATCACGCTCGACCACCAGCGCGCGCCGCAGACGGCAAAGAATTTCCTGGCCTATGTCGACTCCGGCCTGTTCAGCCAGATGACCTTCTACCGCGCGATGGCCAGCAACCGCGCCGCCACCGAGGGCATGATCCAGGGCGGCATGCGCAACAACCTGCGCGGCACCATGCCACCGGTGCCACATGAACCCACCTATGTCACCGGCCTGAGCCATGTGGATGGCGCCGTATCGATGGCCTACACCAGCCTGCCCGGATCGGCGCGCACCGAGTTCTTCATCGTGGTGGGCGAGATTCCGAGCTATGACGGCGTGCCGGAGGGCAAGCCGGGGTATGCGGTGTTCGGCAAAGTGTCGAAGGGCATGAACGTGGTACGCAAGATCCTGCAGATGGAGAAGTCGCCGGATGCACGCAATCCGACGTTGCAGGGGCAGATGTTGAAGGAGCCGGTGAAGATTACCGGGGCGAAGCGGGCGCCGTAGCGTCCGGCCTCAGTGCCCGCCCTCGACACGGATCCCCGCATCTTCCAGCGCTGCCGCCAGTTCCACCTCAATCCGCACCGCTTCCTTTCTGGGTATGCCCTGCAGGTGAAGCACCGGACCGGTGAGCACCTCCAGACCCCGCTTCAGCACGCTGCCTGAAGCGCGGATGCCAGCCTTGTGCTGGTCGAAGCGCTGCGCCGGTGAATAACTGGTCATGCCGACATAGACGCCATGGTCGTCACCGCGACGATCCGCGAAGTCCAGCAACACCATGTAGATGTTCGAGCGACCGCGGCGCTCGGCCGTGAACTGGCTCGCCACTTCATAAGCCACCTGCAGCCAGCTGATGTAGCGCATCGGCAGCCACTCGGGAATCGAGGCGCCGGCACTCTTCCACAGGGCGGCCATGTCCGCTTCGATGTGTGAGGGGAACGCGCCGCGCATCCAGCGCTCGTGGATGCAATGCGCGCCGGTGACGCCATCAGCCTGTGCCAGCGCCTGCGAAAAGGCCGCCTTCAGTTCGTCATCTGATTGGCCCCGGAAAGGCCGCTGCGAGGGCAGCGCGGGATCCGCCTTCTTCGCCTTTGTTTTCCTGCGCGGCCTGGCCTGACCAGCCTGCTCCGGCGTGCTCTTGCGCGACATCAGCTAGATTGTACGCAAGATCCTCCCCACCCCTTCGGAGCGCCTGCATGGTCGTGCACCTGATCGACGGCACCTACGAACTGTTCCGGCACTTCTACGGCCAGCGCCGTTTCAACAAGGGCAAGGACAAGCCCTATGCGGCGGTGACCGGCGTGCTCGGCACGGTGCTGCAGATGCTGGAGGAAGGCGCGACGCATCTTGGCGTCGCCACCGATCACGTCATCGAATCCTTCCGCAACGAACTGTGGTCCGGTTACAAGACCGGCGATGGCATCGAGCCGGTGCTGTGGTCGCAGTTCCAGCCGCTGGAAGAAGCGCTGGTCGCAATGGGCGTGGCAGTGTGGCCGATGACGGAACTGGAGGCCGATGACGCCCTGGCCTCGGCCGCTCACCTGGCCGCAGCGTCGAAAGCCGTCGACAAGGTGTGCATCTGGACCCCCGACAAGGACATCGCCCAATGCGTCACTGGCGATCGCGTCGTGCAGGTGGACCGCCGAACCGGCGCGGTCCGCGACGCCGCCGGCGTTCGCGCCAAGTTCGGCGTTGACCCGCCCTTCATTCCCGACTGGCTGGCACTGGTAGGCGATTCGGCGGATGGCTACCCGGGGATCCGCGGCATCGGCGCGGTGGGCGCCGCGCGGATGATCAACACGCAAGGGCACATCGAGGATTTCCCGCCGGACATGCTCGGCGATCAGCGCGAGCTGGCGCTGCTGTTCAAGCGCCTCGCCACATTGCGCAATGACGCGCATTTGTTCCGCCACGTAAGGGAAATTGAATGGCGCGGGCCCACCGCGCAATTTGCCGCTTGGGCGGAAAAGCTGGGCGCACCACGACTGGCGGTACGGGCCAGCAAGGCCGCCACGAAGCACTAGCCCGCACCCACCAGGCACCACTGCCTTTCGTCCGATTGACCCGCACGGAATCCCGGGGCATGGTGGAGCCATGGCCCCGCTTCCTGCAGTTGGCATGCGCGCCGCGGATTCTGGCGTGTTGGTGCAGTTGGTCGTCCGCGACGATCCGCTCCAGGCGGCCGCGGC
>CAYNEX010000235.1:0-2684 GCA_964396335.1 uncultured Steroidobacteraceae bacterium | reverse complement strand
TGCTGGCGCTGTGCCGCGTCGGCCAGGGCGTCGGCCTCGGCGGCGAGTGGGGCGGGGCGGTGCTGCTGGCCACCGAGAATGCGCCGCCGGGCAGGCAGGTCTGGTACGGCATGTTCCCGCAGCTGGGCGCGCCGCTGGGCTTCATCCTGGCGACCTCGATCTTCCTGCTGCTGACCGAGCAGCTCACCGATGCGCAGTTCCTCTCCTGGGGCTGGCGCGTGCCCTTCCTGGCCAGCGCCCTGCTGGTGGTGGTCGGTCTGTATGTGCGGCTGCGCATCGAGGAGACGCCGGCCTTCCGCCGCACGCTGGAGCGCAACGAGCGCGTGAAGCTGCCGATGGCGCATGTCGTGCGCGCGCATCCGGCACGGCTGGTGCTGGGCACCTTCGCCTCGGTCGCCACCTTCGTGGTGTTCTACCTGATGACGGTGTTCTCGCTGTCCTGGGGCGTGAGCCAGCTGGGTTATTCGCGCGAGGACTTCCTGCTGCTGCAGATCGCCGGTGTGGTGTTCTTCGCGGTTTCCATCCCGCTGTCGGCGCGCTGGGCCGACCGCGCCGGGCCGCGCACCGTGCTGATGGCCGCCTCGGTGTCGACCATCCTGTTCGGCTTCGTGTATGCGCCGCTGCTGTCCACCGGCAACCAGGGGCTGGTGCTGCTGTGCCTGTCGATCGGGCTCACCCTGATGGGCATGTCCTATGGCCCGCTGGGCGCGGCGCTCGGCTCGCTGTTTCCCACTTCGGTGCGCTACACCGGCGCCTCGCTGACCTTCAACATGGCGGGCATCGTCGGCGCCTCGCTGACCCCGTATGCGGCCACCTGGCTGGCCAGCTCCTACGGCCTGCCGGCCGTGGGCTGGTATCTTTCCGTGGCAGGGCTGCTGACGCTGCTGGCGCTGCTGCTGCTGCCGCGCTCGGCGATGTCGGCGCGCCACTGATCCGATCCTCCGTTTCAAGGAGAACGCCGTGGGCGGCAAGGTGTACCTGGAAGACCTGGCGGTGGGCCAGACCTTCACCAATGGTCCGGTGGAGCTGACCGCCGAGGACATCAAGGCCTTCGCGCGCCAGTTCGACCCGCAGCCCTTCCACCTGGATGAGGAAGCCGCCAGGCAGAGCCTGTTCGGCGGGCTGGCGGCCAGCGGCTGGCATACGGCCGCGCTGACGATGCGGCTGCTGGTGACCGGTGGTCCGGCGCTGGGCTGGGGATTCATCGGTGCCGGCGGCGAGGTCACCTGGCCCAGGCCGGTCTACGCCGGCGATGTGCTGACCCTGCACGGCGAGATCATCGAGATCACGCCTTCGCGCAGCAAGGCCGACCGCGGCATGGCGAAGGTGCTGCTGCGGATGAAGAACCAGCACGACCAGGTGGTGCAGGAACTGGTGGCGCGCGTGCTGGTGCCGCGTCGCCCGGTGGATACCTGAAGGTCGATGCGTCGCGACGTCGACTACATGCGGCTGGCGCTGGAGCAGGCGCAGGCCGCCAGCGCCCGCGGCGAGGTGCCGGTGGGCGCGGTGCTGGTGCAGGGCGAGGAGGTGATCGCCGGCGCCGGCAATTCCCCGATCGGACTGTGTGATCCCAGTGCCCATGCCGAGATCCTGACGCTGCGCGAGGCCGGCCGGAAACTCGGCAATTACCGGCTCGACGACACCGTGCTGTACGTGACGCTGGAGCCCTGCCTGATGTGCGCGGCAGCGCTGGTGCATGCGCGCGTGCGGCGCGTGGTGTTCGGCGCCTTCGATCCGAAGGCCGGCGCGGCCGGCGGCATCATCGACGCCTTCGCGCTGAAGGGCCTGAACCATCGCGTCGATGTGTTCGGCGGCGTGCTCGAGCAGGAATGCGGCGCGCTGCTGTCGCAGTTCTTCGCCCGGACGCGCGCCGGCTGACCGGCACGGGTGGCCCCTCTGGTCGCCCTGTCTTGTCAGGCCCGCTTGAGTTGCTGGAAGGCGTCGTGGACCCGGCGCCACACCGGGCCCGGAAGGCCGGTCCCCACCGGCCGGCCATCCAGTTTCGTCACCGGCTGCACCTCGCGCGTGGCCGCGGCGAGCCAGATCTCGTCGGCATTGCGCAGCAGTGCCTCATCGATGCGCTGGTCGCGGCGGGTGATGCCCAGTGAATCGGCGATTTCCTCGATGATGTGCCGGGTGGTGCCCGGCAGGATGCGCGGCGAGTTCGGCGGCGACAGCAGCACGCCATCCTTCACGATATGCACCGAGGACGCGCTGCCCTCGGTCAGTTCACCATCGCGCAACAGGATGGCCTCGGAGGCACCCGCCTCGAAGGCCTGCTGGCGCAGCAGCACATTGGCCAGCAGCGCCACCGACTTGATGTCGCAGCGGGCCCAGCGCGGATCGGGAGCCGTGATGCAGGGCAGGCCATCGCGCAGCGTGCTTTCGGCCAGCTGCGGCCAGGGCGCGCAGTAGGCGAATACCAGCGGCGGCACCTGCGGCAGCGGCGCATGGTTGCGGCCCTGTTCGGCACCGCGCGACAGGTGCAGGTAGACGTACTGGTCGCCGCCGCCATTGGCGGCCACCAGTTCTTCGAGCAGCGCCTGCCAGGCACCGGCGTCATGCGGATTGTGCAGCTTCAGCGCCGCGGCGCTGCGCGCCAGGCGCTGCAGGTGCAGTTCGGGGCGGAACAGTTTCCCGCCGTACACGCGCAGCACCTCATAGATGCCGTCGCCGAACAGGAA
>CAYNEX010000234.1:0-2778 GCA_964396335.1 uncultured Steroidobacteraceae bacterium | reverse complement strand
CCTGCAGGACACGCCGATCGCCATCACCGCGGTGAACGCCGAGATGCTCGAGGCGCGTGGCCAGACCAATATCGCGGACGTGGCGGCGCAGGCGCCCAATGTCTCGCTGCGCCCGCAACCGCAGAACGGCGGCTCGGGCCTGATCGCCTTCATCCGTGGCGTGGGCCAGGTGGACTTCAATTACGCGGTCGACCCCGGTGTGGGCCTGTATGTCGATGATGTCTACATCCCGACGCTGTCCAGCTCGCTGCTGGAGCTGATCGACCTGGACCGCATCGAAATCCTCCGCGGCCCGCAGGGCACGCTGGCCGGCAAGAACTCCATCGGCGGCGCCATCAAGCTGTTCAGCGCCCGGCCGCAGGGCGACAACAGTGGCTCGCTGCGCGCCTCCTATGGCTCGTTCAATGAACTGAGCCTGCGCGGCATGGCGGACCTGCAGCTCACCGACTCGCTGGCCCTGCGTGTCTCCGGCATGACGCGCGGGCGCGATGGCTACGTCGGCATGCTCGACTATGGGCAGACGCATCCGACTTCGAACGTGCGGCAGAACAACGCCCGCGGGCGCGGCAATTCAGATTACGAGACCATGGGTGGCCAGGCCATCACGGCACTGCGCGCGGCGCTGCGCTGGCAGGCGGGTGCGCGCACCGAAGTGAACCTGAGCACCGATTACACCCGCGAGCGATCGGAGGCCATTCCCACGATCGCGATCGCCGCCGGTGAATTCAATCCGGACATCGCGCCGGTATTCGACCCTTTCCTGCCGGCCACGTCGATGTCGGTCAACGGCGCGGTCGGCGGCGTGCCGCAATTCAACAACCCCTGGCTGGTCGGCAAGGACGGCAACCCGGTGCTGCTGGGTTGCCAGTTCGTGCCCTACGGCGCCTACAGCTGCGACACCAACCGTGACCTGCTGGGCTGGAACCCGAAGTACGTGAGTTACTCCAACTTCATGGATGCGCTGGCGCCCACCGACCAGGCGCCGTTCAAGCCGCATTTCGCGCTGCCGGTCACGGAGTTCAACGGCTGGGGCGTGAGCGGCAACATCACCCACGACTTCAACGACAACCTGCAGTTCGTCTACATCGGCTCCTACCGCAAGTACACCTCGCGGTTCGGCCAGGACCAGGACGCAACGCCGCTGCCGGTGGCGCAGCTCGACAACGAGCTGCACCACCACGCCTTCACCTCCGAGGTGCGCCTGAACATGGGGTCCGCGAACGGCTTCATCGAGGGCACGCTGGGTGCGTTCTACCTCGACCAGAAGGGGGTCTACACCGCGCGCGTCAACCTGAACTACGTCGGGCCGGCCATCGACTTCCTGCACGGCCCCGACACCACGCCCAGCGAGACCAAGGCCGTGTTCGCCACGGCGACCATCCATCCGACCGAGGCGCTGAGTTTCACGGCCGGCCTGCGCTACACCGAAGACAAGAAGGACTACACCTACTTCCGGTCGAATCCGGACGGTTCGGTGCCCAACCCGGGCGCCTGCGCGCCGCCGCCGGCGACGGACTGGTGGTCCACGCCCAACTGCCTGCTGGCCGGCATCTATGACATCACCGGCAGCTTCAAGGGTGACCGCACCGACTGGCGCGCGGTGGCCGACTATCGCTTCACCGATTCGTTCATGGCCTATGGATCGGTGGCCACCGGCTTCAAGGGCGGCGGCGTGAACCCGCGTCCCTTCTTCGAGACCCAGCGCCTGCCCTTCGATCCGGAGACGCTGACCACCTATGAAGTGGGCTTCAAGTCCGACTGGCTGGATCGCAGGTTGCGGCTGAACGGCGCGGTGTTCCTGAACAAGTACGATGACATCCAGCTGCGCAAGCAGTCCTGTCCCGAGTCGGCGCCGTATCCGGACCAGCCCTGCCTGCGTCCGGACAACATCGGCGCGGCGGATGTGAAGGGCTTCGAGCTCGAGGCCAGCATCTATCCGCTGCCCGGCCTGACCATCGATGCCACGGCCAGCGTGCTGGACTTCGAATACACCTCACCGGCGGACCCGCTGAGCGGCTTCCTGGTCAACACGGCGATTCCGGCCAACGGCATCACGCCGTATACGCCGGAAGAGACCTATTCGGCCGGCGTGCAGTACGACCATTCGATCTCCTCGGGTGTGCTGAGCTTCCGCCTGGATGCCTCCTACCAGAGCGCGGTGTTCGACAACTCCGAGAACACCTCCTGGGCGCGCCTGGGCGGCCGCACCCTGGCCAACGCCCGCGTGACCTACTCGCACAACGAGGACTGGAAGATGGCGCTGGAGGTGCTGAACCTCACCGACAAGTACTACTTCCTGTCGAAGAGTGACGTGTCGACCGGCCAGCTGGGTGTGGTCACCGGCGTGCCGGGCCTGCCGCGCACCTGGGCGCTGTCGGTGGAACGGCGCTTCTGACCGCCGGACTTGCGGGGGCCTGAAATGAAGAAGGCCGGGAGCAGCAGCTTCCGGCCTTCTTTTTCATGCGAACCGACGGACGGATCAGAGCAGGTCCTTCACTCCGTCACGCTCTTCGCGCAGTTCCTGCGCCGACAGGTCCATGCGGTTGCGGCTGAACTCGTCGATCGACAGGCCCTGCACGATGCTGTATTCGCCGTTCTTCGTGGTGACCGGGTACGAATACACCAGGCCTTCCTCGATGCCGTAGCTGCCATCGGAGGGAACCGCCATCGACACCCAGTCGCCATCGGCCGTGCCCTTCACCCAGGTGTGCACATGGTCGATCGCGGCGGCGGCGGCCGAGGCGGCCGAGGACGCGCCGCGCGCCTTGATGATGGCGG
>CAYNEX010000233.1:0-2784 GCA_964396335.1 uncultured Steroidobacteraceae bacterium | reverse complement strand
GCCCCGGAGCGGGGGTGTCGCGTAGAATGGCGGCCTTTCCATTGGCCAATCTCTACGCAATGACCCAGCAAGCATTCACGAAGACCCCGGGCTGGCTCGACTGGTACCAGGGCCCCACCAGGCCGCAGTTCGTGCTGCCGGCCGGCGCGGTGGACGCGCACTGCCATGTGTTCGGACCCGGCGACCAGTTCCCGTTCGCGCCGGAGCGCAAGTACACGCCCTGCGACGCCTCGAAGGAACAGCTGTTCGCGCTGCGCGACCACCTGGGCTTTGCCCGCAACGTGATCGTGCAGGCCACCTGCCACGGCGCGGACAACCGCGCGATGGTCGATGCCTGCATCGCCTCGAACGGCAAGGCGCGCGGCGTGGCGACGGTGCGTCGTTCGGTCACCGATGCCGAGCTGCAGTCGCTGCACGACGCCGGCGTGCGCGGTGTGCGCTTCAACTTCGTCAAGCGCCTGGTGGATTTCACGCCCAAGGACGAGCTGATGGAGATTGCCGGCCGCATCTCGAAGCTGGGCTGGCACGTGGTGATCTACTTCGAGGCGCAGGACCTGCCCGAGCTGTGGGACTTCTTCACCGCGCTGCCGACCACGGTGGTGGTGGACCACATGGGCCGTCCGAACGTCGACAAGCCGATCGACGGGCCGGAGTTCCAGCTGTTCCTGAAGTTCATGCGCGAGCACCAGAACGTGTGGAGCAAGGTGAGCTGCCCGGAACGCCTGTCGAAGAGCGGTCCGCCGGCGCTGAACGGCGAGCGGCATGCCTATCGCGACGTGATCCCGTTCGCGCGCCGCGTGGTCGAGGAATTCCCTGATCGGGTGCTGTGGGGCACTGACTGGCCGCATCCGAACCTGAAGGACCACATGCCCGATGACGGCCTGCTGGTCGACTTCATCCCGCACATCGCGGTGACCGCCGAGCTGCAGCACAAGCTGCTGGTGGACAACCCGATGCGGCTGTACTGGCCGGAAGAGCGCTGACCGAAGCGCATGACGACGCCCCGGGTCACGGTCATCCTGAACGCGGCCTCGGGGCACCTTGATGCGGAGCATGCGGCCCGTGAGATCCAGGCCGGCTTCGATGAGGTGGGGTGCTCCTGCCGGCTGGTGATCGCGTACGGCGCGAAGGATGTCACCAACCAGGCGCGGCGCGCCATTGCGGATGCGCGGGCGCTGCCGCCGGAGGCCATGAAGGCCGATGGTGGCCCTTCGCGACCGGTGATCGCCGCGGCGGGCGGCGATGGCACCATCAACCTGCTGGCGGGCCTGGTGCTTGAAGCGGGCCTGACTTTCGGTGTGGTGCCGCTCGGCACCTTCAATTACCTCGCCCGTCACCTGGGCATTCCGCTGGAGCCGCGCGCCGCGGCGATTGCACTGGCCACCGGCGTGACCCGGCGAGTGCATGTGGGTCGCGTCAACGGTCGCCTGTTCCTGAACAATGCCAGCTTCGGCCTGTACCGCGCGCTGCTGGAGGAACGCGAGCAGTTCAAGCGGCGTTTCGGGCGTTACAAGTTGGTGGCGGTGTTCGCGGCGCTCTATACGCTGCTGCGCTTCCGCAAGGTCTATACGCTGCGGCTGGACCTGGATGGCAAGCCGGTGGCGATCCGCACGCCGATGCTGTTCTTCGGCCTGAATTCACTGCAGTTCGAGAACCTGGGCATGGATGCGGCCACCTGCACGCAGGCCGGCATGATGGCGGTGATCGCGCTGCAGCCCTCCGGCAGCTGGCAGCTGCTGCGGCTGGCATTGCGCGGCGCGCTGCACCGGCTGAATGACTCCGCGGACCTGCGCACGCTGTGCGCCCTGCAGGCGCAGGTGCTGCTGCCGGGTCGGCGCAAGCTGCGCGTGGCAGTGGATGGCGAGAGCCTGGAATGCCGCCTGCCGCTGCAGTTCGAGGTGGTGCGCAACGCGCTGGAAGTGGTGGTGCCGCGCGAGCCGGAGGAGCGCAAGTGAGCGCGACGTTCGCGATGCGCATCGCGCACATTTCCGATCCGCATTTCGGCACCGAGGTGGCGGAGGTGCGTGATGCATTGCTGGCAGAGCTGCGCGCGGATCCGCCGGACCTCGTGCTGCTCACCGGTGACATCACGCAACGGGCGCGGCGGGCGCAGTTCGCGGCGGCGCGGGCGTTCCTGGCATCGCTGCCGCCGGTGCCGCGGGTCTGCCTGGCCGGCAACCACGACCTGCCGCTGTTTGATGTGTTCACGCGCTTCACGCGGCCCTATGGGCGCTTTCGCCACTACATCTGCGCGAGCCTCGAGCCCTCGTTCGAGGATGAGCGGGTGGCCGTGGTGAGCGTGGACGCCACCAGTCCCTGGCGCCACACGGATGGGGCGGTGGATGCCCGGCAGACCGCGCATCTGGCCGCGCGGCTTCGGGGTCTGCGCCAGCCCTTCCGGCTGGTGCTCACGCACCAGCCGCTGGCGCCGCAGTCGGAAGACGAGCGGGATGACGTGATCCATGGCGCGCCGCTGGCGCTGCAGCAATGGGTCGAGGCCGGGGCGGACCTGTTCCTCGGCGGGCATATCCATCTGCCTTACTGCATGCCGGTGGGGGCCGCCGGCGGTCGCCAGGCGCTGCTGCTGCAGGCTGGCACCTGCGTTTCACATCGCATCCGCCGCGGCGTTCCCAACTCCTACAATGTGGTGGTGCTGGAGCAGGATCCGACGCAGCGTCGGATGCGCGTCGAGCGCCGTGATTTCGACGCCGCGGAGAACCGCTTCGTGCCGCGTCACCATCACCTGGCGGTCAATGCGCCGCGGCAAGCGGACCGCGCCGGCGG
>CAYNEX010000232.1:0-2805 GCA_964396335.1 uncultured Steroidobacteraceae bacterium | reverse complement strand
CGTTTCCCGGCCGTTTGGGGCTAAACTCCCGGGCACAAAGACCAAGGGGATCCGCGTGAACACCTATTCCAGACTGCTGGGCGCAGCGCTGCTGCTGCCTCTCGCGCTGGCTGCCTGCCAGAAGAAATCCGGTTCCGATGTCGATGTGCTGGCCAACCCGGCCGCCATCACGCAGGACCGCCTGCTGAAGGGCACCGAGGACACCAGTGCCTGGGCCACCTATGGCGGCAGCTACAACGAACAGCGCTTCAGCCCGCTGAAGGCCATCAACACCGGCAATGTCGGCCAGCTGGGCCTTGCCTGGTTCGCCGACTACAACAACAACCTCGACCAGCACGGTGCGCCGCTGTATGTCGATGGCGTGCTGTATGTGTCGACCGCCTTCCCGCAGAAGGTGTTCGCGTTCGACGCGCGCACCGGCAAGCAGCTGTGGGAATACAGCGCCCGCGTCGATGGCACCTGGCTGCGCAATGTGTGCTGCGGCAACATCAACCGCGGCATCGCCGCTTACAACGGCAAGATCTACCTCGGCACGCTCGATGCGCGCGTGATCGCGATCGATGCGAAGACCGGCGAGGAAGCGTGGGTCACCGACACGATCATCGGCGACCGCGATGACCCGCTGAACCGCCTGTCGATCACGATGGCGCCGCGTGTTGCCAAGGGCAAGGTGTTCATCGGCGCCTCCGGTGGTGAATTCGGCGTGCGCGGCTGGATCGCGGCGTTCGACGCCGAGACCGGCGAGCAGGTCTGGCGCTTCTACAACGTGCCGGGCGATCCCTCGAAGGGCTTCGAGAACGAGGCGATGGAACGCGCCGCGAAGACCTGGAGCGGCGAGTGGTGGAAGCTCGGCGGCGGCGGCTCGGTGTGGGACGCGGCCATCTATGACCCGGTCACCGACCTGCTGATCTATGGCACCGGCAACGGCACGCCGTGGAGCGCCGCGGCGCGCGACCCGAAGGGCGGCGACAACCTTTATATCGCCTCGATCATGGCGCTGAAGCCCGACACCGGTGAATACGTGTGGCATTACCAGGCCACCCCCGGCGACAACTGGGACTATGACGCCACCAGCCCGATGATGACGGCCGACATCACCATCGATGGCGAGCAGAAGCACGTGGTGATCCAGCCGAACAAGAACGGCTTCCTCTATGTGCTCGAGGCCGCCACCGGCAAGCTGCTGTCGGCCGATCCGTTCACCCCGGTGAACTGGGCCACGCACGTCGACATGGAAACCGGCCGTCCGGTGGTGGTGCCCGAGGCGCGCTACGAGAAGGCGCCGTGGAACCTCGCGCCCGGCGTGCAGGGTGGCCACAGCTGGCATCCCAACGCCTACAGCCCGGAGACCGGGCTGGTGTACATCCCGGCGTGGGAGGCCTACTTCATCATGCAGCGCGACCCGAACTACAGGCCGTCCACGGGTGGCTTCAACCTCGGCATCGTGTTCGCAGGCCCCCAGGGCATGTCCGATCCGAATGTGCAGCCCACCGACAAGGAAGGCATCTTCGGCCGCCTGATCGCCTGGGACCCGGTGGCGCGCAAGATCGTCTGGGAGACCGAGCCCTTCGACAACGACCGTCCCAGCGGCGGCGCGATGGCCACTGCCGGTGGCCTGGTGTTCCAGGGCAACGGCGCCGGCCATGAGTTCCGCGCCTTCGACGCGAAGACCGGCGAGCAGCTGTGGTCGTTCAACGCGCAGACCTCGGTATTCGCCGCGCCGATCACCTATGAGCTGGACGGCGAGCAGTACGTGGCCGCCAGCGTCGGCGGCGCCACCGCGGGCGAGGGTTATTACGCCCCCAGCTACTCGCGCCTGCTGGTGTTCAAGCTCGGCGCCAAGGGCAGCCTGCCGCCGAAGCGCGACTACACGCCGCCGCCGCTGAATCCGCCGCCGTCGACGGCCTCGGCCGAGGTGATCGAGCGCGGCCGGGTGGTGTACGAGCAGTTCTGCACGGTCTGCCACGGCGTGGACGGCGTGCAGCAGCGCGGCCTGTTCCCGAACCTGACCACCTCGCCGATGCTGCATTCGCAGGAGGGCTTCGACCAGGTGATCGCCGGGGCGCGCGCCGAGCGCGGCATGGGCGATTTCTCGAAGGACGTCGGCCCGCAGGATTCGATTGCCGTACGCGAATTCCTGATCTCGCGCGCCAATGTGCTGAAGGAGCGGGGTGGTCCGGCGCCGGCGCCGGTGGACACTTCCGGCAACCAGCACCAGCAGTAAACAAGCCTTCGCGGGCGCAACGGCGCCGATGCCCGGCCGCCCCCGAGAGGGGGCTGCCGGGCATTTTTTGCCCCGCAGCGAAAGTGCCGGAAACACCCGGAAAAATGCGTTGCGCTTGCCCCGGGCAGTGTTTGCCAGCGGCACGTTAAGAATGCCGAAAACCCCTTTGTTTCCCGGCAGATGGGCTGGTCTTTCGCATGAAACCGTTGTTAGACTCGCCACCCCTTACAAGACCGGCCTTCGGCCCATCTTTAAGAATTTCCAAGTAAGACAACAGACAGACAGAGGTTCGCGAAAATGAGCAATCTGGAAAGCGTGCTGAAGGCCGCTGGCAATACTGTCGAACATCTGCGCAACTCCCAGATCGGTGCCTACGTGTACCCGGTCGTTGCGCCGGAGTTCTCCAACTGGCGCAGCGAGCAGGCCGCGTGGCGCAACGCCGCCGTGCTGTTCGACCAGACCCACCACATGGTCGACCTGTTCATCGAAGGCCCGGATGCGCTGAAGCTCATCGAGCGCCTGGCGATCAACAGCATGAAGGGCTTCGTGCCGAACAAGGCCAAGCAGTTCGTGGCGTGCTC
>CAYNEX010000231.1:0-2809 GCA_964396335.1 uncultured Steroidobacteraceae bacterium | reverse complement strand
GACCACCGGCACGATGTTCCTGATGTGGCTGGGTGAGCAGATCACCGAGCGCGGCATCGGCAACGGCATCTCGATGCTGATCCTGGTCAGCATCATCGCCGGCCTGCCGGGCGCCGTGGGCAACACCCTGGACCAGATCGCCAGCGGCCAGATGGCGGGCCCGATGGCGATCGGCCTGCTGATCGTCGTGGTCGGCGTGACCGCCTTCTGCGTGTTCATGGAGCGCGCCCAGCGCCGGATTACGGTAAACTATGCGAAGCGCCAGGTCGGCCGTCGCATGATGGCCGGCCAGAGCACCCACCTGCCGTTCAAGCTGAACATGTCCGGCGTGATCCCGGCCATTTTCGCCTCGAGCATCCTGATGTTCCCGGCTACCATTGCGGCCTTCGCGGGCAGCAACCCGGAGGGATCAACCTGGCTGCTGCGGGTGTCCAACGCGCTGTCCTACGGCCAGCCGCTGCACCTGGTGCTGTATGGCGCGCTGATCATCGGTTTTGCGTTCTTCTACACCGCGCTGGTGTTCAACGCTCGCGAAACCGCCGACAACCTGAAGAAGTCCGGGGCTTTCATCCCGGGCATCCGGCCGGGCCAGCAGACCGGCGAATACATCGACAAGGTGCTCACGCGGCTGACGCTGTGGGGCGCCCTTTACATCGCGGCGGTGTGCCTGGTGCCCGAGTTCATGATGTCCTCGCAGGGCGTGCCGTTCCAGTTCGGCGGCACTTCGCTGCTGATCGTGGTGGTGGTGACCATGGACTTCGCGGCGCAGCTGCAGGCCCATGCGATGTCGCACCAGTATCCGGGTTTGATGAAGAAGGCCAACCTGCTGGGCGGCCGTAACAGCTGAGGCTGAGGAAATGAAGGTACGTCCATCCGTCAAGAAGATCTGCAAGAACTGCAAGATCGTGCGCCGCAGGGGCATCGTGTACGTGATCTGCGCCGACACGCGGCACAAGCAGCGTCAGGGCTGAGCAGGCCAGGTCTGAACAGGAATTATTCGGAGAGTATGTAATGGCACGCATTGCCGGCATCAATATCCCGATGAACAAGCACGTGTGGGTGGGACTCACCCACATCTACGGCGTGGGCCGCACGCGCGCCAAGGAGTGCTGCGAGCTGTCGGGAGTCAATCCTTCCACCAAGGTGAAGGACCTGACGGAGACCGAGGTCGCGGCGCTGCGCTCGACGATCGCGAAGTGGCTGGTCGAAGGCGACCTGCGCCGCGAGGTGTCGATGAACATCAAGCGCCTGATGGACCTCGGCACCTGGCGCGGCATGCGTCATCGCAAGGGCCTGCCCCTGCGTGGCCAGCGCACGCGCACCAACGCGCGCACCCGCAAGGGCCCGCGCAAGCAGGCCGTGAAGCTGGGCGGTTCGGCCGGCAAGTAAGACAGACACCGAAAAGGCACTGAATCAACATGGCTGAACAGAAGTCAGCGGCGAAGAAGCCGAAGAAGGCACGCAAGAACGTGCTGGATGGCATCGCGCACATCCACGCTTCCTTCAACAACACGATCATCACGATCACCGATCGCCAGGGCAACACGCTGTCCTGGGCGACCTCGGGCGGCTGCGGCTTCCGCGGTTCGCGCAAGAGCACGCCGTTCGCTGCCCAGGTGGCCGCCGAGAAGGCTGGCGTCGCCGCGCAGGAGCATGGCCTGAAGAACGTGGAAGTCCGTGTCGGTGGTCCCGGTCCGGGTCGTGAGTCCGCCGTGCGCGCGCTCAACGGCTGCGGTCTGAAGATCACCAGCATCGAAGACGTCACGCCGATTCCGCACAACGGCTGCCGGCCGCCGAAGAAGCGCCGGGTCTGAGGTAAGTCATGGCACGATACACCGGCCCCAAGTGCAAGCTCTCGCGTCGCGAGGGCACCGACCTGTTCCTCAAGAGCGGCGCCAAGCCGCTCGAGAGCAAGTGCAAGCTCCAGGTGCCCCCGGGCGGCATCAAGGGCGAGCGCCGCCAGCGCCTGTCCGAATACGGCCTGCAGCTGCGCGAGAAGCAGAAGCTGCGCCGCATGTACGGCGTGCTCGAGCGCCAGTTCCGCGGCTACTACCAGGAAGCCGCCCGTCGTTCCGGTTCCACCGGTGAGACGCTGCTGAAGCTGCTCGAGAGCCGCCTCGACAACGTCGTCTACCGCATGGGTTTTGCCGCCACGCGCGCCGAGGCCCGCCAGCTGGTGAGCCACAAGGGCGTGGAGGTCAACGGTTCGCCGGTGACCATCGCCTCCTACCAGGTCAAGGCCGGCGATGTGGTGCAGATCCGCGAGAAGGCCCGCAAGCAGCTGCGCATCCAGAACGCGCTGCAGGTGGCCTCCCAGGTCGGCTTCCCGGACTGGCTCGATGTGAACGAAAAGGAGTTCCGCGGCGTGTTCAAGTCCGCGCCGGCGCGCGATGAAGTGCTGCCGGACATCAACGAGAACCTGGTGGTCGAGCTGTACTCGAAGTAATGCTGGAGGTCTGATGACATCCTCTGTGAATGAATTCCTGAAGCCCCGCGTCGTCAAGGTGCAGCCGGTTGCGCCGCGCCAGGCACGCGTGGTGATCGAGCCCTTCGAGCGCGGATTCGGCCACACGCTGGGCAATGCCCTGCGCCGTGTGCTGCTGTCGTCGATGCCGGGCGCCGCGATCACCGAAGTGGAGATCGAGGGCGTGCTCCACGAATACACCAGCATCGAGGGTGTACAGGAGGACGTCGTCGACATCCTGCTGAACCTGAAGGCCGTGGCGATCCGCATGCATGCGCGCGACGTGGCCGAGCTGCGCCTGTCGAAGAAGGGCCCCGGCCCGGTGACCGCCGGCGACATCCAGGG
>CAYNEX010000230.1:0-2889 GCA_964396335.1 uncultured Steroidobacteraceae bacterium | reverse complement strand
ACTTCATCTCGACGCACGGCGCCCGCAAGGGCCTCGCCGACACCGCGCTGAAGACCGCCAACTCCGGTTACCTGACCCGCCGACTGGTCGACGTGGCGCAGGACCTGGTGGTCACCGAGCCGGATTGCGGCACCGAGGAAGGCCTGACGATGTCGCCGCTGGTCGAAGGCGGTGACGTGGTGGAGGGCCTGGGCGAGCGCGTGCTGGGTCGCGTGGTGGCCGCCGACGTGCTCAAGCCGGGCACCGAGGACGTGCTGTTCCCGCGCGGCACGCTGATCGACGAAGACAAGGTGCGCATGCTCGAGCAGGAGAGCGTGGACGAGGTGCTGGTGCGTTCGCCCATCACCTGCGCCACCCGCTATGGCGTGTGCGCCAACTGCTACGGCCGTGACCTGGCGCGTGGCCGCCTGATCAACATCGGCGAGGCCGTGGGCGTCATGGCCGCGCAGTCGATCGGTGAGCCCGGCACGCAGCTGACGATGCGTACCTTCCACATCGGTGGCGCGGCGTCGCGAGCCGCCGCGGCCTCCAGCGTGGAGATCCGCAACGAGGGCACGCTGCGCTTCCACAACATCAAGTCCGTGCAGCACGAGAAGGGCCACCTGGTGGCCGTCTCCCGCTCGGGCGAAATCGGCGTGGTCGACGCGTTCGGCCGCGAGCGCGAGCGCTACAAGATCCCCTACGGCGCGGTGATCAACGCGAAGGAAGGCGACAAGGTGACCGGTGGCCAGGTCGTGGCGACCTGGGACCCGCACACCCACCCGGTTATCTCCGAGGTGGCCGGCTTCATCCGCTTCCAGGACTTCGTCGACGGCCTCACCGTCACGAGCCAGGTGGACGAGGTCACGGGCCTGTCGTCGATCGTGGTGCTCGACTCCAAGCAGCGTGGTGGCAAGGAACTGAAGCCCACCATCAAGCTGGTGAACGCCAAGGGCAAGGAAGTCACCTTCGCCAACACCGAGATCCCGGCGGTCTACAACCTGCCCACCGGCGCGCTCATCAACCTCACCGACGGCGCCAAGATCTCCGTGGGTGACGTGATCGCGCGCATCCCGCAGGAATCCTCGAAGACCCGCGACATCACCGGCGGTCTGCCGCGCGTCGCCGACCTGTTCGAGGCCCGCAAGCCGAAGGATCCGGCCATCCTCGCGGAGAAGTCCGGTACGGTCAGCTTCGGCAAGGAGACCAAGGGCAAGCGCCGCCTGGTCATCACCGGCGCCGATGGCGACAAGTACGAGGAGCTGATCCCGAAGTGGCGCCAGCTGAACGTGTTCGAGGGCGAGCAGGTGACCCGCGGCGAAGTGATCGCCGATGGTGAGCCGAACCCGCACGACATCCTGCGCCTGCAGGGCGTCGAGGCGCTGGCCAACTACCTCGTGCGCGAGATCCAGGAGGTCTACCGCCTGCAGGGCGTGAAGATCAACGACAAGCACATCGAGGTGATCATCCGCCAGATGCTGCGCAAGACCGAGGTGATGGCCACCGGCGAAACCGCGCTGCTGCGCGGCGAGCAGCTGGACCGCTCGCGTGCGCTCGACATCAACGATGCGGCCAAGTCCGACAACAAGGGCGTGGCCACCCTGCAGCCGGTGCTGCTGGGCATCACCAAGGCGTCGCTGGCGACCGAGTCGTTCATCTCGGCGGCATCGTTCCAGGAAACCACGCGCGTGCTGACCGAAGCCGCGGTGCGCGGCCTGAAGGACGACCTGCGCGGCCTGAAGGAAAACGTCATCGTCGGACGCCTGATCCCGGCCGGTACGGGCTTCGCGGCCCACGAGCACCGTCGCCGCAAGATCAACGAGTCGACCCGTCGCGGTTACGTGGACGTGGGCGGCGGCGTGGTCGATGTCGAGGACAGCCCGGTGGGCGAGGAAGAGGGCGCCTGATCAAGGCCTCTCGGACTCCCTGAGCAATCAAGGGCGTGCCGGCACAGCCGGTACGCCCTTTTTCTTTGTCGGCGCGGCCCTGACCATCCCCTGCAGCGCCGCCGCATCCGGCGGCGCGCGCACCTTCGCATCATTGTCGAAGAACACATAGACGTCGCGCCCACGCGGACGCGGCGCCGACCGGGGCAGCACCCGGATCGCATCCCGCGGTTCGCCGCCGCGCGCCCAGGCGCGCACGCGCACGGCCCAGCGCTTCAGTGCCGCCTCGTCATAGCCGCTGGCATACAGCTCCTCCGAGCCGTGCAGGCGGCAATAGACGAAATCCGCGGTCACATCCATCAGCAGCGGCCAGTCGACCGTATCGGCCACCACAAGTCCGATGCGATGCCGTCGCAGCTGCCGGATGAATTCCGGGGAGCGGAAACTGTCGTGGCGGATCTCGATCGCGTGCCGCAGCGGCCGCCGCGCACCGGTGTGCAGCCAGGCGCGGCCCTCCAACCGCCGGTCGTGGCCGCGTGCCAGTTCCAGCGCATCGTGGGTATTGCGCGGCAGCAGCCGGAAGAACTCCTCGAAGCGATCCGGGTCGTAACGCAGCGCCGCGGGAAACTGCCACAGGATCGGCCCCAGCTTGCGCTCGAGCCGCAGCAGACCTGAAGCGAGGAAATTCGCCAGCGGCGTGCGTGCGCCGCGCAGCTTCAGCATGTGCGTGATGAAGCGCGGCCCCTTCACCGCGAACTGGAATCCCGGTGGCGTCTCGTCGTGCCAGCGGCCGAAGCTTTCCGGGCGCTGCAGGCTGTAGAACGTGCCGTTGATCTCGATGGCGCGGTACAGGTTCGCGGCATGCGCCAGTTCGGCCCGCTGCGGCAGGCCCCGCGGATAGAAACGTCCGCGCCAGCCGCTGTAGTTCCAGCCGGAAAGGCCGATGCGGATCATCGCGGCGGGCGCGGCGCAGGTGCGGCAATTGTCCCGTCCCGCGCCGCGCCGGCCGGTCCCTCAGTTGCGC
>CAYNEX010000229.1:0-2916 GCA_964396335.1 uncultured Steroidobacteraceae bacterium | reverse complement strand
CGCGCCGAGAAGCTCATCATCGGCGTGGCCTCGCATGCCGCCATCGCGATGGACAACGCCGAGCTGTACGAGGCCGCGCAGCGCGAGATCGCCAGCCGCGAAGCGGCCGAGAACCGCCTGCGCGAGGCCGACCGTCGCAAGGACGAATTCCTCGCCACGCTGGCGCACGAACTGCGCAATCCGCTGGCGCCGATCCGCCAGGCTGCCGCACTGGCCGGCGCGCCGGGATCCACAGAGGAACAGAAACGCTGGGGCCATGAGGTGATCGCGCGGCAGGTGCGGCACATGTCGGCGCTGCTCGATGACCTGCTCGACATCGCCCGCATCACGCGCGGCTCGTTCGACCTGAGGCCCGCACCCACCACGGTGGGCGCCATCATCGATGCCGCGGTCGAGACGGCCCGCCCCACCATCGAATCACGCAGCCATTCGCTGCGCGTGGATGTGGAACATCGCAATGCCGGGCTGGTGGGTGACTCGCTGCGGCTGGCGCAGATCCTCTCGAACCTGCTGACCAACGCCGCCAAGTACACCGACCCGGGCGGTGACATCACCGTGCGCGGCACCGCCCGCGACACCGAGGTGGAGTTCTCGGTCATCGACAACGGCATCGGCATCGCGCCGGAGGTCCTGCCGGAAGTCTTCCTGATGTTCACGCAGGTGAAATCCACGCGCGCGCGCTCGGACGACGGGCTCGGCATCGGCCTTGCGCTGGCCCGCGGCCTGGTGGAACTGCATGGTGGCACCATCGAGGCGCGCAGCGACGGGCCGGGCAAGGGCAGCGAATTCACCGTGCGCATCCCGCGCAGGCGGCCGACCGAGTCCACCGAATCTTCTGCGCCATCCGCGCCGGCACTGAAGCGCGCTTCCCATACCGTGCTGATCGCCGATGACAACGTGGATGCCGCCGAGACGCTGGCCATGCTGCTCGAAGTGTTCGGCCACCGCATCTTCGTGGCCCACGATGGCGAAGCCGCCCTGCGCCTGTTCGAGGAGCAGAAGCCGGAATTCGCGCTGCTGGACATCGGCATGCCCGGCATGGATGGCTATGAAGTGGCGCGGCGCATCCGTGCGCTGGGCCACCCGGCCACCCTGATCGCGCTGACCGGCTGGGGCCAGGCTTCGGACAAGGCGCGCGCGATGGAGGCCGGCTTCGACCAGCATTTCACCAAGCCGGTCGACCCGGACCGCCTGATCGAACTGCTGGCCTCGCGGCACTAGGCCGCCATATCAGCCTGCCGCCCGGAGGATGGCCGCGATCAGGTCATCGAAGTCCCCGGACTTGAGCACATAACCGGCGGCGCCCGCGGCCTCTGCCTGGCGCACCAGCTCCGGATTCGAATGGCCGCTGTGGATCAGGAAGTGCGTGTCGGGAAAATCCCGCTTCAGTTCCGGCAGCCGCTTCAGCGACGAGCCGCCGCGCAGCTCGATATCGAGCACGGCCACCTTCACCTGGTGCTGCGCGATCAGCGGGCCCACCTCTTCGAGATAGGCCGTGGTGGCCGCACAGCGCAGCCCGTCGATGCCGTCGAGCAGTGCCGGCATCACCATGCGCAGGTCGTCGTTGTCCTCAGCAAGAAGGATGCTCACGACGCCGCTGTTGTTTGCTGCTGTGTCGATGTCAGCTCTCCCGTTCGACAGTTTCCGCCCGGCCGCGCGCGGCCAGGAATTCGCCCAGCAATCGTTCGATGCGCTCGGGATCGGCGGGCTTGGTCATGTGGACGTCGAAGCCTGCCGCGGTGGCGCGCCTGACGTCTTCCTTCTGCCCCCACCCGGTCAGGGCGATCAAGAGTGCGCGTCGTCCCCAGTCCGTGGTGCGCATGCGGCCTGCCACCTCATAACCACTGAGGTCCGGCATGCCGATGTCCAACAGTACCGCATCCGGCTCGCATTGCCAGCCCTTCACCAGGGCCTCCTCGCCGCTGTGTGCGGTCGCGATGGTATGCCCGGCGCTGCGGAGCACCATGCCGAGCGCGCTGGCCGCATCCTCGTTGTCATCCACCACCAGCACCTTGCCGGTGCGCGCCGTCGCGGCCCGCTCCGCGACCTCCGGGGCAGGCTCGGCTTGCGGCTCGTGCACACAGTCGGCCGGCAGGCGGATCGTGAACGTACTGCCCAGGCCCAGCCCCGCACTGGCCGCTTCCACGCTGCCGCCATGCATCAGCACCAGGCCCTTCACCAGCGCCAGGCCGATTCCCAGGCCGCCCTCGGAACGGTCGATGGCCGAATCCACCTGCGAGAACATCTCGAAGATGCCTGGCAGCGCATGCGCGGGCATGCCGATGCCGGTGTCGCGCACCGTGAACACCACCTCCGGATGCGCGTACCGCGCGCGCAGTTCGATGCGCCCGCCTTCATCGGTGTACTTGGCTGCGTTGGTGAGCAGGTTGGCCAGTGCCTGTGACAGGCGCAGCGGGTCGACCATCAGGTCCACGGCCGGACCGGACACCTCCACCACCAGTTCGTGTTTTTTCGCCTCGATCAGCGGGCGGCTGGTCTCCACCGCCGTCTTCACCAGCGCGGCCAGTCCGATGCGCTCCTTGCGCAGTTCCAGCCGGCCGCGCGTGATGCGCGATACTTCCAGCAGGTCATCCAGCAGCAATGCCATGCGCGCGACCTGCCGGCCGATGATGTCGCGTGCCGTCTGCGCCTGCGCCGCATCCAGCCCCGGCGTGCCGAGCAGGCGTGTCGCGTGGCGGATCGGCGCCAGCGGATTGCGCAGCTCATGCGCCAGCGTGGCGAGGAAATCATCCTTGCGGCGATCGGCCTCGCGCAGCGCCTCCTCGGTTTTCTTCAGCCGCGCGATGTCCAGGTTGATGCCGGCCCAGCCGGTGATGCGTCCCTGCTCGTCGCGCATCGGCACGCCCTGCGCGAGGATGGGATGGAATTGTCCGTCCGCGCCCCGGCAGCGCAGTT
>CAYNEX010000228.1:0-2933 GCA_964396335.1 uncultured Steroidobacteraceae bacterium | reverse complement strand
ACCTCCATGAAGCTGGACTTCTCGGCCAGCTGCTCGATCGGGTAGCCGCGGTGCATCAGCACGCCGGCATCACCGTCGATGTAGGTGATCCTGCTCTCGCAGGAGGAGGTAAACCCGAAGCCGGGATCATGCGTGAAAACGCCGTGATCTTTCGCGATCGAGGCGATATCGAGGACATCGGGGCCGATCGTTCCGGATCGGACGGGCAACACGCTCTTCTTGCCGCTAGCGGGATTGATCAGTTCGAAGTTCTTGTCGGCCATGGCAGCAATCCTGGGGATAGTCGACGAAGCCTACACGCTCCCGGCAGTGATTGCACAGCGTGGGCTACTCGACAATCTTGATGTATTCGCCGACCGGCAAGGGCTTGTCCGGATAGACCGCGTTGATCAGCTCCAGCTCTTCCTTCTGGTACTTCTGGGAGGGAATGCGCTCGGCGTATTCGGACAGCCGGGTCTTGTCCGTGGCCCGCAGGATCCGGATGCGGTAGGGCTCGGCCAGGGCATATTCGGCCGGCCTGAGGTCGCGGGTGGTCTCGGCCACCGATCGGAACAGGCCGTCGGCCTCGGGCCGGCCATTGCGCGAGGAGCGACTGGCCCCGGCGAACACGAAGGCATTGTTGCCCCGGTACAGGGCAATGATGCGCAGGGGGCCCGCGCCCCGGTCCAGCGGCGAACCGTTGCGGGTCAGGACCATGTAGCCGTCCATGCCATTGATGGTCACCGACTCGCCACCCACCAGCTGCGCGCCCTTCAGGTGGCCGATCAGGAACTCGCGCGGCGACTTGCCCGCCGGCACCGGCTCCATCGTGATCTGCATGAAGGTGTCCTGGGCGCGCGTATAGGCCATCAGCCGGTCGCGGTGGTTCTCGACGATCCAGTCGCGCGGGAAGGCCATCGTGATGCCCATGTCGGCGTGGTAGAAGCGGTTGTCGCGCACCACCCCCTGCGCCCGCGAGGAGCCGAAGGCGAGGCCATCGATGGCCTGCATGTAGATGTTGCGGTTGGTGACAAAACCGCCCTCGGGCTCGGCCACCGCGGCGGCGGCGCGGGCGGCGTTGATGGCGCGCGCATCCGGCGCCGGGTGGGACGAGAACACGCCGTGGTAGATGTTCGGCTGCCGTCCCTCGGCGCGCGCGGCGGCGATCTCGAAGGACTCCTGCGCCTTGAAGGCGTCGAACACGGCGCGGGCGGCGCGCGGGTCGTAACCGGCGCGCACCATGTACTTCATGCCGATGGAATCGGCCTCGGTCTCGGCCTCGCGGCCATAACCCTGCACCCACGCGGCGCTGCCGATGTTGGCCAGGTCCGCCAGCGCGGCATTGCCGGTGAGGATGATGGTGGCGAGGATGCCGAGGTTGGCGCCGACGCTGCGGGTCTGGCCCCGCGCCGGGTGGCGGGCGGTGACGTGGGCGATCTCATGCCCCAGCACCGCGGCCAGCTCGGCCTCGGAATTCAGGTACGCCAGCAGTCCCCGGTGCACATAGACGTAGCCGCCACCGGTGGTGAAGGCATTGATCGACCCTTCGTCGATCACCGTGAAGGTCCAGTTGAGGTCCGGCAGGTCGCTGTTGCGCGCAATGCGCATGCCCACGGCCTTGACGTAGTCCTGCACCGCCTGGTCTTCGTAGACCCCGTAGAAGCGGATGATCTCGTCGTACCAGCGACGGGACTGCTCGGCCTCCTTTTCCATGGAGGAGAACACCACGTTGCGGCCGCCGGTGGCCGCATTGGTGGCACAGGAAGCCACCAGCAGCGCCGCGAGGCACGCGGCGGCTGCGTTGCGCAGGGATCGGTACAGGCTCATGCCGGGCATTCTATGACGCCGGCAGGGAGAGGGAAGCCGGGCGCGAGGATCGCGCCCTGGCAGCCGGATCAACCGGCGGCCGAGCCCCCACGGGCGTACTTGCGGCGGAACTTGTCCACGCGGCCGGCCGTGTCGACGATCTTCTGCTTGCCGGTATAGAACGGGTGGCAGGCAGCGCAGACTTCGACGTGCAGGTCCTGACCCAGCGTCGAGCCCGTCTTGAACGTGTTGCCGCAGCTGCAGACCACATTGATCTGCGTGTATTCGGGGTGGGTATTGGCCTTCATGATCGACGGGTGCTCCACAGGGGGCGCGCAGTCTAGCGACATGTCCCGCCCGGGGCAAGCCGGCCGGAGCAGGCTTGGCGGACCTGTCGGAGGTGTCCGACAGTTATCCCCAATTTCTGTGGATAAGTCTGTGTATGACCGCGAGGCTCCGCGCCCGCCACTGCGGAAAAAATGCATTTCTGCGGGATTGATCAAAATATGACCAGCCGATTTACACCTGATTAATCAATAACTTGCGAATGGAACATCGCGTGACGTGACGTGATTCGCATGTAATCCATTCAATCTCGGTTGCGCGGCGTCTGCTGTGGATATATGTGACTGCCGGGGCTGCGATTTTGTTGACTTATGACCCGCTCGAAGTGGCTGACTCCGGCAGGAAGTCCTGCAGCAATTCGTTGAGGAATTGCATCCCGCGGGGGGTGGTCTGCCATTGCGCGCCGTCCCGGCTGGTCAGCAGCCCCTGGTCGGTGAGGCGATCCAGAACGGTGCGGATCGAAGCCAGCGGCTGGCCCGTGCCGGCCTCGTAGGCGGCCGCCGTGAAGCCTTCGTTGAGCCGCAGGGCGTTCATCATGAACTCGAAGGGCAGGTCCTCCGCCGGCACCACGCGCCACTCCGGCCCCGCGGCGGCCGACGCGAGGTAACGTCGCGGCTCGCGCAGGTGCACGCTGCGCCGGACCACACCCTGCGTCAGCTTGCCGTGCGCGCCCGCACCGACACCGAGGTAGTCACCGAAGCGCCAGTAATTCAGGTTGTGCCGGCAGCGGCGGCCCGGACGCGCATAAGCCGACACCTCGTACTGCTCGAAGCCCTCGGCGGCCAGCAGCGCCTGGCAGTCCT
>CAYNEX010000227.1:0-3000 GCA_964396335.1 uncultured Steroidobacteraceae bacterium | reverse complement strand
GCCGACGCGGCCGCGCAGCTGGTGCAGCTGGGCGAGGCCCAGGCGTTCGGCATTTTCGATCACCATCAGGCTGGCATTGGGCACGTCCACGCCCACCTCGATCACAGTGGTGGCCACCAGCAGCTGGGTGCGGCCGGACTTGAAGTCCTGCATGGCCTGCTCCTTGGCGCGCGGCGGCATGCGGCCGTGCACGAGGCCGATGGAGATGCCGGGCAATGCATCGGCCAGCGTCGAGGCGGTTTCCTCGGCGGCCTGGCAGCCCAGCTCCTCGGATTCCTCGATCAGCGTGCACACCCAGTAGGCCTGGCGGCCTTCGCGGCAGGCGGCATGGATGCGCTCGACCACGGCGGCGCGTTTTTCCTCGGCCAGCGCCACCGTGCGGATCGGCGTGCGGCCCGGCGGCAGCTCGTCGATCACCGAGACATCAAGGTCGGCATAGGCGGTCATCGCCAGCGTGCGCGGGATGGGCGTCGCCGTCATGATCAGCTGGTGCGGCGTGTGGCCGCCGCCTTCGCCCTTCTGCTTCAGCGACATGCGCTGCTGCACGCCGAAGCGGTGCTGTTCATCGACGATGGCCAGCGCGAGGCGCCTGAACTGCACGCCCTGCTGGAACAGCGCGTGGGTGCCGACCGCGATCTGCACCTCGCCACTGGCCACGGCTTCCAGCGCGGACCGGCGGCCGCGCGCGGATTGCGAGCCGGTGAGCAGCGCAACGGTGAGGCCGAGCGGACGGAACCAGGCGTCCAGCGCGCGGAAATGCTGTTCGGCCAGCAGTTCGGTCGGTGCCATCAGCGCCGCCTGCGCCCCGCTGCCGGCGGCACGCGCGGCCGCCGCCGCGGCGATCACGGTCTTGCCGCAGCCGACATCCCCCTGTACCAGGCGCATCATCGGGCGTGTGCCCTGCAGGTCGGTGGCCACTTCCTCGAGCACGCGCGCCTGCGCGCCGGTCAGCGGCCAGGGCAGGGTGCTGATGAACCGATGCGTCAGGCCGGCGTCATCATCCAGCCGCAATGCCGGCTCGCCCTGCACCTGCTGCTTGATCTGCGCCAGCGACAGCTGGTGCGCCAGCAGTTCCTCGAAGGCGAGGCGCCGCTGCGCCGGGTGCCGGCCGGTGGCGAGGGATTCGAGCGAGGTGCCGACCGGCGGGTGATGCACGAACTCGAGCGCCTCGCGCAGCGTCGGCAGGTCGAGCTGTTCGACCACACGCGCCGGCAGCAGGTCCTGCGCCGGGCTCGCCGCCAGCCTGGCCAGCGCGCGATCGACGCTGGCGCGCACGCGTCCCTGTGTCTGGCCCTCGGTGAGTGGATAGATGGGTGTGAGCCGGTCCTCGAGCGGCCCGGCAACCCCGGCGCGGCGGTATTCCGGATGCACCATCTCCAGCCCCTGCGGGCCGCGGCGCACCTCGCCGATGCAGCGCAGGGCGGTGCCGCGCGCGAAGCCATCCTGCTGCGCGCGCGAGAAATGGAAAAACCGCAGCGTCAGGAATCCGGAACCGTCGGAGATGCGCACCAGCAGCGAACGGCGGCGGCGGAACACCACATCCGCCATCTGCACCTCGCCCTCGACCACCGCGCGGGTGCCCGACAGCAGCGCGCCGATGGGGGTGATCCGCGTGCGGTCCTCGTATCGCGATGGCAGCAGGAACAGCGGATCGGCGCGCGCGGCGGCCGGGTCCGCTACAGGCCCAGCACGCACTCCACTTCCACGCGGGCTCCGCGCGGCAGCGCCGCCACCTGCACCGCGGCGCGCGCGGGATAGGGCTGGCTGAAGTAGCGCGTCATGGCTTCGTTGACCTTGGCAAAGTGCGCCAGGTCGGTGAGGTAGACATTGACCTTCACGGCGTGGTCGAGCGTGGCGCCGGCGGCCTCGGCCACCGCCTTCAGGTTGTCGAACACGCGGGTGATCTCCGCCTCGATGTCACCGCTGACCAGCTGGCCGGTGGCCGGGTCGAGCGGAATCTGGCCGGAACACCAGACGGTGTTGCCGTGGCGGATGGCCTGGGAATAGGTGCCGATGGCGGCGGGGGCGTTCGGGGTCGAAATGGCCTGCTTCATCATTCTTCCTGGTTGCGACGCGATGCCAGGTAGCGCGAGACGCGCATGACATCCGGCATCTGGCGAATGGTACGCACCACGCGCGCCAGATGCTTGCGGTCTTTCACCTCGACTTCGAGCTTGATCAGCGCCACGTCCCCATCGCGCTGTTCCACTGACGCCTGGCCGATGTTGGTGTCGGTGCCGGCGATGGCCGCGGACACGCTGGCCAGCATGCCGATGCGGTTGGCCGCCTCGATGCGCACCTCGGCGCTGAAGTAGCGGTTGAGGTTCTTCTGCCAGGTGACCGGCTGCCATTTCTCCGGATGCTTGTGGTAGTCCTCGACATTGCCGCAGGCCTCGCGGTGGATGACGATGCCGCGGCCGGCCGACAGGAAGGCGATGATGGGATCGTCCGGGATCGGGCGGCAGCAGCGCGCATAGGTGACCAGCAGGCCCTCGGTGCCGGCGACGGTCAGCGGCGTGATCTTGCCGGCCTCATCGTGGCCGCCCGGCAGCAGGCGACGCGCCACCAGCGGCGCGAGGCGCTCGCCGAGGCCGATCTGCGCCAGCAGTTCATCCTTGTCCTTGATGCCGAATTCCTGCAGCGCCTGCGCCATCACCGCCTCGTCGACCTTGTCGACGCTGAGGTGGAATTCCTGCAGCGCGGAGTTCAGCAGCTGCGCGCCCAGTTCCACCGCTTCGGAGCGCTGCAGCGCGCGCAGGTAATGGCGGATGGCGCTGCGCGCCTTGGCGGTGGCGACGAAGTTCACCCACGCCGGATTCGGCGAGGCGCCCTTGGCGGTGATGATCTGCACCGTCTGGCCATTGCGCAGCACGGTGCGCAGCGGCGCCAGGCGCCGGTCGACCTTGGCGGCCACGCAGCGGTTGCCGACGTCGGTGTGCACGGCATAGGCGAAGTCGACCACGGTGGCGCCGCGCGGCAGGCGCAGGATGGCGCCCTTGG
>CAYNEX010000226.1:0-3056 GCA_964396335.1 uncultured Steroidobacteraceae bacterium | reverse complement strand
CGCAGCGGCGTGAGCACATCCACCAGCCAGCCCAGGTCCTCCGGCTGCGGCAGCTTCATCGACAGGCTCAGCGTGGACTCCGGCGCGGGCATCAGCCACAGGCCCATCTTCGTCACGATGCCGAAGTTCGACTGCACGAACATCTGGTCCCACGACGGGCCGAAGCCGTTCTTGAACAGCGGCCAGGTGCGGTTGCCGTCCATCGCGCCCATGCCGGTGCGCACCAGCTCGCCCGAGGGCAGCACCACTTCCATGCCGCAGATCTGCGCGCCATGGTCACCATAGGGCGTGGAGCTGAAGCCGCGCTCCAGCGCATTGCCGACCACGCTGCCCCAGGCATTGCCGGGCAATGACAGCCACAGTGGCAGGTTGCGCGAGCTGACGTACTCGTGCAGGTCATAGAACCCCACGCCGGGCTCCACCACGCAATAACCGAAGCGCTCGTTCACCTCGAGGATGCGCTTCATGCGCGACAGGTCGAGGATCACGCTGCCGGGCAGACGCGGCGCCGCGCCGCCATAGCCGAAGTTCTTGCCGCGCGAGATCGGCCACAGCGGGATGCGATGCGCGTTGGCCAGGCGCACGATGGCCTGCACCTGTTCGGTGGATTCCACCGACACCGCGGCCGAGGGCGCATGCGCCTCTTCATTGCCGGGCGCGTAGATGTCCAGATAGGTCTCGCGGTCGGTGTCGGTGTCGAACACCCACTCGCGACCGACGACACCGGCGAATGCATTCAGGGCGCGCTGGAACTGTCGTTCCGACACGCCGGGAGGAAGGATCAGGCGCATGGCGAGACTATAGCCTCGCCACGGCCGGCGGGCGATCAGCGGCGCGCGGCCGCCTCGCGCCCTGCCTCGGCCGCCTCCAGCAGGCCCTTGCCGGCCAGCCACTCGCGGTCATAAAGCCGCGACACATATTTCGCGCCGCCATCGCAGAGCACGGTGACCACGGTGTGCCCGGGTCCCAGCTCGCGCGCCACGCGCACCGCTGCGGCCACATTGATGCCGCTGGTGCTGCCGAGGAACAGGCCCTCGCCATAGAGCAGGCGATAGACCATCGACACGGTCTCGGCATCGGGGATGTGCACGGCATCGTCCACCGGCGCGTCCTTGAAGTTGTCGGTGATGCGCGCGATGCCGATGCCCTCGGTGATCGAACCGGAGCCGGTGGCCTTCACTTCGCCGTTCCTGATGAAGCTGAACAGCGCGCTGCCCGGCGGATCGGCCAGCACGGTGCGCACCAACTGGCTCTTCGACTTCAGGAACTCGGAGGTGCCGGCCAGCGTGCCGCCGGTGCCGCTCGCCGCCACGAAGGCGTCGATGCGTCCGCCGGTCTGCTCCCAGATCTCCGGCCCCGTCGATTCGACATGCGCGCGGCGGTTGGCGGTGTTGTCGAACTGGTTGGACCAGATCGCATTCGGCAGTTCGGCGGCGAGGCGCCCGGCCTGGTGCTGGTACTGGTTCGGGTTGCTGTAGGGGACCACCGGCACCTTGCGCACTTCGGCGCCCAGCGCCTGCAGCAGGTGGTACTTCTCCGGCGACTGGTTGTCCGGCATCAGGAGGATGAGCTTGTAGCCGCGCGCATTGCAGACATGCGCCAGGCCGATGCCGGTGTTGCCGGCCGTGCCTTCGACCACGGTGCCGCCGGGCTTCAGCAGGCCACGGCGTTCGGCGTCCTGCACGATCCAGCGCGCGGCACGGTCCTTCACCGACCCGCCCGGGTTCATGAACTCGGCCTTGGCGAGGATCTCGCAGCCGGTCTCCTCGCTGGGCCCGTTCAGGCGCAGCAGCGGCGTGTTGCCCACGGCATCGATGAAATCCTTGCGCACGGTCATGTGGCGACAGTCTCCCTGTTCATTCCCGCAGTGGCGGGACATCAATCGTCAGATCTTAAAACGGCATCGCTTCCGGCAGGAACGGAATCCGCAGCCGGCATCGGTTCAGCGGACGACGCGCACCGGCACCTGCACATTGCACAGGTCGATATGCCCGGCCGGCCGCTTGTAGAAATCATCCACGCGGTTGCGGCGGGCTTCGGTCAGGTCACGGAAGGTGCTGCTGTCGGTGCGCAGCACTTCCAGCTTCGGCCGCACCGCCTCTGGCACTTCGCTGGCCAGACGCAGGGCGCGGATCGGCGCACGCAGCGACGGATCGTCATGGAAGCCGCTCGGGCCCTCGCCACGTGGCAGCGAGCTGAGCAGTTCCATGCCCATCAGCACGCGCCCGACCACGGTGATGTTGTCGTCGAGCTGGCGCGGTGACTGGCCGATGACCACATACAGTTCGGCGCCGAGGCTGCTGTCCTCGGCATTGCTGCGGCCGGCGCCCACCGTGCCATAACAATGCGCCAGCCAGGCACGGTTCTCGCGCGGCGCCCGCGCGGCCGGGAAGCCATCGACGAATCCGACTTCGGGCGCCCAGCCATCCACATCCGGCAGGCGGTCGAACTTCAGGCCGGTGGCCGGACGATGGAACTCGGCCGGCAGCTTGCGCTTCGCGCTGCCCAGCGATTTCGCGCGCTGCGGATCCTCGGCATCCGGATCACCGAACTGCGCCACGAAATTGTCCTGCACCCGGTACACGCTGGTGCCATCCCAGAAACGCTCGCGCGCCAGCGTGCGGATGTTGGCCACATGCTCGGGCGCGAACTGCGGCGCCAGCTCGATCGCCACCACGCCGCCGTTCAACTGCATGAACAGCAGGTTGTCCGGATCGGGGCGGCGCCAGTGTTCGGCCGGCGCGGCCGCCATGATCGCTGCGGGATCGCGGCTGCGCTTCGGTGCGGATTCGGCGCCGGGCGCCACGGAATGGAAGCCGACCAGCGAAACCAGCGCCGCAAGCAGCAATCGTGGATGGCTCTTCATGCGCTCTGCTCCTGGTCGCGCGGGGAATCGCCCTGCGCATTGATCAACCCTTTCACCTGCGCCAGCGAAGCGACCTCGCCCACCACCATCAGCGTGGGCGAACGCAGGTTCGCCGCCGCCGCGGTCGCAGGCAGTTCGGCCAGTGTCGTCGTCAGCACCCGCTCATCGGGCCAGGTGGCGCGTTCCAGCA
>CAYNEX010000225.1:0-3125 GCA_964396335.1 uncultured Steroidobacteraceae bacterium | reverse complement strand
CGGCGTCACGGTGACCAACGCCACGCTGCACAATGCCGACCAGATCGCGCGCCTCGATGTGCGCGTCGGCGACACGGTGATCGTGCGCCGCGCCGGCGACGTGATCCCCGAGGTGGTCAACGTGGTGACCTCGCGGCGGCCTGCCGGCACCAGGCCGTGGGTGATGCCCTCCAGCTGCCCCGCATGTGGTTCGGCCCTGGTGCGCGAGGAGGGCGCCGCCGCGTGGCGCTGCACCGGCGAGCTGACCTGCCCGGCGCAGCGCAAGGAAGCCATCCGGCATTTCGCCTCGCGTCGCGCGATGGACATCGAGGGGCTGGGCGATCGTTTCATCGAGGAGCTGTGCCTCGGCGGATTCGTCGGGACGGTGGCCGACCTCTACAAGCTGAAGCTCGAGGACCTGCTGGAAATGAAGCGGCGCGCCGACGAGCGCGATGGCCGCACGCCGGCAACCGCGAAGGGCGGCAAGGTGGCCACGCGCTGGGCGCAGAACCTGATCGACGCCATCGAACGCAGTCGCGAGACCACGCTGCCGCGGTTCCTGTTCGCGCTCGGCATCGGCCAGGTGGGCGAGGCGACGGCGCTGCAGCTGGCGAAGCAATTCGGCACGCTGGAGGCCCTGCGCGCCGCCGACGAAGCCGCATTGCAGGCCACGCCGGATGTGGGTCCCATCGTCGCCACGCAGATTGCTGCCTTCTTCGCCAACCCGCGCAATGCGCAGGTGGTGGATGCCTTGCTGGCCGCCGGCATCCACTGGCCGGAGATGCCGCGTCCGGCCGCCGGTGAGCAGCCGCTGGCAGGCAAGACCATCGTGCTTACCGGCACGCTCGAAGGCATGACCCGCGATGAAGCCAGCGACAAGCTGGAGGCGCTGGGCGCGAAGGTGTCCGGCAGCGTGTCGCGCAAGACCAGCTATGTGGTGGCCGGTGCCGAGGCCGGCTCGAAACTCACCCGGGCGCAGGAACTGGGTGTCACCGTGCTCGATGAATCAGGCCTGCAGGAACTGCTGGCCGGCCGCTTGCCCTGATGCTGATTGCCTTCAACAAACCCTTCGGCACGGTGTGCCGCTTCACGCCTGAAGCCGGCCGCAGCACGCTGGCGGATTTCATCCAGGTTCCACGCGTGTACCCGGCCGGCCGCCTGGATGCCGACAGCGAGGGCCTGCTGCTGCTCACCGACGATGGCCCGCTGCAGGCGCGCATCACCGACCCGCGCCACAAGATGCCGAAGGTGTACCTGGCGCAGGTGGAGGGCCTTCCCACCGACGAGGCCATCGAGTCATTGCGGCGGGGCGTCGACCTGGGGGATTTCACCAGCCGCCCGGCCGGCATCGAACGCATCGACGAACCGTCGTGGCTGTGGCCGCGCAACCCGCCGATCCGCTACCGCGCGCGCATTCCCACCGCCTGGCTGGCGGTGACCCTGCGCGAGGGGCGCAACCGCCAGGTGCGGCGCATGACCGCGCGGGTGGGATTCCCGACGTTGCGGCTGGTCAGGGCCGCGATCGGCGGCGTCGAACTGGATGGCCTCGCGCCGGGACAGTGGCGCGAGGTGGATCCGGCGCTGCTGTCAGTCCGACGGTGAAGCTGCATCCCCCTGCAGCTTCTGCAGATCCCCGGGCGTATCCACATCCACCGCGGCAGCGGGCATGGGCACCCGCACCACGCGGTCGGCCAGCCGGTGCAGCAGGGCGCGGGCGCCGGTGTCGCCGCGCAGTTCCTGGATCAGCCCGAAGCTGTGCGCCGGGAAGATGGCCGGCACGCCGGTCTGGCCGCCATAGCTGGCCGCCACGATGTGCTCCGGCTGCTGCCGCCAGGTCGAAACCAGACGCCGCAGGTCGAACTCGGTGATGGCCGCCTGGTCCGCCAGCATCACCAGCACGCCCTCGGTGCTGCCCGGCAGCTGCGCCACGCCGGCGCGCAGGGAGCTGGCCAGCCCCTCCTGCCAGTTGCGGTTGATCACGACCCCTGCGCCGCTGCCACGCAGCGAGGGCGCAATCTCGGCCGCGTGCGCCCCCAGCACGACAGTGACGGCCTGTCCGGCCACGCCGGTGGCCAGCGATACGGCCCGCTGCAGCAGCGTCTGGCCCTGCAGGCGCGCGTTCTGCTTGGGCGAGCCGAAACGGCTCGCGGCGCCGGCCGCCAGCACCAGGATATGCGGTGTGGGTTCAGTGGACATCGGATCTGTGCCAGCGTTGCTTGCGCGGGTGCGTGACGACCTTTAGAGTTCGCAGGTTTTTTCCTATTAAACAGCAACTTCGGCCCGGGAAGCGATGCAATCAACCAATTCGAGCGCAGCCTTGAGCGCATGGGTCGTCCACAAGTTCGGCGGCACCAGCGTCCGGGACGCGGACTGCTTCCGCAAGGTGGCCGACATCATCGAGAGCCAGGACTCGCCACGGCAGGCCGTGGTGCTGTCCGCAGCCAAGGGTGTCACCGACGTGCTGCTGTCGCTGGTCGACATGGCCGCGCGCCAGGACAAGGGCGTGGTCGCGCAGCTGGCGGCCCTGCGTGAACGCCACCGCGTGATGGCGGAGGCGCTGCTGGACGCGGAGGGTGCCGCCCGCTGGCTGGCCCGCTTCGATGCCGACTGCACCGATGTCAGCGGCGTGCTGCACACCACCAGCCTGCTGCGCTCGGATGCGCAGAACGTGCGCGACCTGGTGGCCGGCTACGGCGAGCTGTGGTCGACCACGCTGTTCGCCGCCTATCTTGAGACCCGCCGCGGCAGCGGCCAGCGCCTGCGCTGGCTGGATGCCCGCCAGGTGGTGGTGGTGGAGTGGGGCGCGCTCGGCCCGGCGGTGCAGTGGGAGCAGTCCCGCCAGAACCTCGCCGGAACCGGCGCAGCCGGTTTCGACGGCACACTGGTGATCCCCGGCTTCGTGGCGCGCGACCCGAAGGGCGTGCAGACCACGCTGGGTCGCAATGGCAGCGACTTCTCCGCCTCGATCTTCGGCGCACTGCTCGATGCCTCCGCCATCCACATCTGGACCGATGTCGACGGCGTGCTGTCCGCCGATCCGCGTCGCGTGCCCAATGCACAGGTGATCGACCAGCTGTCGTACAGCGAGGCGATGGAGCTGGCGTACTTCGGCGCCAAGGTGATCCATCCGCAGACCATGGCGCCGG
>CAYNEX010000224.1:0-3158 GCA_964396335.1 uncultured Steroidobacteraceae bacterium | reverse complement strand
CACCGAAAGCGTGGCGAGCACCAGCTTCTGGATCAGCTTGCTGGCCTTGTCGGTGGCGGTGAGGCCATAGTCACGGGTCACCTCCACCTGCACGCCGGAGGGGATCAGTTCACCTTCCAGTTGCGCCAGGCGCGCAGCCACCGCCGAGGTGATGTCCGCGGCATTGCTGCCGGGCTTCTTCGCGATGGCGATGGTCACGGCCGGCGCCACGCCCGCCGCCGGTCCGGCACGCCCCGCCGGCGCGCCATGCCATACGTAGCTGTCGGGAACGTCGGCGCCGGCGCGCACCTCGGCGACATCCGCCAGCAGCAGCGGCCGGTCGCCGCGTACGCCCACCACCAGTTGCGCCACGTCGCTGGCGCTGGCCAGGAACTCACCCGCGGCCAGCTGCACGGTGCCGTCGGCAGTCACCCGCTCGCCCAGTTCCTGCACCACGTTGGCGGCCTGCAGCGCCGCGCTGAGCTCGGTGACGGCCAGGCCATGGCTGGCGAGGCGGGCGGCATCGATCGCGACCACCACGCGCTGCTCCGGCGCACCGATGGTGTAGACATCACGCGTGCCCGGTATGCGCTGCAGTTCCACCTCGAGGGTGTGCGCGACCTGCGCCAGCTGCGCCGGCCCGCGCTCCGGATCGTCGGTCCACAGCGTGACGCTCATCACCGGCACGTCGTCGATGCCGCGCGGCTTCACCACCGGCTGGCCGATGCCGCTGCCCGGACGCATCAGGTCGAGGTTGGACCAGACCTGGTTGTACAGCCGCACCAGCGCTGCCTGGCGTGGCACACCCACTTCGAACTCCACCGTCAGCACGGCCGCGCCGGCGCGCGACACCGAGTACACGTGCTTGACGCCCTCGATCTGCGCCAGGCGCTGCTCCAGTGGCGAGGCGACCTGCTGCTCGACATCGCGCGCGGTGCCACCCGGGAAGGGCACGATGACATTGGCCATGGTGACGTCGATCTGCGGCTCCTCCTCGCGCGGGGTGATCAGCACGGCCACCACGCCGAGCAACAGCCCCACCAGCGCCAGCAGCGGCGTCATCGGATTGGAGACGAAGCGGGCGGCCAGCCGCCCGGATATTCCCGGCGCGGCACCGTTGCCGGGGGCGTCACTCATCCGGGCCGGCTCCCTGCTGCTGCCGCGAGGCGCGCAACGCCTGCAGCGCCGTGGCCGGATCGGTGGCGACCGCATCGCCCGCAGCCAGCCCGGCGATCACCTCGACACGGCCGGCGTGGCTGCGCCCCAGGCGCAGCTGACGCAGCACGATGCCGTCTTCGCGCACCAGGTAGGCCGCGGCGAGCTCGCCACGCAGCACTACCGCGGATGCAGGCAGCCAGATGCCGCCCTCGCCCGCCGCGGCGTCGAATCGCACCTTCACGGTCTGGCCGGGCCGCGGCGCGCGCTCTGCCAGGGCCGGCAGCAGCAGGCGCACCGTGTTGCTGTGCGCCTGTGGATCGGCCGCGGGATAAACGATCACCTGCGACGGCACGATCTCGCGGCCATCAGCCAGCCACACCCGCGCCGACGGGGCCGCGCGCACGGCCTCGGCCTCGGCCTGCGGCAGCTGCACCTCCACCCGCAGGCGTCCCGGCGCATACAGCGTGAACAGCGCTTGCCCGGGCGTGACCGTCTCGCCCAGTTCCACGAAACGCTGCGCGACGATGCCGTCGTAGGGCGCCGCCACGGTGGTGTAGTCGAGCTGCCGGCGCGCCTGCACCAGGCCGGCCGCGGCGGCGTCGCGCGTGGCCGATGCGGCATCGTGGGCCGCGCGCACCCGGTCGAACTCGTCGCGCGAGATCAGCTGGTCGCCGACCAGCTCGCTGGCGCGCCGGAAGCGTGCCTGCGCATCCGCCAGCTGCGCCTCGGCCGCACGCAGCTGCGCCGACGCCGCTTCGGCCGCGGCGCGCTGCTCTTCGTCGGTGAGCCGCAGCAGCGTCGCGCCACGGTTCACGCGCTGGTCCACGTCGGCCGCGAGGCGCACGACGCGACCGCCGGTCTGGGCCGAGAGCATGGCCTGCTCCTGCGCCTGCACCACACCATCCCACATCACGCCGCCGGCGGCATCGTCGGCGGCGATGCGCAGGGTGGGCACGTGCGGGACAGGTGGTGCCGACGGGGCGGCCTGCTGCCCCTGGCCACAGGCAGCCAGCGCCAGCAGCGCCAGCGCAGCGGTTGCGTGAATGCGCATGCGCGGATGCATCACCGGAACGCGCAGCCTTCCCGCACGCCCAGCGCCTTGAAGATCTTCGCCGCCGGGCAGAAGCGGGTGAAGCTGGCCTGCAGCATGTTCAGGCCGACGAAGGCGGTAAGCCACAGCCAGTGCGGCGACACGTAGTGCGCCAGCGCGATGCTGGCGAGCACCATGATTCCGGCAAATCCCAGGACGGCGCGATCGAGGTTCATGTATCACTCCTTGTGTTCGGCTGGATTCTTCTTCAGGCGTTCGATGCCGAGCGCGGCCAGCACGTGGCGCTCGTAGACGGGCTCGGAGGTGCCGTGGCGCATCTTGTAGAGGAAGTATTTCTCGAACGCGATTTTGGCCGCATGCACCCATTTGCCGACGGCAGCCCAGGTGACGTTGCGCGGCGGGATCTGCGGCAGGGCTACAAACGCCGCCCCGGTGTCGCCCATGTCGGCCAGGCACACGGCATTCCAGGTGCCTTCGTGGTTCGCCGGCAGGCCGTTCAGCTCCGCCTCGATGTTGCGCACCACCGTGGTCACCATCGACTCGATCATGAAGCCGGTCTTCGGCACGCCGGTGGGAATCGGCGTGGGTTCAGGCGGTGCAATCGCCACGCACACGCCGGCGGCGAACACGTTCGGGTAGCGCGGACTGCGCTGGTGGCTGTCGGTGATCACGAAGCCGCGCGGATTGCACAGCCCCTCCACCGCAGCCACCGGATCGACGCCGGCAAAGGCCGGCAGCAGCATCGAGTAACGGGCCGGCAGTTCCTTCTCGCCGGTGGGCCGGCCCTGCTCGTCGTGCAGCTGCACGCGGATGGCATCGGCGCGCACCTCGAGCACCTTCGCATTGGTGATCCACTGGATGTGCCGCTTGCGCAGCTCGCTTTCCATCAGGCCCTTCGAATCGCCGACGCCGCCCAGGCCCATGTGGCCCACGTAGGGTTCACTGGTGACATAGGTCATCGGCACGCGAT
>CAYNEX010000223.1:0-3166 GCA_964396335.1 uncultured Steroidobacteraceae bacterium | reverse complement strand
CGCCAGGGCTCGAACTTGGTCTTGTCGTTGCGTCGTTCCGCCATGACACTCCCGCAGGAAGAACCCGGCCGGATGGCCGGGTTCCGGTTGCCCGATCAGCGACCCGTCTTGAAGCGGGTCCACGTGCGCGTCAGCTCGCGCGTGAACTCCGGGCTCTCGGGCGTATCCGCCACCAGCTTCGCGGCCACTTCGGGCGGCGGGTAGACGCTGGGGTTGTTGCGGATCTCTTCGTCGAGCAGGTCGTAGGACGCGGTGTTGGCGTTGGCGAAGGCCACGTAGTTGGTGTTCTTCGCGGCGATGTCGCCACGCAGCAGGAAGTCGATGAACAGGTGCGCGTTCTTCACATGCGCCGCATCGGCCGGGATGGCCAGCTGGTCGAAGAACTGCACCGCGCCTTCCTTCGGGATGTTGTAGGCGACGGTGAACGGCTTGCCGGCTTCCTCGGCGCGGTCGCGCGCCTGGAAAACGTCACCGGACCAGCCCAGCACCAGGCAGCGCTCGCCGTTGGCCAGCTGGTCGATGTAGGCCGAGGACTCGATGGTGCGGATGTACGGACGGATCTTCATCAGCACTTCTTCGGCCGCCTTGAGGTCTTCCGGGGCCTCGCTGTTGGCATCGCGGCCCAGGTAGATCAGCACCGTGCCGACCACCTCGCTGGGAGCGTCGAGGATGCTCACGCCGCACTGCTGGAAGTTCTTGATGACGTCCGGGTCGTAGAACATCGCGAAGCTGTCGACCGGCGCGTCGGGCATGGCTTCGTTGATGCGCTCGGGGATGTAGGCAATGCCCGAGGTGCCCCACATGTAGTTGACCGAGTATTCATTGCCCGGATCGAGCGCGGCCAGGTTCTTCTGGATGGCCGGGTCGATGTTGCCGTAGTTGGGCAGCTTCGACTTGTCGAGCTTCTGGAAGATGCCGGCCTGGATCTGGCGCGCCATGAATGAGGCGGAGGGCACCACGACGTCGTAGCCGGTGCGGCCGGCCAGCAGCTTGGTCTCCAGCAGTTCGTTGGAGTCGCCGACCTCGTAGTTGACCTTGATGCCGGTCTCGGCTTCGAACTGCTCGATCACCGAGGGTTCGATGTAGTCGGACCAGTTCCAGACGTTCAGCACGCGTTCGTCATCCGTGTCGACGCCGGGAACGGCCGCGGGGCCGGAGGACTTGCCACCACAGGCGACCAGGAGGGTGCCGAGGGCAGCCAGGGTGGTGAGATTGCGGAGCGGGAACGACATGGCGGAGCCTCTCGAGGTTGGGGTCGACAACGGCCTGCCCGGAGGCTGCCGCATCGGGCAACTATATCCAGCCGTCCTGCCTGAGACCAGAGAGCGTCTGGTCCAGCGTGCGACGGGCCTTCTCGACCAGCTCGTCGATCTGCTCGCGCGTGATCACCAGCGGCGGCGCGATGATCATGGTGTCGCGCGTGGCGCGCATCACCAGGCCATTGCGGATGGCATTGTCGCGGCAGCGCTCTCCTACCTTGCCGCGCGGCTCGAACCACTGGCGCGGCGCTTTCGAGCGCACCAGCTCCAGCGCCCCGAGCAGGCCGAGCGTGCGGGCTTCGCCCACCAGCGGGTGGTCGGCCAGCCCGGCCCAGCGCTCTGCCAGGTACGGCGCCAGCTCGTTTCCGACCCGCTCCACCAGGCCCTCGCGCTGGATGATCTCCAGGTTGGCCAGCGCCACCGCGCAGCACACCGGGTGCGCGGAATAGGTGAAGCCATGCGCCAGTTCACCGCCGTCGTCGATCAGCCGGCGCGCCACGCGATCACCGACCATCACGCCGCCGATGGGCAGGTAGCCGGAGGACAGCGCCTTCGCCATGGTCATGAAGTCCGGCCGCGTGCCGAAGTATTCGCAGCCGAACCAGCGACCGGTACGGCCGAAGCCGCAGATCACCTCGTCGGAGGCGAACAGGATGCCGTAGCGGTCGCAGATGCGCTGGATCTCCGGCCAGTAGGTGTCCGGCGGGATGATCACGCCGCCGGCGCCCTGCACCGGTTCGCCGACGAAGGCGGCCACGCGCTCCGGGCCGATGCGCAGGATGCATTCCTCCAGCTCGCGCGCGGCGGCGAGGCCGAACTCGGCCGGCGTCATGCCCTGGCCGCGCTCGAACCAGTAGGGCTGGTTGATATGGGCGAAATCCGGCAGCGCCGGCGCCAGGCCCTGCTCGTGCATCCACTGCATGCCGCCGAGGCTGGCACCGGCAATGGTTGAGCCGTGGTACCCGTTCCAGCGGCCGATGATCACCGAGCGCTGCGGCTGGCCTTCCAGCTGCCAGTAGCGGCGCGCCAGGCGGATCACCGTGTCGATGGACTCGCTGCCCGAGCCGGTGAAGAACACATGCTGGAACTGCGGCGGCGTCACCTCGGCCAGCTTCGCCGCCAGTTCGATCGAGGCCGGCGTGCTGCACTGGAAGAAGCTGTTGTAGTACGGCAGTTCGGCCATCTGCTTCGCGGCGGCATCGACCAGCTCCTGCCGGCCGTAACCCACCGCCACGCACCACAGGCCCGACATGCCGTCGAGCAGGCGGCCGCCACCGGCCTCGTGCAGATACACGCCCTCGGCGTGCGTGATCACGCGCGTGCCGCGTTCCCCGAGCTGGCGCGTGTCGGTGAAGGGGTGCAGGAAATGCGCTGCGTCCTGTTGCTGCCAGCGCCGCAGCTTCTCGTCGCCGGCCATTACACGTTCAGCAGCAGGTGCTCGCGCTCCCAGGAGCTGATCACCTGCAGGAAGACTTCGCTCTCGGCCTCCTTCACGATGGTGAAGGCGGCGACGAAGGGTTCACCCAGCACCTGGATCAGCTCGCGGCTCTCGCGCAGGTTGCGCAGCGCCTGGTCGAGCGAGCGCGGCAGCGAGAACGGCAGGTCATGCGCGCTGCCGGTGATCGGGTCGGTGGGCTTGAGGTTCTCGATCATGCCGAGGTAACCGCAGGCCAGCGAGGCGGCAATGGCCAGGTAGGGATTGGCATCGGCACCGCCGACGCGGTTCTCGACGCGGCGACCATCCGGCGGCGCCACCGGCACACGCAGGCCGGCGGTGCGGTTGTCATAGCCCCATTGCACATTGATCGGTGCCAGCTGGTCGCGGGTGATGCGACGGTAGGAATTCACGTTCGGCGCGAACAGCGCCATGGCCGCCGGCAGGTACTTCTGCAGGCCGGCGATGTGCG
>CAYNEX010000222.1:0-3186 GCA_964396335.1 uncultured Steroidobacteraceae bacterium | reverse complement strand
GGCAGCGCCCGGCGATGTGCTGGTTCAGGCGTCGGTTTGTGCCGACACGTACGGCCTCTCAGAACCGGATCCTCACGCCCATCCGGTAGGTCCTGCCGATCAGGTCGAAGAACACCGGATTGGTCGGATATTGCAGCTGCGGCGCCAGCGGCGGCGTGCGGTCGAGCAGGTTGTTCACCTGGAAGAACATCTGGGTGTTCTCGCCGCCGACATCGAAACTGCCGTTCAGGTTGAAATACACCACGCTGCCGATGGTGTTGTCATTGATGCTGCTGGCACCGGGGACCGGCGGCGACTCGTCCGGCTCGTAGTTCTGGGCATTGAACTTGCCCTTGCGGATGTAGCGCGTCGTCAGCGTGCCGGTAAAGGGTCCATTGGAATAACCGGCGTTGAGCGTGGCCAGCCAGGTCGGCGAGCCCAGCAATCCGCCGGTTTCGCCGGCGCGATCGGTGACGACGCCGAACAGGTTGGTGGAGTGTTCATAGGTGCGCGAGGCCAGCAACCGGAATGTCAGCGCACCCGGCATTTCGCCGAAGCGCGCCAGCGGCAGCCGGTACATCGCTTCGATGTCCAGTCCGCGCGTGCGCAGCCACTGCAGGTTCAGGTTGACGTTGCGGATCTCCGACAGCGCGCCGTCCGGATCGCGCGTGATCAACGGACACACCAGCGGATCATTCTGCTGCGCGCAGCGGTCGACGATGATCTGCCCGCCGCCGGGCGTGCCGATGTAGCCCTTCACCTTGATGTGGTAGTAGTCCAGCGCGAGGCTCAGCCCCTCGATGAACTGCGGCTGCATCACCAGTCCCACCGTGGTGGTGCGGCCGATCTCCGGCTCCAGCAGCGGGTTGCCGCCGGTCAGCAGCACCGGGAACTGCGAGGGCGCGCTGTCGAGGAAGCGATTGACCACCGAACCGAAGGTGCTGGCGCTGGCCTGGAACAGCTCATTGAAGTTCGGTGCGCGGATGTCGCGCGAGGTGGTGAAGCGCAGTCGCATCCAGTCCAGCGGCTCCCACACCAGGCCCACCTTCCAGGTGGTGGCATCGAACTCGTTCTCCGCCGGCGCCTGGTTGTAGCTGCCGAATCCCGAGATGTCATAGCGCGTGCGGCGCACCGCCGCGTTCAGGTTCAGGCCTTTCGCCAGCGGCGCATCCTTCAGCAGCGGGATCTCGGTCTCGAGATAAGCCTCGGTCACATCCTGCCGCGCGTTGTAGTCAGCGCCGAAGTTCTGGAAGTAGGCAAACGAGTTGGACAGCGGGTCATGCTGCAGCGAGGTGGAGTCGTGCCGGTATTCCACGCCGGTTGCCACCGACAGCGGGCCGGCCCACAGCTGCGCCAGTTCACCCTGCAGGTTCAGCGCCACCGCATGCTGGGCAATGTGGATGTCCTCGGTCAGCGTGTCATACACATAGTCCAGCGCCGCATCGCTGGCCAGCTGGCCGAAGGGATTGAACGGCACACAGCCGGCGGCCGCGGCGCGCAGCGCCGGATCCGGGCTGATCGTGGCGCGGCAGACGATGCGCCGCTGATCGGGCGGCAGCGCGGCATCGGCCGGGTCATACACCGCATCATTGGCCCAGCTCCAATAGGCGAGCGATTCCGGATTGCCGAGGCCGCCGCTGCCCGGCCGGTTGATCACGCGCGAGGCGCCGGTCACCAGGTTGTTCTCGACGAACTGGTACCGATCGGTGTGGGCGTACTGGTAATACGCATCGGTGCGCCACCGGTCATTCAACGTGATCTTCAGGCCCGTGGTGGCGCGCAGTGAATCCGCATCTGATCCGGAGTGTCCGCGGCGCTGCCCGAGCACCGCGAGCTGAAAATCCGGCGCGGCCGGCCGCGCACCGCCCGGAGTGGCCGAAGCCGGCGGCAACAGCGCCCGCACCGCCGCCGGGATGAACGGGTTGTCCGCATAGATCGGCAGCGGCGCGCCGAAATAGCGCGTCTGCTCCACCGTGCCCTTCACATGCCCGAACGAGGCCTCGAGGAAGCCCTGCACCCGGTCGGTGAAGTTGTAGTACGCATGGCCGAAGGTGGCATAACGTTCCGCCGGGACCATCAGCTGCGCCGTCGTGAAGGTCGGCGTGGTGTCCGGCCCCACGCTGGTGATGCCCGCCGCCGGCGCGCCAAGCGTGTAGGGCACCGGGTTGCCGGCCGCATCAAAGCTGATGGCGCCGGTGCCGAACAGGTCGCGGATCGCCGTGGCTGTCGGCACGCTGACCACCGTGGCACCGGGGCCGCCGCTGTTGTTCAGCAGCGTGATCACGCCGCGCTCATTGGCGATGAAGCCGCCACGGTCATGCACGCGATACAGGTTCGGCAGGCCGGCCACCGCGCCCAGCCCCGCATTGGTCACCACCGCGCCCGGCATGCACCAGGCGCGCGTGAAGCAGTCGCCGATGCCGTTCTGCTTCGAATATTCGCCGCCCACGATGAAATGGCCGCGTCCGCCGGCAAAGGCCGCGCCACCGGCCAATGCCAGGTGGTAATTGCTGCCATCGCCTTCCTCGCTGATGCCATAGTCGGCCTGCGCCTTGATGCCGGTGAGGTCCTTGTCGAGGATCACGTTCACCGCGCCCGCGATGGCATCAGAGCCATACGCGGCCGATGCGCCGCCCGTCACCACCTCCAGCCGCTCGACCAGGCCACTGGGCGCGAGGTTCAGGTCCACCGTGCCTTCGCGCGTCACCGGCGCAAAACGCCGGCCATCCACCAGTACCAGGTTGCGCGTCACGCCGAGGCCACGCAGGTTCACGATCTGCGCGCCGACATTGAAGCTGCCCCAGCCATTGGTGGTGGGCGTGGTGGTGGCGCGGAACGCCGGCAGTTCATTCGCGCCGGCACCCACATTGGTGATGTTCAGCTCCTCGATCAGGTCGGCGCCGAGCACGGTGACCGGCGTGGGTGTGGTGAAGCCGGTGCTCAGCCGCGAGCCGGTGACGATGACTTCCTGCAGTTCGGTATCAGTGCCGGTGGCCGGGCTGGCGGCCGCTGCGGTGCCGGCGGCTCCGGCACTGGCGGAGGCGAGGATGAGGAATCGGACGACAGAGCGGACATCGAGGCCATGCATGACAACCCCCTGTGCTTGTTGGTCGGATCTCCCGCCGAAGACTGCACGAAGCGGTTGGCGCGCTGCGTGAAGATTGATTGCCGGGTCAGGTATCGGCCGATGGCCGCCATGTCCCGCCG
>CAYNEX010000221.1:0-3189 GCA_964396335.1 uncultured Steroidobacteraceae bacterium | reverse complement strand
AGCGCTGGCAGGTGTTCGGCGGCAGCTGGGGCTCGACCCTGGCGCTGGCCTATGCCCAGAAGCATCCCGGGCGCGTCACCGAGCTGGTGTTGCGCGGCATCTTCCTGCTGCGCCGTTCGGAGCTGGAATGGTTCTACCAGGACGAACGCGGCGCGGCCTCGCTGTTCCCGGACCTGTGGGAACACTATGTGGCGGCGATCCCGGAAGAAGAACGCTACGACATGATGCGCGCCTACTACCGCCGCCTGACCAGCAGCGATGCCCGCGAGCGCAATGCCGCGGCGCGCGCCTGGTCGGTGTGGGAAGGCGCCACCAGCCACCTGCGCACCGATCCTTCCTACATCGCCAAGATGCGCGAGGCCGACTTTGCTGCGGCCTTCGCGCGCATCGAGTGCCACTACTTCGTCAACGGCGGTTTCCTCGAATGCGACGACCAGCTGCTGCGCGACGTGCCGAAGATCCGGCACATCCCGGCGGTGATCGTGCAGGGCCGCTATGACGTGGTGTGCCCGATGCGCAGCGCCTGGCACCTGCATCGCGCCTGGCCCGAAGCCGAACTGACCATCGTGCCCGATGCCGGCCACTCGGCCTTCGAGCCGGGCATCGCCCTCGCCCTGCGCCGCGCCACCGACAAGTTCGCGAAGCGGCGCTAGAACAGCGGCTTCAGGTCGTCCTCGCGCATGAAGCCCACCACCCGCGATTCGTTCAGGTAGACGGCCTCCCAGCCCGGCAGCTGGCGCGAGGAACGACCCGGCACCGGCAGCAGGCAGGCCGGTTCGCGATTCACCTCGACCTCCACGTCGGCGGCAGCATCGGGCGCGACGCGCACCGCACCGGTGGCGCTGCGCAGGCGCTTCGCGCAGGTCCCGGAGAACATCAGGTCGAGGTAGTTCTCGGCCTCCTCGAGGCCGTCGAGCGCGGCGCGGTTCACCCAGTATTCGCCGTAGTTCTCGCGCACCGCGCTGTCCACCGTCGGCAGGGTGTAGGAGCTGCGCCGGTACAGCAGGCCGAGGCGGTGCATCGCGCGGCTGTAGTGCTGGTCGGCCGCCTTGCGATACCAGCTGGCCGCCTGCTCCATGTCCTTGCGCACGCCGACACCCGCTTCATAGGCCTCGCCGAGGAAAAACTGCGCCCAGCCCAGGCCCTGGTCGGCGGCGCGGCGATACAACTCGGCGGCGCGCCGATCGTTCTTGCGCACGCCGCCACCGTGCCGGTACATGGTGGCCAGGTTGGCCTGCGCCACCGCCAGTCCCTGCTCGGCGGCCTGGGTCAGCCAGTACACCGCCTCGCGCGGATCCTTCTCGACGCCCGCGCCTTCGGCATAGGCCGTGCCCAGCTCGTTCTGCGCCAGCGCCGAGCCCTGCGCGGCTGCCTTGCGCCACCAGTACACGGCCAGTTCATCGTCCCGCTCCATGCCGCCCTCGCCCAGCGAATAGGCACTGCCGAGACGGTATTGCGCGAGCGCATCGCCGCTGGCGGCCCGCTCCATCAGGTTCGTCAGCGTGACATCGGCGACCGCGCGCTCAAGGATGGAGTCCTGCGAGGCAGGTGAAGGTGCGGCGGTGACCAGCGCGAACAGCAGGGCCACCGCGAGGCGGCGCGGAAAATCCATGACCACTCCATTCCATGGGCGGTAACCCGGAGCATAACGCCAGTGCCGGGCACGGACATCAGGGCTTATCGGATTTCCCAGCGCTCCACCGGGCCGGGGCGCACGCGGAACAGCGGATGACAGCCGGGCCTGGCCACTTCGCCCAGCGACAGCAGCCACGCCGGATCGCGCACCTGCAACTTGCGCTGCAGGTGCTGCCACTCGTATTCGACCTGCCCGGAAGTCACCGGGATGGCCGCGACCTCGCGCACCGGCCCCACCTTCGAGCGATCGAACTGATAACCACGGCGCAGCGATTCGTCATGCACCGCGGCCAGGTAGGCGTTGATGGCCGAACGCGGCGTGGCATGCGCGCGGAAGCGCGCCAGCTGCGGATGATGCCTGTAGCCGCGCGTCTGCCCGCACAGCACCGCCCTGGCCAGCAATGCCTCGCGCCACAGCGCGACGAGGCCACGGCCATCCAGGTAACGCGGATGGAGGGACCACAGTCGCATGGATTCAGCTGACCTCAGGCGATGAGGACACGCGCACAGCGGGTAACATCCGCGCATGCAACCGGATTTCTGGCACGACCGATGGAACAGGCAGCAGATCGGCTTCCACGAGCCGGCACCGAATCCGCTGCTGCTCGATCATGTCGACGCCCTGGGGCTGTCGCGCGGGGCGCGCGTGTTCGTGCCCCTGTGCGGCAAGACACTGGACATCGACTGGCTGCTGGAACGCGGCCATGCGGTGGCGGGCACCGAACTGAGCCCGATCGCCATCACCGCTCTCTTCGATCGCCTGCGACTGACGCCGGTCATCGAGCCGGCCGGCGAACTGCAACGCTGGCATGCCGGCGCCCTGCAGGTGTTCGTCGGTGACCACTTCAGGCTGCAGCCGTCGGATCTCGGCCGCGTCGATGCGGTTTATGACCGTGCCGCACTGATCGCGATGCCGCCGCAGATGCGCCCGGAATATGGCCGGCAGATGCTGCGGCTGGCCGGCCATGCCCCGCAGCTGCTGGTGACGCTGGAGTATCCACAGGCAGAGCTGAACGGGCCGCCGTTCAGCGTGCCGGCGGCGGAACTGCCGACGCTCTACCCGTCCCACCGCCGGGAACGCCTGTCCGTGCACGCCATCGAGGGCGGCCTGAAGGGCAAGGTGCCCGCTTGCGAGGTGGTGTGGAAGCTGCTGCCGTAAGGGACTGCGCCTGCGCATGGTGAGCTAGTATCTCCCTCTTTCCGCGCCGGACGCGGTCTTCGAAGGAGATTCCATGCGCCCAGAAACCATCGCCATCCACGGCGGTTACACGCCTGACCCGACCACGAAGGCCGTGGCGGTCCCGATCTACCAGACCACTTCGTATGCCTTCGACAGCGCGCAACACGGCGCGGACCTGTTCGACCTGAAGGTCGAGGGCAACATCTACACGCGCATCATGAATCCCACCACCGCGGTGCTGGAGCAGCGCGTGGCGGCACTGGAAGGTGGCGTGGGCGGCCTGGCGCTGGCCTCGGGCATGGCGGCGATCACCTATTCGATCCTCACCATCGCCGAGCAGGGCGACAACATCGTCAGCGCCTCGGCGCTGTACG
>CAYNEX010000220.1:0-3222 GCA_964396335.1 uncultured Steroidobacteraceae bacterium | reverse complement strand
TGGCGCAGGTGCGGCAGCACCTCGCGCAGCGTGAAGAAGTTGCCGAGCGACTTCGACATCTTCTCGCTGTCCACATTGACGAAGCCGTTGTGCATCCAGCACTCGACGAAGGGCGCCCCGCTGGCGCCGCAGCTCTGCGCGATCTCGTTCTCGTGGTGCGGGAACTTCAGGTCCATGCCGCCACCGTGGATGTCGAAATGCTCGCCCAGCAGCGCCATCGACATGGCCGAGCACTCGATGTGCCAGCCGGGGCGGCCCGCGCCCCAGGGCGAGGGCCAGGCCGGTTCGCCGGGCTTGGACTGCTTCCACAGCACGAAATCCAGCGGATCGCGCTTGGCCTCGTTGACCTCGACGCGCGAACCGGCGCGCAGGTCTTCCAGCTTCTTGCCCGACAGCTGGCCGTAATGCTCGAAGCTCGCCACCGCATACATCACGTCGCCGTTGTCGGCCACATAAGCATGGCCGTTGGCGATCAGGCGCTCGATCAGCGCCACGATCTGCGGCACGAACTCGGTGGCGCGCGGCTCATGGTCGGGCTTCTGCACGCCCATCGCGGCGGCGTCCTCGTCCATGGCCCGGATGAAATGCGCGGTCAGCTCATCGATGCCCTGCCCCCGCTCGGCGGCGCGACGGATGATCTTGTCGTCGATGTCGGTGATGTTGCGCACATAGGTGACGGCATAACCGCTGCGGCGCAGCCAGCGCTGCACGACGTCGAAGGCCACCAGCATGCGCATGTGGCCGATGTGGCAGTAGTCATAGACCGTGATGCCGCACACGTACATGCGCACACGGCCGGGCTCGAGCGGGACGAAGGGACGCAGCTTCCCGCTCAGGGAATCATGGATACGCAGCATCGGCGGATTCTATCCGGGGTTCATGCGCCGCGGGCCGGCCGGGCGCAAATGCGGGTGACGGGAGGACTTTCGCTCATCCCTACACTATATTCGATGCATGCCGCAGGGCCGCCTCCTGTTCGTCTCCGATCTGCATCTGGACCGCGCGGCGCCATTGGCCACCGAGGCCTTCCTCTCCTTCCTGCGCGACGAGGTCGCCGGCTCCGCCGGCCTCTACATCCTCGGCGACCTGTTCGAAAGCTGGATCGGCGACGACGATGACGATGCCGAACGCCGCCGCATCTGCGAGGGACTGCGCCGCCTGACCGGGGCCGGCGTGCCGTGCCGCGTGCAGCATGGCAACCGTGATTTCCTCCTCGGCGCGGGATTCGCCGCGCGCACCGGCTGCGAGCTGCTGCCCGACCCCTTCGTGCTCGAGACACCGGCCCGGCGCATCGTGCTGTCGCATGGTGATGCGCTGTGCACGCGTGACGTGGCCTACCAGCGTTTCCGCCGCGTCGTGCGCCGGCGCGGCGTGCAGAGATTCTGGCGCGCGCTGCCGCTGGCCTTGCGCCGCGGGCTGGCCGCGCGCCTGCGTGGCCGCAGCCGCATGCATACGCGCGCGCTGCCGGCGGAACTGATGGATGTCACCGATGCCGCGGTCGAAACGCTGCTGCGCGAGACCGATGCCGACCTGCTGGTCCACGGCCACACGCACCGGCCCGGCGTGCACCTGCATCGGGTCGACGGCCGCGAGCGCACGCGCATCGTGCTGGGCGACTGGTACGAACAGGGCAGCGTGCTCGAACTGGACGCGCTCGGCGCGCCGGCGCTGCGCACCCTTTCCTTCCCCACTCCCCCTGCCAACACTCCAGGAGGCCATGCATGAGTTACACGGGACGCTGCGCCTGCGGCAAGGTGCGGCTTGAGATCAACGGTTCGCCGGTGGCGGTGCGCCAGTGTGGTGCCGGCAATGCCAGTATTTCACCGGCGGCGGCCCGGCGCACAACGCCATGTTCAATACGGCCGACGTGAAGATCGAGGGCGAGCTGGGCTCGCATGCCTATGTGGCGGAAAGCGGCACGACCATCGTGCGGTGGTTCTGCCCGGACTGCGCCACGCCGGTGTATGTGCAGGCGACCACGCGGCCGCATTTCCGCACCGTGCGCCTGGGCGTGATCGACCAGCCGCATGACCTCGCGCCGCGCATGGCCATCTGGACCAGCATGGCGCCGGAGTGGGCGGTGATCGACCCGAAGATCGAACAACATCGGGGCCAGGCGCCGGTGCCGGCGGCCACGCCTTCCGCGGGGACGAAGACGTCCTGAGGAACGAACCGGGTTACGACGCCTTCAGCGGCTTGCCGAGGAAACGCGTCGGACCCGAATCCCCGTACCGCACATCCTCGAAACCGAAGCGCTGGTACAGGGTGCGCGCCGGCGTGTTGTCTTCCTGCACTTCCAGCGTCAGCTTGCAGCAGCCTTCCTGCCGCGCCGTGTCTTCGGCTGCGGTCAGCAGGGCTCTTCCCACGCCCCGGCCGCGGTAACCGCTCAACACCGCCACATCGTGCAGGTTCAGCAGCGGCTTCGCCTGGAAAGTGGAGAAGCCGACAAAGCCGATGCACACGCCCACGGCCTGCCCGCCATCGAAGGCGAGCCATACCCGCGTGGTGGGATGCGCGCGCAGTCCGGTGATCAGGCGCGAACGCACCGCTTCCGGCAGCGGCTCGCCACCGCCGCGCGGATCGCGCGCATAGGCATCGATCAGGTGCACCACCGCATCGGCGTCCTGCGGCGAAGACAGGTCGGCGCGGCGCACCGCAACTGCAAGGCGGGCCTGCGTCACGAGGCACACTCCGGTACCGGCATCGCAGCGGCGGAAGCCGCCGGCACGCCCGAGTGGAAACGGAACTGCGTATCCGGCGAGGTCACCAGCGCGGCTTCCACCGCCGCCAGCTCCTCCAGCCGCGCCTGCATGGCCGCCTCGTCGCCATCCGGACCCAGCGCAGCACGCGCCAGATCCAGGTACAACCCGGCATGGCGACGCTCGGACTCGGCCAGCCCTGCATAAAACTCCGCCAGCGGTTCCTGCAACAGCGGCGCCAGCACCACGAAACGTTCGCAGGAACGCGCCTCGATCAGCGCGCCTGACAGCAACAGGTCGATCTTGCGCTGCGGTTCGGCCGTGGCCAGGTGCTTGCGCAGCCCGCCGGCATAACGGCCCGGTGCCAGCCGCGTCATCGGCACGCCCAGCTGCTGCATCAGCTTCTGCACCTGCTCGAAATGCCGCAGCTCCTCGCGCGCCAGGCGCGCCATCGCGATCGACAGCGGGCGGTCCTCCGGATAGGCGAACATCAGCGCCAGCGCCGTGGAGGCCGCCTTCTTCT
>CAYNEX010000219.1:0-3250 GCA_964396335.1 uncultured Steroidobacteraceae bacterium | reverse complement strand
CCGCAATACCGCTCAGGCGCCCTGCGTTTCCAGCGCCCAGCGCTCCAGCTTGCGGGCGTCCTGGTAGAACAGCCGGATGCCCTCGCTGAGCTTCTCCACCGCCATCGCGTCCTCATTGTGCAGGAAGCGGTAGGTCTTCTCGTCCAGTGACAGCTTCTGCACCGGCGCCGCGCGCGCGGCCTCGATCGTGAGGCGCGGCGCGACATCTCCCTCGCTGCGGTCCAGTTCGGCGATCAGGTCCGGGCTGATGGTGAGCAGGTCGCAGCCAGCCAGCTCGCGGATCTGGTCCGCCTTGCGGAAGCTCGCGCCCATCACCTGGGTCGCATAGCCGAACTTCTTGTAGTAGGTGAAGATGCGCCGCACGCTCTCCACGCCCGGGTCTTCCCCGATGGGGATGTCGGCGCCGCGGGCCTTCTTGTACCAGTCATAGATGCGGCCCACGAAGGGCGAGATCAGCGTCACGCCGGCCTCGGCGCAGGCCACGGCCTGGGCGAAGCTGAACAGCAGCGTGAGGTTGCAGTGGATGCCCTGTTTCTCCAGCTGCTCGGCGGCGCGGATGCCCTCCCAGGTGCTGCCCACCTTGATGAGCACGCGCTCGCGTTCCACGCCGGCCTTCTCGTACAGCGCCATCAGCTCGAGCGCGCGGTCGATGGTGCCCTGCATGTCGAAGCTCAGCGCAGCGTCCACCTCGGTGGACACGCGCCCCGGCACGATCTTCAGGATCTCGCAGCCGAAGTTGACGGCCAGCTTGTCGAGGAAGGCGCGGGTGCGGCCGGCCTGGTCCAGCGGCAGCCCGCGCGCGTATGCCAGCGCCTCCTCGACCAGCGGCCGGTAGTCGGCCAGCTGCGCCGCCTTCAGCAGCAGCGAGGGGTTGGTGGTGGCGTCCTGCGGGCGCGCGCGGCGGATGGCCTCGATGTCGCCGGTATCGGCGACGACCACGGTGTATTTCTTCAGGGATTCAAGCTGGGAAGGCATGGTTCTCACCGAAACGCCCGCTCGGCTGCGAGCCGCGCTCTCTTACCATCCCCCTCCCGCCGGTCGCAACCGGAATTGCCGCCTGTCCCGCGCGCGTGTCGGAAGGGATAATGGAAATCGGCGCCACCGCGCCGCCCGAGACACCGGACCTGAGGAGCCGAATGACCCGTATCGCCCGCTGCACCCTGCTGCTGACCTTCCTCGCACTTTCCGCCTGCGCCACAGTCCCCCGTGAATCGGTGCAACTGTCCCAGGCCATCGGCAACGACATCCAGGAACTGCACGCCGGCTACCGCGCCACCATCCAGGCCCAGTTCCAGCTGATGCGCCAGAACGGCCTGGAGGTGATCGAGAACCGCTGGGTGCCCACCTATCTCGCCAGCTTCGTCGAGGATGGGCGGCTGGTGGACTTCGCCCGCGCCGGCAACACCGAGGCGGTGGAGTACTGGGCGCGCGTGGCCATCCAGGCCATCGACGGGCGCCGCCAGGAATTCCTCGACTCGATGGACCAGCGCGAGCGCGCGCTGCTGGCGCAGGTGGACGAGGCCTTCGGCCGCGTGACCCATGCCAACGCCACGCTCACCGGCCTGCTGCGCAGCGCCACCGAGAGGAGGGCTGGCGCCGGGCTGCTCCGGGCCACTGGCGAGGTGGGCTCGCTGGGCGTGCGCGAGCTGGTCTCGCGCGGAATCGACGACGCCTCCGACTTCGTCTCCGGACTGGCCAGCCAGCTCGGGCTGGACGCCGGCCCCTGAATTCCCGAACGAACAGGAACCCGCATCGCGGGCAACATGCATGACTGAAGACTTCCGCAAGCTCATCGACACCGCCAGCCAGAAGGCCCGCGACAAGGCGGACGCCGCCACCGGCGACCAGCTGGATGCCATCAGCAACCAGGCCGAGGGCCTGGCGGCCATCTGCAGCAACATGAAACTCACCACCCCGGCTGAATACGAGGCGCTGGTGAAGCTGGTGAAGGAGGCCACGACGCGCAACGAGTCCGCGGACCAGATCCTGGCCCGCGTGCAGTCGGCAGGCGCGCTCGGCCAGAAACTGGTGGCCGCGGCCGGCAGCATCGGCCCGCTCGGCGCGGGCGCGCTGATCCAGACTTTGCTGCGCCCGGCCTGACCTGAATCGCCCGCCGCGACCGCGGCGGGGACCCCTGCTGGCAGGGTCGCTGGCCCATGCATTGAAGCTGGTTTACGCTGCCGATCGGCTGCAGTTTGATGGCCGTGAACAGTATTCGGGGGTCATGTCATGGGCAGGAAGAGTCGCTCGGTCCTTCTCTATTCGCTGGTTCCGGCATTCGTTCTGGGCGGCGTATTCGCAGCCGTGCAGGCACAGAATGCGGGCACTGCAGGCAGGGCAACGAACTGGTCCGATCCGGCCACCTGGCCAGACAGGAAGGTCCCGGCCGCCGGTGACAAGGTCATCATCGGCAAGGGCCAGAACGTGGTTCTGGACGTCAGTCCTCCCGCCCTGGGCGGTTTGTCCATCGATGGCAGGCTCACCTTCTCCAACAGCGCCGACCTGGAACTGACCACCGAATGGATCATGCTGCACGGCGAGCTGGCCATCGGCAGCGAAGCCCGTCCCCACACCCGCAAGGCGACCATCACCCTCATCGACAACGTCAAGGGTGAGGAGGTCATGGCCGGCATGGGCGACCGCGGCATCATGATTTCCGGCGGCACCCTGAACCTGCACGGCAACCGCACCAACACCTGGACGAAGCTTTCGAAGACCGCCGCGGCCGGCTCTACCTCAATCGAGGTGCTGAATGCCGCCCAGTGGAAGGCGGGCGATGAGATCGTCCTGGCGTCGACGGATTATGATCCCCGCCAGGCTGAGCGTCGCACCATCACCGCCGTCCGCGGCAACCGGATCACGCTCGACAAGCCGCTTGAGTACATGCACTTCGGCGAGATCACGTTCGGGGTCGACGAACGCGGTGAAGTGGGACTGCTCACGCGCAACATCAGGATCCAGGCTTCCGCCGATGCGGAGGAAAGCTTCTTCGGCGGTCACATCATGGCGATGCCATCGAGCAGCATGTACGTCCAGGGCGTCGAGTTGCATCGCATGGGGCAGAACCTGACGCTGGCGCGCTATCCCATCCACTGGCACCTGTTGGGTGATGCGAAGGGCCAGTACATCCGGAACGCGGCCATCCATGACACCTTCAACCGCTGCGTGACCGTGCACGGCACCAACAACCTGCGCATCGAGAACAATGTGACCTACAACAACGTGGGCCACTGCTTCTTCCTCGAGGACG
>CAYNEX010000218.1:0-3318 GCA_964396335.1 uncultured Steroidobacteraceae bacterium | reverse complement strand
GTTCCCGATCCTGGAGCTGGGCACCAGCGCCAAGATGCTGTCGATCGTGCCGCTGCTCGAGGGTGGCGGACTGTACGAGACCGGCGCCGGCGGCTCGGCGCCCAAGCATGTGCAGCAGTTCCTCGAGGAAAACCACCTGCGCTGGGATTCGCTCGGCGAGTTCCTGGCGCTGCAGGTGTCGATCGAGGACCTGGCCACCAAGACCGGCAACCAGCGCGCCAAGGTACTGGCCGAGGCGCTGGACCAGGCCAATGGCAAGGTGCTGGAGAACGACCGTTCACCGCAGCGCAAGGCCGGCCAGCTGGGCGCAGGCGCTGGCCAGCCAGAGCACCGATCCGGAACTCGCCGCGGCCTTCCGTCCGCTGGCCGAGAACCTGACGAAGAACGAGGCGGCGATCGTGCAGCAGCTGGCCGAGGTGCAGGGCCGGCCGGTGGATATCGGCGGCTACTACCGCCCCGACCCGGCCAAGTGCGCCGCGGCCATGCGTCCCAGCGCGCTGTTCAACGCGGCGATCGACGCACTCTGACCGCCGGCACCTGCTGGGTGATGCAATGCACGTTGCCACCACCCAGCAGGATCTCGCGGCCCGGCACGCCGACGATCTGGCGTTCCGGGAAGATGCGCTTCAGGCGCGACGCCACCGCCGCATCGGTGCGCGGATCCAGCAGCGGCAGGATCAGGCCGCCATTGCATAGATAGAAATTGGCATAGGACGCCGCCAGCCGCTCACCCGACTGGCGCGGCTTGTGCGCGCCGCGGTCGAGCACGCCATTGGCCTCGGCGGCCGTGACCTTCAGCGGACCGGGCATCGGCAGCTTGTGCACCTTCAGGCGCCGGCCGCGCGCATCACGCGCGGCATGCAGCCGTTCCAGCGCATCGTTCGACACTTCCCATTGCGGATCGCCCTTGCGGTCGGTCCAGGTCAGGCACACCTCGCCCGGCCGCGCGAAACAGGCGAGGTTGTCGATGTGGCCGACGGTCTCGTCATTGACCACGCCCTGCCCCAGCCAGATCACCGTCTCGGTGCCGGTGTAGTCCAGCAGCAGCTTCTCGATCTGCTCCTTCGACAGGCCCGGGTTGCGGTTCGGATCGAGCAGCGTCTGCTCGGTGACCAGCAGCGTGCCCTGGCCATCGGTGTGGATGCCGCCACCCTCGATCACCAGCGGTGAACGATAGCGATCGGCGCCCTCGATCTCGGCCACCTTGCGGGCCACCAGATCGTCCTGGTCCCAGGGAAAATACAGGCCGGCGGTGCAGCCGCCGTAGGCATTGAAATGCCAGTCCACCGCGCGGCGCCTGCCGGCGGCATTGACGACGAAGGTGGGCCCGGTGTCGCGCATCCAGGCGTCGTTGTTGCTGATCTCGACCACGCGGATGGCCGGATCGAGCGCGGCGCGCGCGTATTCCCATTGCGCCGGCGAGGCGGCGACAGTCACGGGCTCGAAGCGGGAGATGGCCGCGGCCACGGCGGCATAGGCGCGCTGGCCGGGACGCGCGCCATCACGCCAGTTGTCGGGGCGTTCCGGCCACAGCATCCAGGTGCCGGCGTGGCGTTCGAATTCGCCGGGCATCCAGTAGCCATCGGCGCGCGGAGTACGCTTGAGTTCGCGGGTCATGCGGCGAGTCTAGCCCGCCGCCGACCCGCAGGGCAGCGCCCTAGAACTCCTTCCAGATCGTGTCGTCGGTGCCGGTGGCGGCCCCGCCGGCCAGCGAGGCCGCGACCGCCTGCTGCGCCGGGTTGCTCCACGGACGACCCGGACGGCGGCGCTCGCGCTCGCGTTCGGTGGCGGCGGCCACCTGCTCGGCGGTGGGTTTGGCGGCCGCGGCTGCCAGCGCCATCAGGCGCTCGTCGACCCGGTAACGCTTCAGCGAGGCATTGAGCTGGCGGGCCTGCTCGGCCATCGACAGGCTGGCGGCGGAGGCTTCCTCCACCAGCGCGGCGTTCTGCTGCGTGAGTTCATCCAGCTGCATCACGGCGCGGTTGACCTGCTCGATGCCGGCGGACTGCTCGCCCGAGGCGGCGGCGATCTCGGCCACGATGTCGGACACGCGCTTCACCGAATTGACGATCTGGTCCAGCGTCGAGCCGGACTGCGTCACCAGCGTCGAGCCTTCCTCGACCTTGCGCACGCTGTCCTGGATCAGCGCCTTGATCTCCTTGGCGGCGGTGGCCGAACGGCTGGCGAGGTTGCGCACCTCGCTGGCCACCACCGCGAAACCACGCCCCTGCTCGCCGGCACGCGCGGCCTCGACCGCGGCGTTCAGCGCCAGCAGGTTGGTCTGGAAGGCGATCTCGTCGATGACGCTGATGATGTCGGCGATCTTCTTCGACGAGGTGTTGATCTCGGTCATCGCCTGCACGGCCCTGGCGACCACCGCACCGCCCTGTGCGGCGTGTTCGCGCGCTTCCACCGCCAGCTGGTTGGCCTGGGTGGCGTTGTCGGCATTGTGCTTGACCGTGCTGGTCATCTCCTCCATCGAGGAGGCGGTCTCTTCCAGCGACGAGGCCTGTGCCTCGGTGCGCTGCGACAGGTTGGCATTGCCCTGGCTGATCTCATCGGCGCCGCGGCTGACTTCCTCGGCGGCGCGTTTCACCTGCGAAACCAGCGCGGCCATGTTCTCGGTGAGCTCGTTGATGCCGTTGCCCAGCTTCACCAGCAGGCCGGCGCGGTTCTCGGTGCGCACGCGGCGGGTCAGGTCACCGTCATTGGCGGCCGCCACCATGCCCTGCACCTCGTTCAGCGCCACGGCAATGGTGTCCACCAGTTCGTTGATCTGGCGCGACAGCACTTCGAAGAAACCACGCTTGCCCTCGAGCGTGACGCGGTTCGACAGGTCGCCGTCGGTGACGGCGGCGATGATCTTCTGCAGCTCCGCCTCGGTGGCCTTCTCCAGCTCGCGCACCTGCGCCTGCTGGGCCTGGTCGGCCACCTCCTGGGTGCGGTCGAACCACTCCACCACGGTGCCCAGGCGACGGCCGTTCTCGTCCTTCATCGGGCTGACGATGGACTTCATCGTGCGTCCGCCGATCACTTCCTGGCGGGCGGTGATGCCGGTGAGGTCGGCCAGTTCCGCGGCCAGCGCCGCCGGGTTGCGGGTCAGCGCATCCAGGCTCATGCCCATCAGCTGCGTGGGGTCGAAATTCGGCAGGTCCTTGCGCAGGTCGTCCTGCAGGCGGCTCATCAGGCGGCGCGCCGCCGGGTTCACGAAGATGATGCGGCGCTCGTTGTCGGCCACCATCACATTGGCGTCGAGCTGCTCCAGCGCGCCGCGGAAGGCGGCGTTCAGCAGCGCGGTCTCGCGCTGGCGGGTGATGT
>CAYNEX010000217.1:0-3360 GCA_964396335.1 uncultured Steroidobacteraceae bacterium | reverse complement strand
GGCGCCAGCAACATCGTCGGCAAGCCGATGGCGCTGATGCTGATGCAGCAGGACGCCACCGTCTGCATCTGCCACAAGAAGACCCGCGACCTGGGGCAGTTCACCCGCCTGGCCGACATCCTGGTCGTGGCCGCCGGCGTGCCGGGGCTGATCCGCGAGGACATGGTCAAGGAAGGCGTGGTGGTGATCGACGTGGGCATCAATCGCCTTCCCGACGGCCGTATCGTCGGCGACGTCGACTTCGAAGGTGTGAGCCGCAAGGCCTCGCTGATCTCGCCGGTGCCCGGCGGGGTCGGCCCGATGACCATCACCATGCTGTTGCACAACACGCTGGTATCGGCCGAGCGTTCGGTCGGGATGACCGCCGGCGCCTGATCCGGCTTCCCGCCACCCTCAGGTGGCGGGCGGTTGTCTCTCCGCCGGAGCCCTCGGCAGGAACTGCGGCGCGGTCACGCCCATCGACACATAGATGCTGGTGACCGCTTCCATGCCCACTTCACTGGGCGTGATCCATTCCACCGGCAGGAACAGCAGGCCGCCGCCGATCGGCACCGGCGCGGTCGGCACGATCACCGCGTAGCAGGGTTTGCCTTCGACCAGGATGGGCTCGGGGGAGGAGAGCAGTCCCAGCACCGAAACCCCGCCGGGTCCGCCGAAGTGGCACCACACCGGCCGCATCGACTGCAGTTCGCTCTTCTCGCGCCTGACGAAGATCTGCACGAACTTCTCGATGGTCTCGTAGATCGTGCGCACCACCGGGATGCGGCCGACGACGCTGTCGATCAGCGACATCAGCCAGGTGTTCAGGCCGCGCTCCACCAGGATGCCCAGCAGGTAGATCAGCGCCGCGGCGATCAGCAGGCCCACCAGGTAGCCGGACCATTCCTGTCCGGCGATGCCGATGCCGATGCGGCCCAGGAAGCGGCCCACCGAGCTCTCCGGCCCCAGCCAGTCGGTCAGGAATGCAAAGGCGATGGACAGCAGCCACAGTGTGCCCAGCAGCGGCAATGCGGCCAGCATGCCGGTGAGCAACGGGCGCACCAGGCGGCGGCCTTTCTGGCGGACCGCGGCGGCGGCGGAGGTCGGGGCAGGGTCGAGGGCTGACATGGCGCCCATCCTATCGGCTGGGCGCTCCGGGCGCGATCAGAGGCTGGCCCGGGCCGCCTGCGCCGCGGCCACCCGCTGCATCAGCATGCCGTTGCGGTCATAGACAGACAGCGCATCGACCGCGATCGCCGCCTCGTTCGAATCGCCATGCCGGATCAGCCCGACGAGCCAGTCGAAGGCGGCCTCGGAGCGATGCAAGGCCGCGGCCCGCGCCAGCACCGGGCGGAAGGCGGCCGGTGTCTTCGGATGCACCCACGCAGCTTTCAGTTCATCCAGCGCCAGCGCATGCCGGGATTCACCCAGCGCCAGCGCCGCGTAGTCGCGCACGGCTTCATCCGCATCGCGAAGACGGCTGCCGACCAGTGCCACCGAGTCCTCCGGGGCGATGGCCAGCAGGGCGCTGAAACATTCGCCCATCACCTCGGCGTCGGCATCGCCGATCTCCGCCTTGAAGCGCAGCAGCAGTTCCGCCTGCGAGGGATCGCCACAGGAGATGGCGCGCAACGCACCGGCGCGGACGCGTCGCTCGCTGTCATTCAGCAATGGCGTGAGTTCGATCAGGGCGCGGCGATGGCGACTGTTCACCAGCCCCAGCGCGCAGTTGCAGCGCACGTCCACGGCGGTGTCGATGGACCTGCCCCAGGTGGGTTCCATCTGCACGGTGTGCAGGCCACCCAGCCAGAAGTCCACGTCATCACATTCCAGTGCCACCAGTGCGGCAGTGATCGCGCCCTTGGCCTGGCATTGCGGGTCCTTCCTCGGCCCGTCCTTCAGGAATCGCGGCCAGGCTGCCAGCAGGTTCGGCACCTGCTCGTGCAGGCGGCGTTCGGCGGCGAGGGTGGCGGCGCGTGCCACCACCCGGAAGGAAACATGCGCCAGCGCCGCGGCAATCGCCGCGTGCTGCGCGGCACGATCCGCATCCGGCGGCACTGCATTCAATGCCTGCAGCGCGATTTCGGCCGGATCCGGTCGCCTGCCGCCGCGGCCCATCGGATCAGTGCGAGTGATCGTGGTCCGGCTTCGGTGGCGCGCCGAACTCGCCGCTCCATCCCACCACGCCTCCGGCCAGGTTCACCGCATCCTGGTCGCGGCTCTGCGTGAACAGGCGGCAGGCGGCCATGCTGCGGCCGCCCAGCGCGCAGATGAACACCGGCGTGACGTCCTGCGGGATCTCCTGCATGCGCTGCGGCAGCGTGCCCAGTGGCATGTGCACCGAGCCGGGCAGGCGGCCTTCGGCCCATTCCCAGGGTTCGCGCACGTCGATGAGCAGCAGTCGCTCCTCGCCACCTTTCTTCAGTTCATCGGCAAGCTGGCGCGGGGTCCATTCGGCAATGCGGGTCAAGGGCTTTTCCTCGTGGTGGGTCAGGCTGGTGATGGTCGGATGTTCGCCGCACACCGCGCAGTCGCGCCGGCGTTCGAAGCGGAATTCATCGAAGGCCAGGTTCAGGGCGTCATACAGCAGCAGCCGGCCGGCCAGCGGCGTGCCGATGCCGGTGAGCAGCTTGATCACCTCGGTGGCCTGCAGCGATCCCATCACGCCGGGCAGCACGCCCAGCACGCCGGCGGTGGCGCAGTTGGGGATGAGGTCCTCGGGGCTCTTCGGATACAGGCAGCGATAGCAGGGCGAACGGCCGGGCAGGTAGGTCATGGCCTGGCCTTCAAAGCGATGGATGGCGGCGCTGACCAGTGGCTTGCCCAACAGCACGCAGGTGTCATTGATCAGGTAGCGCGTCGCGAGGCGGTCGGTGCCATCGACGATCACGTCATAGGGCGAAAACAGTCGCTCGGCGTTGCCGGCATCGAGCTTCTCGGCATGCGCGATCACCTGGATGTCCGGATTCAGCGCCGAGAGGCGCGCGCGCGCCGTCTCGGCCTTGCCCTGGCCGATGTGCATGGTGTCGAACATCACCTGGCGCTGCAGGTTGCTGATCTCGATGCGGTCGTGGTCGAGCAGGCCGATGCGTCCCACACCGGCCGCCGCCAGATAGAGCCCGGACGGAGAGCCGAGGCCGCCGGCACCGATGATCAGTACCGAGGCGCCGGCCAGCTTCTGCTGGCCCTCGGCGCCGATCTCGGGCAGGGCCAGGTGACGCGCGTATCGCGCTGCATCGGGAGCGGTAGCCATGCGGCCATTGTCGCACCGGCCGCGCCGCGGTGGACAGGCAGGGCCGGCTTGCCTAGGCTTGCCGGCATGGAAAGCACCCCGGATCGAGCGCGCCTGTTCGAGCGGCGGGTTGCGCTGGTCACGGGCGG
>CAYNEX010000216.1:0-3381 GCA_964396335.1 uncultured Steroidobacteraceae bacterium | reverse complement strand
GGCCGGCCGGCATTGCGCCAGTAGTGGAAACTCATCTTCACGGCCACTTCGATGGCCGCGGAGCCGTTGTCGGCGAAGAAGCAGCGCGCCAGGCCCGGCGGCGCCACGCGCAGCAGCGCCTCGGCCGTCTCCACCGCCGGCTCGTGGGTGAAGCCGGCGAAGATCACGTGTTCCAGCTGACCCACCTGCTGCGCCACCGCCGCGGAGATCCGCGGGTTGGCGTGGCCGAACAGGTTCACCCACCAGGAGCTGATGGCATCCAGGTAGCGCCGGCCATCGGTGCCCACCAGCCACGCCCCCTCGCCACGCGCGATCGGGATCAGCGGCATGGCGCGCTCGTGGTCCTTCATCTGCGTGCAGGGATGCCACAGCACCGCCAGGTCGCGGGCCGCCAGGGGAGAAGGTCTGTCCGGAAGGTCGTTCATGTGGTCATAATGATCCTACAGATGGGGTTCCGGGGGGATCGGATGAGTTCCGCACGCAATCATGCAGGCTCGGGCCTGCGCTCGCGCCTTGCTCTGGCCTTTGTCGCAGCCGCCGTGCTGGCCGCCTGCGGCAGCAGGTCGACCGGATCGAAGGTCACGCCCACCGGCCGCGTCGATGCCGCGAGGCTGGCCAATATCGAGGCCGAGCCCGGCCAGTGGCTGACCACCGGCCGCGATGGCGGCAAGACGCATTATTCGCCGCTCGATGCCATCAACCGCGACAATGTCTCGCGCCTCGGCTTCGCCTGGGAATACCGCACCGGCACCAACCGCGGCATGCAGGCCACGCCGGTGGTGGTCGATGGCGTGATGTACACCTCCGGTGTCGCCGGCCGCGTGTATGCGCTCAATGCCGCCACCGGCGAGAAGATCTGGGAATTCACCCCGCCGCTGAACCTGCGCAATGCGCGCGGCTCCTGCTGCGACATCGTCAATCGCGGTGTCTCGGTGTGGCAGGGCAGGGTCTACGTGGGTTCGTTCGAAGGCATCCTCTATGCACTCGATGCCGCCACCGGCAAGGTGGTGTGGGAGGCGGACACCTTCATCGATCGCGAGCGCGCCTATTCCATCACCGGTGCCCCGCAGGTCGCGGGCTCCGTGGTGGTGATCGGCAATGGCGGCGCCGAGTTCGACACACGCGGATATGTCTCGGCCTACAACCTCGAGACCGGCGAGCTCGCATGGCGTTTCTTCCTGACACCGACCGATCCGTCGAAGCCGCAGGACAACCCGGCGCTCGAGTGGGCCGTGAAGACCTGGGACCCGGACCGCGACTGGAGCTGGGGCGGTGGCGGCAATGCCTGGGATGCCTTCGTCTATGACGCCGACAGCGACCTGGTGTATTTCGGCACGGCCAACGGCGCGCCGTGGAATCCGGCGGTGCGCAGCCCGGCCGGCGGTGACAACCTTTTCCTGGCCTCGCTGGTGGCGCTGAAGGCGTCGACCGGTGAATACGCCTGGCATTACCAGCAGACGCCGGGCGAGGCCTGGGACTATGACTCCACGCCGCACCTGATGCTGGCGACGCTGACGCTGGATGGCACGCCGCGCAAGGTGCTGATGCAGGCCTCGAAGAACGGCTTCTTCTATGTGCACGACCGCGTCACCGGCGAACTGCTGGCCGCTGACAACTTCGTCGATGTGAACTGGGCGACGGGTGTGGATCTGGCCACCGGCCGGCCGAACATCAATCCGGATGCCGACTACACCAAGGGCAAGCCCATCATCGTGTTCCCTTCCGGCGCGGGCGGACACAACTTCAACCCGATGTCGCTGTCGGCGAAGACCGGGCTGGTGTACATCCCGGCCATCCACAGCGGCATGATGCTGGCCGCAACGCCGCCGCGGCCACGCGCGCAGGCGCAGACGGCCGGTGGTTTCCAGGTGTCATTCGTCACCGGCCCGATCAATGCCGATGAACTGCCGCCGATCTTCAAGCCGGTGGCGAACCCTTCCTACCTGCGCACCGTGCCCAGCCTCGAGACGCATGCCGCGCTGAAGGCCTGGGACCCGGTGGCGCGCAAGGTGGTGTGGGAACACAAGTACCCCTCGTTCAACGACCACGGCGGCGTGCTGTCGACGGCCGGCGGCCTGGTGGTGCAGGGAAGCATCGACGGCAACCTGCGTTTCTTCGACGATGCCAGCGGCAGGCTGTTGAAGGAGATCTTCACCGGCACCTCGCTGATCGCGGCGCCGATGACCTATACCGTCGATGGCGTGCAGTACATCGCGGTGCTGGCCGGCACCGGTGGGGGCGGCTGGACAATGTGGACGCCGGACAAGGAAGCCTCGCGTCGTGGCAATGACAACCGCATCCTGGTGTTCCGCCTCGATGGCGACGCCGTGCCGGTGCCGCCGGAACTGCCGCCGCCGGGCCCGCTGCCCGAGCCGCCGGCGCAGACCGCCTCGGCTGCCGACATCCGCGCCGGGTCGGAGCTGTTCAGCGGCTACTGCGCCAGCTGCCACAGCAACTTCGTGCCGTCGCCGGTGCCGGACCTGCGTCGTTCGCCGATGATCCGCTCGACCGAGGCATTCGCGGCGGTGGTGCGCAATGGCGCGCTGCAGATGCGCGGCATGCCGGCCTGGGATGACCTGCTCACTGATGCGCAGATCGAGCAGATCCGCGCGCACCTGGTGGATGTGGCGGCGAAGGCCCATGCCGCGCAGCAGGCGGGTTCGGCAGCACCGGCCGGTCCGGCGGCGCCGGGTGAGGGCCACCTGTAACGTGAAGCACGGAAGAGCCGCCTATCGCGGCTCTTCCACCGTGTAGCCCTTGCGCCGCAGGTCGGCCAGCACGCCATCGGGTTCGAACAGCTTCTCCACCGGCAGGGTGGTGAAGCTGGTCGGATGGGTCAGCAGCAGCCAGTCGACGATGCCGGCCCAGTCTTCCTTGTAGAGCTCTTCCTCGCGCCTGGCGAGTTCGGCCACGCGCGTGCCCTTGGCCAGTTCCATGCAGGCCGGTTGGTCGCGCACGCTCGGCAGCCGGCGCAGTTCCGCCAGATCTCCGACTGCCCAGGCTTCGGCGCGGCGCTTCATCTTCGGCACTTCCTGGTCGATGTAATCCAGCACCGCCACCAGGCAGGCGGCTTCCTGCTCCACCGGCAGCTTCGCCAGTTCATCGAGCATGCCGCGCGGGTCCTTCAGCTCCATGCGGAACTCGCGCCGGCGCACCTTCACGCCATGGCGGCGCGCCACCTTCGCGGCCGTGTTCCACACCACCGGCTCGGGGGTGAGGCCGGAGCGCTCCAGCGCACGTTCGTACAACAGCACGGCGGCATAGAACGGCCGCGCGCGTTCCTTCGGGCCCGGATCCTTGCCGAACCAGCGTCGATGCGCGGCGTGCCAGCGCTGATACACCGGTGCCGGCAGCACCTGCTTCAACGTCGAGCCATCGGCG
>CAYNEX010000215.1:0-3382 GCA_964396335.1 uncultured Steroidobacteraceae bacterium | reverse complement strand
TCCATGATGGCCAGGTCGCGCTGCAGCAGGACGGGGTCGGTGTCGCCGTCGGCCGGGGCAGGGGCGGCTGAGGCGGGGGCCGGTTCGGCCTCGACCGGCGCCGCCGGGGCGGTGCCGCCGTCCAGCACCCGCTGCATCAGGTCCGCGTCGAGGGTGCGCGGCAGCCGCCGCGGCGCCTTCGGCGCCTTCACGTCATCGGCCGGGTTGTGGCCCGCCAGGCCCTCGCGCTGCAGGAAGCGATAGAACGAGCGCACCGCCGACAGCAGCCGCTGCACGCTCTTCGGCCCCAGTCCCTTCGCGTGCGACTGCGCGGCGAACAGCCGCACATGGCCGTGGTCCAGCTGCGGCCAGTCGGTGAGGCCGCGTCCGTCGCACCAGTCCGCCAGCCACTTCAGGTCGCGCGAATAGGCCAGCCGCGTGTGCGCGGAGAGGTTGCGCTCCTGCGTGAGGCGTTCAAGGAAGGCGCGGCGCGCCGAATCCGCTTCGGGACTCACGGCCGCGCCGCGGGATGCGGCGCGCGGTCAGTCGCGCGCCAGTGCATCGCCGATGATTTCACCCAGGCGCGCCAGGAAGTCGGTGCTCATGCCGGGGTGGAAACGCTGGCTGTCGGGGCTGCCCAGCGCCAGCAGTCCGAAGGTGTGCTCGCCGTCGGTCAGCGGCACCAGCGCCACCGAGCTGACGCTGGCGGCATCATCGGCGCCGAACAGGAACTCGCGCAGCGAGTCGCGGATCTGGCCGCAGCGCGGCTTGCCGGAGGCGAACAGTGAGTCGAAGCCGGTCAGGTTGGGTTCGTCCGCGGCCACCTGGCGCACGAAACGCAGGCCGATGTTGTCGGTGCCGGCGGCGGCGCCGAACAGCAGCAGCACGGTGGGCGCGACGCCGAAGTCCTCGCGCATGCCCTGCTCGATCTCGGTCAGGATGGCGCGGCGCGTGGGCGCGCGCATCAGCCGCCGCGTGAAGCGGTGGATGGTGTCGGCCAGCTGTTCATTGGCGCGCGCGATGCTCACCAGTTCGTTGAAGCGCGAGTCGGCGTTCTGGTTCTTCTCGCGCAGCACCTCGATCTGCCGCTCGATCAGCGACACCGCGCCGCCGGTGGCGTGCGGCACACGCAGCGTGGCCAGCAGGTCGCTGTTGCGCTGGAAGAAGTCAGGATGCGAGCGCAGCCAGCCGGCGATGTCCTCCTCGGACAGCGCGACCGCGTCAGGGGCGGTGGAAGTGGTCATGAATGCGTGGAGTTCTCTGGTAGCTCGAAGCGGCCGGTGAAAGATACTTCAGCCGGACCTTCCAGCCAAAGGCGAGTGCCGGGACCCTGCCAGCGCACCACCAGCGTGCCACCGGGCAGTTTCACCGAAACACGGGGATCGAGCAGGCCGGCGAGCATGCCGGTTGCGGCCGCGGCGCAGGCGCCGGTGCCGCAGGCCTGCGTCTCGCCCACGCCGCGCTCGAACACGCGCAGGTCGATGTGGCCGCGATCGACGATGTGGCGGAAGCCGACATTGACGCGGTTGCGGAAGCGCGGATGACGTTCGAGCAGCGCGCCGATCTCATGCACCGGCGCGGTGGCCACATCGGGTACATCGAGCACGGCATGCGGGTTGCCCATCGAGGCGATGGCGAAGTCGACGCGCCCGGTCGGCAGGTCGAGGTGATAGCCCGGACCGGCCTGGCCTTCGGTCTCGAAGGCCACCGCGGCAGCGGAGAAATCCGGCTCGCCCATGTCCACGGCAATCGCGCCGGCCGGACTGACCTCGGCCTCGATCGGACCGGCGGGGCTTTCCAGTCGCAGCCGTCCATCACGCACCACGCCACGGCGGCGCAGGAACTCCACCACGCAACGCACGCCGTTGCCGCATTGTTCCACTTCACTGCCATCGGCATTGAAGATGCGGTAGTAGGCGGCGAAACCCTGATGGCGCGGCGGCTGCAGCACCATCGCCTGGTCGAAGCCGATGCCGCGATGCCGGTCGCTGAGCGCGCGCCACTGGGCGGGCGTGAAGGGCAGGCCGGTGGCCGGAGCGTCGAGCACGATCATGTCGTTGCCCGCGCCGTGCATCTTGGTGAACTCGAACGGCATCGCGCAAGGATACCTTGCGCGCGCTGCCGCCGCTTACAGGCGTGCCTTCAGCTCCGCGGCCATGCGCCGGCTCACCGGCAGCGGTTCATCCATGCCGCGCACGCGCGCCACATAGCTGCCATCGGTCAGGCGATCGACACTCTGCAGGTGATCGCGGTTCACCAGCGCGCCGCGATGCACGCGCAGGAACCGTCCGCCGAACTCGGCCTCGAGCTGCCGCAGCGAATCCTCGATCAGGTCCTCGCCGCCGGTGTGGCGCACGGTGGTGTATTTCTGCTCGGCCAGCAGGCAGAGGATGTCCTCGATGCGCAGCAGGCGCACGCCATCGCGATGGCGCACCGGCAGGTGCGTGCGCGGTTCCGGCCGGGTCACTGCCGCCAGCTGGCTGGCGGACAGGCGCACCGCGCGTTCGGTGGCGGCGGCGAGTTTCTCCTTGCGCACCGGCTTCAGCAGATATCCCACCGCCTCGGCCTCGAAGGCCTCCATCGCATGTTCGCCATGGGCGGTGATGAACACGATCGCGGGCGGTGCCGGCAGGCGCGATAGATGCCGCGCCAGCTCCAGTCCCGACATGCCGGGCATGCGCACGTCGAGGTAGAGGATGTCGGGGTTGAGTTTCTCGAGCAGTTCGAGGGTCTCATCCGCATTGCCGGCCTCGCCGACCACCTCGACCTGGTCCAGTTCGCGCAGCAGCGCGTTGAGCCGCGCGCGGGCGGGCGGCTCGTCATCGACGATCAATGCTTTCAGGGCCACCATCGCATCATCGCCCGGCCGGCGGGAGGTGTTCAACGACGGGCAGGCGCAGCTGCACCACGAACTCGTCGCCCTCGCGCATGGCGGTCACGCTGGCGCGCTCGCCATGCAGCAGCAACAGGCGTTCACGGATGTTGTCCAGCGCGATGCCATGGCCCGGCGGTGTCTCGCCATGGCCGCGTTCCAGCGGCAGCGGATTGCGGATCCGCAGCCGCAGCACGCCATCGGCCACATCGCCATCCACATGCACCTCACCGCCTTCGGGCAGCTGCGACACGCCATGCAGGATGGCGTTCTCGAGCAGTGGCTGCAGCGTCAGCGCCGGGATGCGCGCCTGCATCGGCAGGGCATCCACCTGCCAGTGCACCCGCAGCCGCTGGCCCATGCGCAGCTGCTCGATGCGCACGTAGGCGCGCGCGTTCTCGATCTCCTCGCCCAGCGCGATCACGGCGCGCCGCTCGTCGAGGTTGGCGCGGAACAGTTCGGTGAGGTCGAGCACCGCCTCCTCGGCGCGCGCCGGGTCCGAGCGCGTCAGCGAGGCGATGGTGTTCATGC
>CAYNEX010000214.1:0-3474 GCA_964396335.1 uncultured Steroidobacteraceae bacterium | reverse complement strand
CACCCGCGCGATGGAGATCGGCGTCGACGAGTACCTCGGCAAGCCCTACCAGGAAAGCCAGCTGCTGGAGGCGATCGCGCCGCTGGTGGCGCGCCAGGACTCGCAGGCCGGGGCCTGAAGGAACGCACATGAGCAATGACCGACCGGCAGAGCTGTATGGCCTGATGGTGCCGCTGGAGAAGGAGCGCCTGCTGGTGCCGCGCGGCTGCGTGGCCGAGGTCGTCGGCTACCAGGCGCCGCAGGAGATGACCGGCGCGCCGCCGTGGCACCTGGGCGTGATCAAGTGGAATGGCCGCAGCGTGCCGCTGGTGTCTTTCGAGGGCTGTGCCGGTGGCGATGTGGCGCCGCCGACCTCGCGTTCGCGCGTGGTGGTGCTGAACGCGCTGCACGATTCGCTCGGCGGCGGCGCGGTGGCCATCCTGTCGCAGGGTTTCCCGCAGCTGGTGCGCATCTCGCCGGAGTTCGTGAAGCTCGACGCCACCCGCGAGTTCCCGGAAGAAAGCCCGGTGGCCTGCCAGATCCTGCTGCTCGACGAACGTCCGCTGGTGCCCGACCTTGATCGCCTCGAGGCGATGATCGCCAGCGAAACCGAGCCCCTGCCCGGCGACTCCGAAACCCTCTGACCGTGGCGGCGTCCGACGCCTGGCCCGCTGGCGGCAGCAAACACGTTCCTATTCCTTCCGCGCGCGATCCCTTCTGGCCCGGACTGCTGGCCGCGCTGTCGCTGCTGCCCTCCTGGCTGGGGCTGGGCGGTGGCTGGCATTGGGTGCTGGACCTGTTCGCGCATTTCCGCTGGCAGTACCTGATCGCCGGATTCGTGGTGATCGGCTGGGCGCTGTGGCGCGGGCAACGGACCCTGCTGGTGCTGGCTTTGGCCACCACGATGCTGAATGCCTGGCTGATCGGCATGCTGGCGTGGCAGCCGGCGCTGCGTTCGGTACAGGCCGATGGCGATTTCCTGCTGCGGGCGCTGAGCCTGAACGTGCTCACCGGCAATCCGCACAAGGACCGGGTGATCGCACATCTGCATGTTTCCGGCGCCGACGTCGTCGTGCTGACCGAGGTGGACCAGGCCTGGGCCGACGCACTGGAAGCACTGTCGACCGAATATCCGCACCGGATCGTGCATGCGCGGCCGGACAATTTCGGCCTCGCGCTGCTCAGTCGCCTGCCACTGTCCGAAGAACAGGTGCTGGGCGACGGCCACTCGCAACGACCCTCGATCATGGCCCGCATCCGCCACCAGGGCCGCAGTGTGGTCGTGATCGGCACCCATCCACCTCCGCCGATGGGCGGCACGCTGGCATCGATGCGTGACCGCCAGATGCAGGCATTGCGCGAACTGGTCGAACAGCGCGACGAGCCGGTGATCATGCTGGGAGACTTCAACGCCTCGCCCTGGTCCGCGCCGATGCGCGAACTGACATCCGGCCGGCTGGGGTTCCGCAGCCAGGATCCGCCGTGGACGCCGACCTGGCTGCCGCGCACCCCGTTTGCGGTATCCATCGACCATGTGCTGACGACCGCGCCGCTGGTGATTACCCGCCGCGACGTGGGACCGGACGTGGGATCGGACCACCGGCCGGTGCTGGTGGAGTTGCGGTGGATGCTCAAGACAGGAAGCCGAGAGAACCTGCCCGCTGCAGATTCCGTGATTCCCTGAGCCGCCGCGCCGATCGAAATGTGACCAGATCGGTCGGAATCTGTCACCAATGAACCGCTAAATCCGATGTGCGCGCTCCCTCCGGGAGCGGCGCAAGGAACCGTTTGCAGGGACGCCCCATCGGCGGAGCGGACAATGAATCTCGTCAGGAAACTTGGACCCTTGCAGCGCCAGTCGATCGCGTCCGTAGCGCTGCTGGCAACGGGCACCTTCGCGGTCGCACCCGTGGTGCATGGGGCCCACAGCGCTGTGGACCTGCTGGTGCTGGCCGCCGGCCTTGCGCTGTGCTGGCTGTGTCTGCGCCTGCTGCGCACCGGCCACGATGCCGAGCATCGCCTTCAGCAGGCGCTGGACGCCGTCACCGCCAACGTGATGGTGGCGGACGAGAACTACAACATCGTCTACATGAATCGCACCGGCCAGCAGCTGATGCAGGCGGTACAGGAAGACCTGCGCCAGTCGGTGCCGAACTTCGACGCCTCGCGCCTGGTCGGCGCCAACATCGATGTGTTCCACAGGAACCCGGCCCACCAGCGCCGCATCCTCGAAGGCCTGAAGAGCACCTTCAGCGCCGACCTTGCGATCGGCCCGCGCACGATGAAGCTCACCGCCAATCCGATCTTCGATTCGGAGGGCCGCCGTGTCGGTACCGTGGTCGAATGGATGGACCGCACCCGCGAGCTGCAGCTGGAAGCCGAGGCGCACCAGCGCGCCGAGGCCGAGCGCGCGGTGGCGATGGAGAACCTGCGCATCCGCCAGGCGCTGGATGCGACCACCGCCAGCGTGATGGTGGCCGACGAGAACCACGACATCATCTACATGAACCGCACCGCCGCGGCGCTGATGGCCGCCAACGAGGCGGACTTCCGCACCACGCTGCCGAAGTTCGATGCCTCGCGGCTGGTGGGATCGAACATCGACCTGTTCCACCGCAACACCCGTCACCAGCGGCACATCCTCGACAACCTGGTGCGCACCTTCACCTCGCAGTTCGTGATCGGCACGCGCACCATGCAGTTCATCGCCAATCCCATCGTCGCCAGCGATGGCCGGCGCATCGGCACGGTGGTGCAGTGGGTGGACCGCACCCAGGAAGTGGCGGTCGAGAACGAGGTGCAGGACATCGTCACGCACGCACTGGCCGGTGACCTGGAACGGCGCATCCGCCTCGACGACAAGGATGGCTTCCTGAAGAAGCTGTCGGCCGGCATCAACGAGCTGCTCGACAATGTCAGCACGGTGGTGGCCGAGGTGCAGACCCTGGTCAGCGCGGTCAACGACGGTAACCTCGCCAGCCGCATCCATACCGAGGGCCGATCCGGCCTGGCCGCGCGGCTGGGTTCGGTGGTCAACGGCCTCACCGACACCATGGCGCAGGTGGTGGACCAGGTGCAGTACCTGGTCACCGCGGTGAATGAGGGGCACCTGGACCGGCGCATCCGCTCCGAGGGCCAGTCGGGACTGATGCAGCGCATGGCCGGCGGCATCAACCAGCTCACCGCCAACATGGCGGCCATGGTGCAGCAGGTGAAGTCGACGGCGGCGGAAGTCAGCCGCGGCGCCGATGAGATCACCCAGGGCAATGTGACGCTGTCGCAGCGTGCCGAGGAGCAGGCCTCGTCGCTGGAGGAAACCGCCGCCTCGATGGAGGAGATGACGGTCTCGGTGCGCCAGAACGCCGACAACGCCGCGCAGGCCAACCAGCTGGCGGTCGAGGCGCGCAACCAGGCCGAGCGCGGCGGCCAGGTGGTGACCGCCGCGGTCGAGGCCATGCAGCAGATCAATGGCGCCTCGCGGCGGATCGCCGACAT
>CAYNEX010000213.1:0-3480 GCA_964396335.1 uncultured Steroidobacteraceae bacterium | reverse complement strand
AACCGAACGCCGGATCCATGCCGCGCAGGTTGGCGATGGTGTTGCCGATGAAGTAGGAACCACGATCGAGCACGTCCATGCCGCCACCACCGGCGCCGGCCTGGTTGTCGCCGGTCATCGAGGGCATGTAGGTGGAGATGTTCTGCGGCACCAGCATCGTCAGCGCGTCAGCGACATTGACGAAACCCAGCGAGCGCATTTCCTCGCCGGTCACCGAGGCGATCGGGTTGGCGGAAGTGACGTTGGGATTCTGGATGCGGGTACCCGTGACCTGCACTTCCTCCAGCAGATCCTCTTCTTCCAGATCCAGCTCTGCTTCCGCGGCGAGCACATGGGAAGAGAAACCGATCAGCGCAGCGCCGCTGATGCAGGCCGCTACGGACGCGCGCACGACGTGCGCCGACGTGATTCTTGACACCGTTTTGAACCCCCGAGAGAGATACGTTTTTCTGCCTCGATGCCGTTTCCGCATTTCCGTCGCGGATAACAGTCATCGGCACGGCGCGATCTTAGGCCAGGGGTTTTGTGCTCAGAAGCTTGAGGCTGTTAGTGCCAGTGACAACTTGAAGCCTGCGTTTCCGGAGTGCGCGAAACAGTGCGTGTAGCCGTTCCGGTCTGATCAAGACATCGATGGACGCATGTGCAGCATGACACTGCCTGCGTCAGAGGTATTCCTCGTCTTCTTCGGTTTCGACTTCTTCCGGCACCACGCCGGGCTGCCCGTAGACGATGGGCGCTTCTTCCGCGGAAGAGAAGGTCACCATTTCCCAGGCATCGGCACGCGCCAGCAAGGCGCGCAGCAGTTGGTTGTTCAAACCATGGCCTGACTTGTAGCCGGTGAAAGCGCCGATGATGCCGTGGCCGACCAGGTAGAGGTCGCCGATGGCATCGAGGATCTTGTGCTTCACGAACTCGTCGCGATAACGCAGGCCTTCCTCGTTGAGGATGCCGTCATCGTCGAGCACGATGGCATTGTCGAGCGTGCCGCCGAGCGCGAGGTTGTGGCGACGCAGTGTCTCGATGTCGCGCATGAAACCGAAGGTGCGCGCGCGTGCCACTTCCTTCAGGTAGGTCGTGGACGAGAATTCCATCGATGCGGAAGTGAGCTCGCCGCGCATCAGCGGATGGTCGAACTCGATCTCGAAGTCGACGCGGAAGCCATCGTAGGGTTCAAAGCGCGCCCACTTGTCGCCATCGCGCACTTCGACCGTCTGCAGGATGCGCACGAAGCGCTTCGGCTGGTCCTGCTCGACCACGCCGGCCGACTGCAGCAGGAACACGAACGGATCGGCGCTGCCGTCCATGATGGGCACTTCGGCGGCACTCACCTCGACCACGGCATTGTCGATGCCGAGCCCCGCGAAGGCGGACATCAGATGCTCGATGGTGGAGACGCGGGCGTTGCCGTCGGTCAGCACCGTGCCGAGGCGGGTATCCCCCACGCGCGTGGCATGGGCCGGGATCTCCACCGGCGGAGAAAGATCGGTGCGGCGGAAGACGATGCCGGTATCCGGGGGAGCCGGCAGCAAGCTCATCGCGATGCGCGAGCCACTGTGCAGGCCCACGCCGGAGGCGCCGATGCGGGTCTTCAGGGTGCGTTGCGCGAACATGGCGCGAAAGAAGCTACGGTAGCCGGTGAGGACGGCTACCGTAGCATATTGGCATTGCGACTGCGGTCAGCGGAGGACGACAGCCAGACGTCCCCGCCTCACAGCCGCAATCCGTAGGCCCCGCGGAACGGGGCCCGCGGCTCAGTCGGCCTGGCGGCGCAGGAAGGCCGGGATGTCCAGCAGCTCCTCGTCCACCGTGGCCGGGCCCATGCCGTCACCCACGGCGCGGGCGTAACGCTGCACGGTCGGCTTCTCCAGGTTGCCGTAATCGTTGTGCACCGAGGCCAGCGAGGGCATCGGGCGGCGGGTCTGCTGGCGCACCGGCTCGCGCGGCGCCGGGGCCGGCTCGCGCGCCGGCTCGCGGTAGGTCACGAAGCCTTCGTTGCGGCTGCGCTGCTGCGCATGACGGTTGAGGCCCGTGGCCACCACGGTGACGCGCAGCTCGTCCGACATCTCCGGATCGATCACGGTGCCCACCACCACGGTGGCGTCGTCCGAGGCGAACTGCTTCACGATCGAGCCCACTTCCTGGAACTCGCCGATCGACAGGTCCATGCCGGCGGTGACGTTGACCAGGATGCCATGCGCATCGGCCAGGTCGACGTGCTCGAGCAGCGGCGAGGAGACGGCGGCCTCCGCGGCAATGCGCGCGCGCTCGGCGCCACGGCCGATGCCGCTGCCCATCATCGCCATGCCGGTCTCGCTCATCACGGTGCGCACGTCGGCGAAGTCGACGTTGATCAGGCCCGGACGGGTGATCAGCTCGGCGATGCCCTGCACGGCGCCCTGCAGCACCTCGTTGGCGGACTTGAAGGCGTCCAGCAGCGTGGTCGAACCACCCAGCACGGTCAGCAGCTTCTGGTTCGGGATGGTGATCAGCGAGTCGACGTACTTCGACAGCTCGGCGATGCCGGCCTCGGCCGCACGATGACGCTTGCCGCCCTCCATGTCGAAGGGACGGGTGACCACGGCCACCGTCAGGATGCCCAGCTCCTTGGCCAGCTGCGCCACCACCGGTGCCGCGCCGGTGCCGGTGCCGCCGCCCATGCCGGCGGTGATGAACAGCATGTCGCTGCCATCGATCAGCTCGATCAGGCGTTCACGATCCTCGAGCGCGGCCGCGCGGCCGACCTCGGGGTTGGCGCCTGCGCCCAGGCCCTTGGTGATGTCGCTGCCGATCTGCAGCGCGGTCTTGACCTTCGAGTGCTTGAGTGCCTGCGCATCGGTGTTGATGCACATGAAATCCACGCCCTCGATACCCGAGGTCAACATGTGGGCCACGGCATTGCCGCCGCCGCCACCCACGCCGATGACCTTGATGACAGCGTTCTGGCTGTACGCATCCATTACTTCAAACATGGCTGTATTGCTCCTCACTGCGAACGAACGTTGATGAATCGGAAATCAGTCGCCAATCAGAAACCGCCCTTGAACCAGGACTGCATGCGCTCGAACAATCCCTGCACATTCACGGGCAGCACTCTCGCCCTGCCCTGGCCGGTGGAGTTTTCCCGCGCATGCAGCAGGAGACCCACGGCGGTCGAATAGATCGGGTTGCTCACCACTTCGGCGAGGCCCTTCACCTGGTGCTGCGGCAGTCCCAGCCGCACCGGCATGTGGAAGATCTCCTCGGCCAGGTCGATGGCGCCTTCCATGCGGGCGCTGCCACCGGTCAGCACCACGCCGGCGGCGATCGACTCCTCGAAGCCGGCACGGCGCAGCTCGTCGCGCACCAGGCCGAAGAGTTCCTCGTAACGCGGCTCCACCACCTCGGCCAGCGTCTGGCGCGCAAGGCGCCGTGCCGGGCGGTCACCGACGCTGGGCACCTCGATGCTCTCGTCGCTGTTGGCCAGCTGCGAGAGCGCGCAGG
>CAYNEX010000212.1:0-3519 GCA_964396335.1 uncultured Steroidobacteraceae bacterium | reverse complement strand
CGTCCTCGAGGAAGAAGCAGTGGCCCACGTTGTTGTAGGTCACATTGTTCTCGATCCTGAGGTTGTCCGTGCCGTGCACCGTCACGCAGCGGCTGAAGGTGTCATGGATGGCCGCGTTCCGGATGTACTGGCCCTTCGCATCACCGACCAGGTGCCAGTGGATCGGATAGCGTGCCAGTACCATGTGCTGGCCCATGCGGTGCAGTTCGACACCGGAAACAAACATCCTGCTCGACGGCATCGCCATGATGTGGCCACCGAAGTGGGTCTCGGCGGCATCCTCTGACGCCTGCACCTTGACATTGCGCGTCAGCAGGCCGACTTCGCCGCGCTCATCCACGCCGAAGGTGATCCTGCCGAAGTGCATGTACTCCAGCGGCCGGTCGAGCGTGATCGTGTTGCCGCGGACCGAGCGGATGATGCGTTTCTCGGCCTGGCGTGGATCGAAGTCGGTGGAAGCGAGCACGATCTGGTCGCCCGCCTTCCAGCCCGAGGCGTCCAGCACCTCGATGGAGGTGGCGCCGGCCTCGGCAGTCTTGGACAGCTTGGTCCAGGTGTGGGTGCGGTTGCCGTGCAGGTTCAGCGTGCCGCCGGAGATCATGATGCCGCGATCACCCATGCCGCCCATCACGTCTTCGCCCTTCACGTTGTCGGTGAGCGTGATGGTGGCGTTGCGCGTATGAGGCTTCGCGGCGGTGCCGATCTGAAGCTCTCCGTGCAGCATGATCCACTCGGTGGTCAGCTCGATGTCGGCCTTGTCGGCGAAAGCCAGTTTGCCATTGATCGTCAGGCCATTCAGTGCCGGCGGGCTGACGTCCAGCTCGACCTGGGTGCCTTCCGGAATGGTGACTACGCTTCCGGGCGCCGGGACGACTCCATCCACCCAGGTGGATTTCGCCGACCACTTGCCGCTCTTGGCCGCCGTGGGTGCGGCCTGCGCGCTGACGGCGAAGCAGCAGGTGGCAAGCAACGAGAGGAAACACGAAAGGCGGTGGTTTCCCGTATGAAGAGGACGCATGGCGGATCTCCTGAGCTTGCGCATTCATCGGCCCGGCCGTGCCCCCGTGGTTGCCGGTGCCGCTTCGAAGAACGGTCTGTTCCGTTTTCCCGGAGTTTATCTGCCGATGGGGTGGCGGGGGAAATCCCCCCGGACGGGGCCGCCCCGCGCGCCTGGGCGGGGGCCGGGCGGGCGCATGATTCCGGCAGACGAAGGGCCCGGCCGCGCCATCGGGCGCCTTTCTAGTGATGCAGGATCCCGCCGTCTCCCCACGGCAGCCGCTGTGTCTCGCCACTGCGCTCACGCTGGCGCAGCTCCATCTCCAGCCACGCGGATGTGCGCGGGTATTCCAGGATCGCCTGCCGAAGTTCCGCCACCTGCGCCTTCAGCAGCGGCAGCAACGCCTGGTCGCTGGCGCCGGAATCCCGGTCTTCCATGAAGTTCGCCCGGCAGAATCCGCGGAAGTACTCCTCGTACACGTCCTGGTAGCGAACCATCGAGTCGATGAAGATCTCATCGCCGAGGATCGAACCGCCGATGTGCGCCGAGCAGGCGAGGCTGCAGGTGCTGCGCACGAAGTTGTGATGTTCCGCCACCAGTGCGCGCGCATAGCTGTTGCTGTCATGCAGGCCCTGGATCACCCGCAGGCGACGGTCGCCGCGCAGCTTCTGGTCACGCAGGTAGCGGAACGGAGTGGCCTTGTGGATCCAGGAGAAATTGGCGAGGCGCAGTGCGCGCACCTGCTCATCGCGCCGCGCGGGTGCCACGACCTTGCGCAACACGCCGCCGAACTCCTTTTCCCACGCGACCCACTCGGCCGGATCCTGCAGCAGCCGGGTGGCAACCAGGCCGATCTCGCCGCTGCTGATGCGCGCGGTTGCCTGGACCACTTCGCCGGCTGACTGCATCAGCCGTGTCCATTGCCGTTCCGTCCGTGACCCTGCTGCGAGGCTCATGCTCACTCCTTGTGAGTGTGCCTCGCGCGATCGTACTCCTGCGTGCGGCGCAATGAAGCAATCGTCGGTGTATTCACCGATCGCGCATGACGCGTCGCGCTATAACCGCAGCGGGACGCGGAAGACTTGCTCTGTGTTAAGAATCGCGCGGTCCGGCCATCAATGACCGGACAGTACGTCCTCTTCTTCCGCGAGTGCCTGCGCCATGTTGGTCTGGAGCCAGCCGTCGAACATGACGCGCATCCGGGTGCTTTTCTCGGGGCTCAGGTGTGGCCCCATCCTGTCGACGATGCGCATCAGTGTTGCATGCTGGCGCGTGACGGTTTCGACCTTCAGGCGGGCTGCGCTCCGTGCGTCCAGGGCGCCGATTCCGTTCACGATCTGGAGTGATTCATCCGTCTCGCGCCTCAGTTCCTCGATCGCGGTCGTATTCAACACGGCCAGCTGTTCCGGAGTGAGGTTGAGGGCGGTGTTCCATGCCGCCACCCGTGATGTGGCAGTCCGGTCGGATTGTGCGAATGCATCCGAACGCCGTTCCTCCTCGGTATTGCCGTAAAGGGGAGTGGACAAGGTCGGCAGGCCGATGGGGCGTTGTCGTGCACTTGCGGCCACCACGGCCGCAGGATCCAGACCCGCAAGTGGATTGACCGGCGGAGGCGGAGGTGGCGGCGGAAGAGACTCGACGTTCCGTGGCACGACATCCGCGGTCGGCACGGCAGGCGGTCCGGATGGCGCAGGTGGAGGCGGCAGGACAACGGGCCGCGGCGGGTCAGGAACAGTTCGCACAAGGGTGTTCTTCGCCTCGGCCAACTGGCCCTGGAGATCCACGACCTGTTGCCGGGCGGCCCGCAGTTCCTGCCACTGCTTTGCCGAAACCATTCCCAGCATGACGACCAGCGCCGCGCAAACGGCCAGCAGATTCCGCATGGACTGACTCCCTGTCTGTCTTCCTTTCGAATGGCAGAGGAACCGGCGAAGGTTCCTCCTGTTTCGTCCCTGAAGGCGGCTTCGAGGATACGACACCGATCTGTTGGGGCGCCAAGGCGCGCTTCAAGCCCGTCCGCGACGAGGATGACCCAGATTGCTTCCCGTGGCGCGCGGTGGGTACGCTCGCAGCGAACAGATGGGGGGTTGATCTCATGAGCAGAAGGAATCGCTCGTCCCTGCTGCACGCGTTGCTTCCGGCACTGCTTGTTGTCGGCGCATCCGCCATCCCGGGTGCGCGGCCGGTCAGTGCGCAGTCGGCCGGGGCGACCAACTGGTCCGATCCGGCCACCTGGCCGGGCGGCAGGGTGCCGGTCGCGGGTGAGAAGGTGGAGATCCCGCGGGGCAGGGAGGTGATCCTGGATGTCAGCCCGCCGCCGCTGAACGGCCTGACCATCAACGGCAAACTGGCCTTCGCCGACAGGGCCGACCTCGAACTCACCACCGAATGGATCATGTTGCACGGTGAGCTTCAGATCGGCACCGCCGCGAAGCCCCATGCGCGCAAGGCCACCATCACCCTCACCGACAACGTGAAGGGCGAGGACGTGATGGCCGGCATGGGCGACCGCGGCATCATGA
>CAYNEX010000211.1:0-3543 GCA_964396335.1 uncultured Steroidobacteraceae bacterium | reverse complement strand
ATGATGGACTGGACCGATCGCCACTGCCGCTACTTCCTGCGCCAGTTCTCCCCGCGCACGCTGCTGTACACGGAGATGATCCATGCCAACGCGATCCTGCGTGGCGATGGCGAGCGCCTGTTGCGTTTCTCTGCCGAGGAGCAGCCGCTGGCCATCCAGCTGGGCGGCTCCGATCCTTCGCAGCTGGCCGCCGCCGCGCGCCGTGCGGAAGAGGCCGGCTACATCGAAGTGAATCTCAATTGCGGCTGCCCCAGTGACCGCGTGCGCTCGGGGGCCTTCGGCGCCTGCCTGATGCAGCAGCCGGCGCTGGTGGCCGAATGCGTGGCGGCGATGAAGCAGGTAGTGCGTATTCCGGTCACGGTGAAATTCCGCATCGGCGTGGTGGATCGCGAATCCGCCGGTGGCAGTGCTGCCGCGCTGGCACGTGGCCAGCCCTTTGATGCCGGGGACGAGGCCGCATTGCATGGCTTTGCCACGGCGCTGCTCCAGGCCGGGGCCGACATGCTGATCGTGCACGCCCGCAAGGCGGTGCTGGGCGGGCTGTCACCGCATGAGAACCGTACCGTGCCGCCGCTGCGCCCGGACGTGGTGGCGGCGCTGCGCGGCCGGCTCGCCGCGGAGAGAGCCCGGGGCGCCGCGACCGTGCCGGTCGTGCTCAATGGCGGCCTGCGCACCGCTCCGCAGGTACTGGAAGCGCTGCATGACTTCGACGGCGTGATGATCGGCCGCGAGGCTTATCACCGTCCGCGGTTGCTGGCCGAATTGCAGCTGGCGCTGCATCCGGATGACCCGCCGCCGCCCGGTCCGTCCGAGGTGCTGGAGCGCATGCAGGCCTATGCGCAGCGCGAAGCAGCGGCCGGCACGGCATTGAACCTGATCACCCGCCACATGCTGGGCATGCTCAGCGGCCGGCCCGGCGCGCGCACCCTGCGTCAGGTGCTGGCGCAGGATGCGCTGCGCGGTGATGTCGACCGGACCTTCCGGAAGGCGCGGCAAGTGGTTGCAGAAGCCGCCTAAAGCCTTGTTTTCCATAACATCATGCTTCAAAGTGTGAACTTGCTCACATTTTCCGTGCGGGTTGAATGGGTACCGACGTAGAGCTGGCTGTCCTGTTTTCCGATGTGGTCGGCTCCACCCGCATCTACGAGGCGCTGGGGGACCAGCGGGCGCGCGAAGTCATCGCGGTCTGCCTCGACCTGATGCAGGGCGCCACCGAGGCCCACAAGGGCACGGTGATCAAGACCATCGGCGATGAGGTGATGGCCACCTTTCCAACCGCCGACGACGCGATGAATGCCGCCGCGCAGATCCAGCGCAGCATCACCACGCACCCTGCGCTGCAGATCGAAGGCCAGTCGGTGTCGGTGCGCATCGGCTGTCACTTCGGCCCGGTGGTGCTCGAGCGCCACGATGTGTTCGGCGCCACGGTCAACACCGCCAACCGCATGACCAGCCAGGCCAAGAGCGGCCAGATCGTCACCACCGCGGCGACGGTGGCGCTGCTGTCGCCGGACTGGCGCGCCTCGGTGCGGCAGATCGACCTGGCCACGCTGTCGGTGCAGGGCGCCGAGGTGATGCTGTACGAGGCGCTCTGGCAGAGCGATGACATCACCAGCATGCTGCCGTCGATCCGCATGGGGTCGAACTACGACCGCAAGGCATTGCGCCTGCGGCTGGTGCTGGCGGACCGCGAGCTGGTGCTCGACGAAACCCGTCCGCAGATCGCCATCGGCCGTGCCGACGAGAACGATGTCATCATCCGCGGCAACCTGATCTCGCGCATCCACGCGCGCATCGAGCTGTCGCGCAGCAAGTTCCTGCTGATCGACCAGAGCACCAACGGCACCTTCGTCACGTCGCTGAATGGCGAGGAAGCCTTCGTGCGCCGTGACAGCATGCAGCTGAAGGGTGCCGGCATGATCGGCCTCGGCAAGGTGCCGGAGCCGGATTCGCCGCAGACCATCCGCTTCATCTGCGAAGAGACCTGAACGACTTCCGGGCAACCGGAGGAGGTGGGGCATGGGAAGAAGCGCACCGCGCATGCGGATGCTGGGCGCCTGGCTGCTGGCCGCTCTGCCGGGCAGCGTGCTGGCGCATCACTCGGCTGCCATGTTCGACCAGACCCGGACCGTGGAAGTCGCCGGCAAGGTGCGGCTGTTCCAGTGGTCCAATCCCCATTGCTATATCCAGCTGCTGGTGCGCGACGAGAAGGGCGTCGAGCAGGAATGGAGCCTGGAGATGGGCGCGCCGATGTATCTGTACAACCGCGGCTGGCGGCCCTCCACCCTGAAGCCCGGCGATGAGCTCAAGGTAAAGCTCTCGCCATTGCACAAGGGCGGCAATGGCGGCCTGGTTGTCGAAGTGCGGACGCCTGACGGCAAGCCTCTGGGCCGGCCGGTGCAGGCGCCATGAAAGGGTGGGGCGGGGCGCTGCCAGCGGCTGCCGCGCTGCTGGTCACCGCCGGGTGCAGCGGCGGCTCTGAACAGGCAGCGCCGGCATTGCCGGATTTCAGCGGCGTGTGGGTTGCCGCCGATACCGACATCGACATTTCCGGTTATCCCACCGACGATTCGCCCGCCGGCATGGCGCTCGATCTGCTGCGGCTGGATGCCGCGCCATTGAACGAGCAGATGCGCGAGTGGACGCGCACCGAGCTGCCGAAGGTGATGGCCGGCGACGCCCTGCGTCGTGGCCAGGGCTGGGGTTATCCGTTGATGATGGAAGGGGTGGCGCCGCTGCAGTTCCTGGTCACGCCGCAGGAAACACTGATCCTGAACTTCTATCGCGACATCCGGCATGTCTACACCGACGGCCGTCCGCTGCCCGCCGAGGAAGATCGCTGGCCGGTTCCCTGGGGCGAGTCGGTGGGCCATTGGGAGGGCGACACGCTGGTGATCGAGACCGTGTCGGTGCGCAATGGCAGCGTGCTGCCCTTGAAGGTGCCGCCGCTGTCGGATGCGGCGCGCTTCACCGAACGCCTGCGACGCACGGCGCCGGATCGCCTCGAACTGCAGATGCGCATCGAGGATCCGCTCGTGCTCGACGCGCCGTGGGACATCACCTTTGAATACCGGCGCGCCGAGGGCATCGACCGGCTGATCCACGACGTGATGGAGAACGACCGCACAGTGGTGGACGGGGACAGCCTGACCATCGCGCCGCCCTGACGGCGGCGGAATCGTTCACAAACGAAAACGCCGCGTCGGTTGCCCGGCGCGGCGCTTCGGTTCGAACCGAACCTGCAGGATCAGTTCAGGCGCTTCTCCACCTCGTCCAGCTCTTCGAACAGGGCCTTCGGAGCGCGTGCGCCGTATTCGCCGAGGTAGTTGCGGATGTCCGCCACTTCCTTCTTCCAGGCATCGCCCTTCACCGACAGCAGTTCATCCAGGGCCTCCGGCGCGATGTCCAGGCCCTGGGTGTTGATGTCGCCGGGACGGGGCAGGTAGCCGATGGCGGTTTCCTGCGCCTCGGCGCGGCCGGCGACGCGGTCCAGCGCCCAGGCGATGGGACGCAGGTTGTCGCCGAAGCCCGGCCACAGGAACT
>CAYNEX010000210.1:0-3563 GCA_964396335.1 uncultured Steroidobacteraceae bacterium | reverse complement strand
GTCGCGTGACCGCGGAGGGGCGCCCCAAGGACATGTACCGCGGTGGCCTCACGCCGCTGCTGTTTGCCGCGCGGGAGGGCTGCATCCCCTGCGTCAAGGTGCTGCTGGATGCCGGCGCCGACATCGACCTCGACGACCCGGATGGCACCACCGCGCTGATCATGGCGCTGCTGAACCGGCACTGGGACACGGCGAAGTTCCTGATCGAGACCGGCGCCGACGTGAACCTGTGGGACCTCTACGGCCAGACGCCGCTGTATGTGGCAGTGGACCAGAACACACTGCCGATCGGCCGGCGGGTCGAGATTCCCTCGGCGGACCATGCCAGCGGCGAGGACATCGTGCGGCTGCTGCTCGAGCGTGGCGCGAATCCGAACGCGCAGCTGAAGCTGCGCCCCCGCTACCGCAACATCCCGAACGACCGCTATCGCGACCCGATGATCGTCTGGGGCACCACGCCGCTGCTGCGCGCCGCGAAGGCCGGCGACCTGCCGGTGATGAAGCTGCTGCTGGCGCACGGGGCGCTGCCGGACCTGGCCAATTCGCAGGGCGTGACGCCACTGATGGCGGCAGTGGGTGACGGCCACATCCACGACCCCACCCGCGGCCTGCAGCGCACCGAGGACGATGCGCTGGCGTGTTACGCGCTGCTGCGCGAGGCCGGCGTCGACGTGAATGCACGCACCGTTCTGGGTTATGCCGATGCGGACCTGAAGATCCGCACGGCGGCCAACCGCACCGCGCTGCATGCGGCGGCCTCGCGCGGCTGGAACCGCGTGGTGCAGAAGCTGGTGGAGGACGGGGCGGAGCTGGACGTGATCGACTCCAACGGCCTTTCGCCGATCGACTACGCGCTGGGGCGGTTTCCGAAAGAGTTCAACGCGCTGCTGCCGGCCCAGCACCACCAGACGGTGGAGCTGCTGAAGTCCCTGGGGGCGACGGCGGAGAATCCCAGCGCGACCTTTCCGCCCGGGACCACCCCCAAAATCGAGGCCGTTGTCCCCTGAGTCCACATACCCGTTGCCATACGGAATGAATCAGGCCAAAGTCGCGCACTTGCGTCCATAACAACGAGATCGGGGCCGTTCCATGAGCGAAAACAGCAAGGTCGTTGACGTCGGCGAAGTCATCGACTCGGCCAAATACTGGGGTATGCCGTTCGGTATCACGCTGATGATGGTTGTCATCATGCTGACCGACGGATTCGACCTGTTCACGATGGGTTACGTCGGTCCGCACATCATCTCGGACTGGGGCATCGACCGCACGGCACTGGGACCCATCAATACGGCCGGCATGCTGGGCATGGCGGTGGGTTCGGTGGCGCTGGGCTGGATCGGTGACCGCATCGGACGCAAGCGCGCCTACTTCACCTGCCTGGCCTTCCTGTTCCTGGGCTCCATGCTCTGCTACTACGCCCAGACCGTTTCCACGCTGACGATGTTCCGTTTCGTCACCGGCCTCGGCTTGGGCGGCATCACCCCGCTGGCCACCACGCTGATCTCCGAGTGGACGCCGAAGCGTGTCCGCAGCGTGGTCGTGGCCTGCGTGATCGTGGCGGTGCCGTTCGGCGGCACGCTGACGGGCCTGGTCGCCGACTGGCTGATCCCGAAGTACGGCTGGCACAGCATGTTCCTGGTCGGCGCCATCGTGCCGCTGGTGCTGTTCGCGGCGTTCTCGATGATCCTGCCGGAGTCTCCGAAGTACCTGGCGCTGCGCCCCGCGCAGCACGGCACGCTGGCGAAGCTGCTCAACCGCCTGGTGGGTGAGCAACGCTATACCGGCAGCGAGCGCTTCGTGGTGGCCGAAGGCGCCAAGACCTCCAGCAACTGGTTCTCGACCATCTGGAACAGCAAGTACTGGCGTTCGACCCTGTTCCTGTGGGCTGCCTTCGCGTTCAACACGCTGGTGCTCTACATCTTCACGAACTTCCTGCCGACCCTGCTCGACTACGCCAACCAGAGCGCCGCGGTGGCCTCGCGCGGCCTGCAGCTGTTCAGCCTGGGTGGCCTGTTCGGTTCCATCGGTGGCGCATTCCTGATGGGCTACTGGGGCTCGCGCTGGGTGGGTTCGATCGCCGCCTTCATCGGCGCCGTGGCCACGGCCGGCGTCGGCATCCTGCTGGTGCAGGGCGTGACGCCCACCGGCCAGATGCTGCTGCTGTGCCTGATCGCGGGCACGGTGGTCAATGGCATGCAGGCCTACCTGTATGCGGTGGGCGCACATTCCTATCCCACCGAGATCCGCGGCGCGGCCATCGGCATGGCGCAGACCTTCTCGCGCCTGGGTGGCGTGCTCAGTGCCAGCGTCCCGACGGCCTACTTCGCGATGGACCCGGTGCCGTCGATCGACAAGTTCTTCCTGTTCGTCGGTGGCTGCGCGCTGGTGACGACGGTGAGCTACTTCCTGATCCCGACGCACATCCCGCGCAACAGCCGCGCCGATGCGATGCAGGCGAGGGTGACGGCGGACGCCAAGAAGTAACCGGGGTCGGACGATGGCCGCCGGCACGTCCGCTCCGACCCGCCTCGAGCGCGCACTTGCCCACGTGGAACGCGTGGGCAACCGCCTGCCCGACCCGGCAGTCCTGTTCCTGCTGCTGCTCGGAGTCACGCTGCTGGTATCCGCCGCGCTGTCGATGGTGGCCTTCGATGCCATCGATCCGCGCAATGGCGAGCCGCTGACCGTCGTCAACCTGCTGGCGGGCAGGCAGCTCACCTCGCTGACCAGCGACATGGTCACCATCTTCACCAGCTTCCACCCGCTGGGGGTGGTGCTGGTGGCGATGCTGGGCATCGGCGTCGCCGAGCACGTCGGGTTCATCAATGCCAGCCTGCGGGCTTTGCTGGCCGTGACGGCGCGCAAGCTGCTCACGCCGATGCTGATCGTGGTGGCGCTGCTGTCGCACCTGGCAGTGGATGCGGGCTACGTGCTGGTGATTCCGCTGGGTGGCGTGATCTTCTACGCCGCCGGTCGTCATCCGCTGGCCGGCATCGCGGCGGCCTTTGCCGGGGTGTCGGGCGGCTTCTCGGCCAGCTTCGTGCCGGTGGCGCTGGATGCGCAGCTGGCCGGCATCACGCAGGAGGCGGCCGGCCTGCTCGATGCATCCGTGCTGGTGAATCCGCTGGTGAACTACTTCTTCACCACCGCTTCCTCCCTGATGATCATCGGCCTCGGGTGGTGGATCACCGACCGGGTCATCGAGCCGCGGCTGGTCCGCACCGCCGCCAAGATCGATGGTGACATGAGCGACATGCCCAAGTTCGAGCAGCCGACGGCAGCCGAACGGCGCGGCATCCGCGCCGCATTGCTGACGCTGCTGGTGGCGGGCGCGCTGCTGGTGGTCAGTGCCTGGCCCGCCGACAGCGCCTGGCGCTCGACTTCCAATGGCGCCCTGGCTGCGGCGGACGCGCCGATCATGCGTTCGATCGTGCCGCTGATCTTCCTGCTGTTCCTGCTGCCCTCGATCGCCTATGGCATCGCGGCCGGCACGGTGAAGACCCACCGGGACGTGGTGCAGGGCATGTCGAAGGCCATGGGCACGATGAGCTACTACCTCGTGC
>CAYNEX010000209.1:0-3603 GCA_964396335.1 uncultured Steroidobacteraceae bacterium | reverse complement strand
CGCGCGATGGCGGTCGACACCTCGGCGATGTTGCGCACCTGGCCGGTCAGGTTGCTGGCCATCGCGTTCACCGAGTCGGTGAGGTCCTTCCACACGCCGCTGACGTCCTTCACGTCGGCCTGGCCACCGAGCTTGCCTTCGGTGCCCACCTCGCGCGCCACGCGCGTCACCTCCGAGGTGAAACCGCGCATCTGCTCGATCATCGAATTGACGATGGTGGCCGAGCGCAGGAACTCGCCCTTCACCGGGCGGCCATCCACATCCAGCGGCACCGGCTGCGACAGGTCGCCCTTGGCGACGGCGGAAATCGTGCGGGTGGTCTCGGCCGTCGGCCAGACCAGGTCATCGATCAATGTATTGAGGGCGCCTTCCATCGCCCCCCAGGAACCCGAGCGGCGTTCGGCGGCGATGCGATGACGGGTGCGGCCTTCCTTGCCCACCAGCTGGCCGGCGCGCTCGATCTCGCGCGCCAGGTGCTGGTTGGTGGCGGCGATCTCGTTGATGACATCGGCCACCTTGCCCGACAGGCCGGTCTTGTCGCCGGGCAGGCGGACCGAGAAATCACCATCCCTGATGCCTTGCAGCACCTTCAGCAGGCGCCGCAGATCCAGTTCCTCCTCGTCTCGCAAGCTCGACACGGGGCGGGACGAGCGGCGGCTCGTCCTCTCGGCAGCATCCATTCGGTCGCTCCCACAGCTGAACCCGATGGAACCGCCCCGACGAGGCCGGATCGCATCAGATTGAAGACATACGACTGTGGACCAGCCTAGCTGTCGTGTAAGAAGTCGCCGTCGGTGCCACACCCCGCACCGTGTAGGACTGATCCCACGCTGCGGGTGATCCCGATCGACCCGCTGGAATCGATGCGACTTACTTTTGCGGTGCGGCCACCGCGAGGAACTTGCGCAGGATGCGATACAGCGTGCCGCGTTCACGCGCCGTGAGCCTGCCGAACAACGATTGCTCGTGCAGCGGAATCAGGCTGGCGACGCGCCGCAGGTTGGAGAGCCCCCTGGCCGTCACATGCAGTTCATAGCGCCGCCGGTCCTCGGTGGAACGACGCCGCGTCACCAGGCCCTCGCGGATGCACTGCTCCACCTGCAAGCCGGCCGTCATGCGCTCGATGCCCATCAGTTCGGCCAGTTCACTCTGGCTGAGCCCGGGATGGGCATGCAGCAAGGCCGGCACCCCGATGGCAACCGGGTTGATGGCCGCGAAGCGGGTGCCCCGCCCCATCGAACGCATCAGCCGGCCATAGGCGGTGAACAGGTACAGGCCGATCACCGGATCATGGCCGGGACTGATGGCTTTCTCGATCATCTGCACGCCGCTGGCCATCGGAGGCAAGGTGCGCCTGCGTGGCGTCTTCGCGGCGCGCTTCGAGGCCATGCTTACAGCAGCGCCTCGATCTCGCCTTCCAGTTCCTTCGGATCGGTCTTGGGTGCGAAGCGCGCCACCACGTTGCCGTCGCGGTCGATGAGGAACTTGGTGAAATTCCACTTGATCGCCTCGGTGCCCAGCACACCGGGCGCGGCGGCCTTCAGGTGCAGGTACAGCGGGTGGGCGTTGGCGCCATTGACTTCGACCTTGGCGAACATCGGGAAGGTGACGCCGTAACTGGTGGAGCAGAACGAGCCGATCTCCGCCTCGCTGCCCGGCTCCTGCGAGCCGAACTGGTTGCAGGGGAAACCCAGCACCGCGAAACCGCGATCGCGGTACTTGTCGTACAGCGCCTGCAGGCCCTTGTACTGCGGCGTGAAGCCGCAGCGGCTGGCGACATTGACCACCAGCAGCACCTTGCCGCGGAACTCGGAAAGATCCCGTTCACTGCCGTCGAGGCGACGCGCCGTCATATCGTGCAATGACATGAGACCCCTCCCTTCATCATTGTTTGTTGCCGCATTCTTCCATGCCGGCCGGCGGGCTGCCAGCCGGCGCGCAAGCGCCTAGAAGCCGCGCGGCATGCCGGGGAACTTGCCGGCCATCGCGCCCATCATCCGCTGCAGCTTGCCGCTGCCGAGCTTCTTCATCATCTTCTGCATTTCCATGTGCTGCTTGAGCAGGCGGTTCACGTCCTGCACCTGCATGCCGGCACCGGCGGCGATGCGCCGGCGGCGCGAACCGTCGATGATCTCGGGGCGGCGGCGCTCGCGCGGCGTCATCGAATCGATCAGCGCGATCTGGCGCTTGAGTTCCCGGTCGCCCTGCCCCTGCTGCAGCTTCTGCGCCGCCTGCGCGCCGCCGGGCAGTTTGTCCAGCAGCGAGGCCATGCCGCCCATCTTCTGCAGCTGCTGCAGCTGCATCTTCAGGTCGTTGAAGTCGAAGCCCTTGCCCTTGGCGACCTTCTTCGCCAGTTGCACCGCCTGCTCTTCATCGACGCTGCGGCGGACCTCCTCGACCAGCGCCACCACGTCGCCCATGCCGAGGATGCGGCGGGCCATGCGGTCCGGGTCGAAGGGCTCCAGCGCCTCGGTCTTCTCGCCGGTACCGACGAACAGCAGCGGCGTGCCGGTGATCTCGCGCACCGACAGCGCCGCGCCGCCACGCGCATCGCCATCGGCCTTGGTGAGGATGGTGCCGGTGAGCGCCAGCGCATCGCCGAAGGCCCTGGCGGCATTGACCGCGTCCTGGCCGGCCATCGCGTCGACCACGAACAGCCGCTCATGCGGCTGCACCGCGGCGTCGATGTCGCGCACCTCCTGCATCAGCTCGGCATCCACGTGCAGGCGGCCGGCGGTGTCGATGATCAGCACCGCATAGACACCGCGCTTCGCGGCATCCAGCGCCGTGGCGGCAATCTGCGTCGGGGTCTGGCCCGGCAGCACCGGATGGAAGTCCGCGCCCACCTGGCCGGCCAGCCGTTCCAGCTGCAGCACGGCGGCCGGACGCCGGATGTCGGTGCTGGCCAGCAGCACGCGCTTCTTCTGTTCCACCAGCATGCGCGCCAGCTTGCCGGCGGTGGTGGTCTTGCCCGCGCCCTGCAGGCCGGCCAGCAGGATGACCGCCGGTGGCGAATGGCGCAGGTCGAAGGGCTGCGCCTTGCCCCCCATCAGCGCCACCAGCTCGTCGTGGATCACGCCCACCAGCGCCTGGCCCGGCGTCAGGCTGCCCTGCACCTCGGTGCCGATGGCCTTGGCGCGCACCGCGTCGATGAAGCGCTTGACCACGGGCAGCGCCACGTCGGCCTCGAGCAGCGCCATGCGCACTTCGCGCAGCGTCTCGGCAATGTTGTCTTCGGTGAGGCGGCCGCGGCCGCGCAGCGTGTCGACGGCCTTGGTCAGCCGTTCGGTGAGTTTCGAGAACATGCCGGGATTATACCGGCCGGCCCGGCAACCCCAGGCGCAGTGCTTCCTCGATGCGCCCCACCCCGGCGATCTCGATGCCGTCGACGGGCCCACGGGGCAGGTTGGCCTCGGGCACCAGCGCGCGCCGGAAACCCAGCTTGGCCGCCTCGCGGATGCGTTCCTCCCCGAAGGCCACCGGCCGCACCTCACCGGTCAGGCCCAGCTCACCGAACACGACCAGGTCTGCCGCCAGTGCCACATCATGCAGGCTGGAGGCCAGCGCCAGCGCCACCGGCAGGTCCCAGGCCGGTTCGTCGAT
>CAYNEX010000208.1:0-3631 GCA_964396335.1 uncultured Steroidobacteraceae bacterium | reverse complement strand
CCCTGAAGTGGGCTATCGCTTCGGCAGCCATGCCGGCGTGCGCGTCAACGGCGGGTTCTTTGACATCGACCGCGATGAAGAGATCGACGACATCGACTACGACGCCTCGCTGAAGCTCAGCTCGATCGGCGTGATGGCCGACTGGTATCCGTTCGGCGGCAGCTTCCGCCTGTCGGCCGGCGCGCGCAGCAACAGCAACAAGCTCGACCTGCTGGCCACGCCCACCACCAGCCAGGAAATCGGCGACCAGACCTACACGCCCGAGCAGATCGGCACCCTCACCGGTGGCGTGCGTTTCAAGGACTTCGCGCCGGCGCTGACGCTGGGGTGGGGTGGCAAGCTGGGCAAGGGCTTCACCGTGGGCTTCGAGGCCGGCGTGCTGTTCCAGGGTTCGCCGAAGCTGAGCCTCGCCGCCAATGGCGGCCTGCTGGCGAATGACCCGACCTTCCTGCAGGAACTGGAGAAGGAGCGTCGCGAGGCCGAGGACGACGCGGACTTCAAGCTGTGGCCGGTGCTGCAGCTGAACTTCGCCTGGCGCTTCTGACGCCGGCCGGCGCCGCGGCGCCGATTTGACCCCTCCCCGCGCCGCGGCGTTATCATGCGCGCCCGGCGCGGGCTTTCCCGGCCCGCGCGTTTCGCGCCTGCTCCAAGAGGGAGATCACCTTGAGCCACATCACTCTGCCGCCGCTGCCCTACGCCGACAACGCGCTCGACCCGGTCGTCAGCGCCAACACCCTCAGCTTCCACTACGGCAAGCACCACAAGGCCTACGTCGACAACCTCAACAAGTTGATCGCCGGCACGCCGCTGGAAGGCCAGCCGCTGGAGAAGATCATCCTCGAGTCCGCCGGCAAGGCCGACAAGCAGGGTGTGTTCAACAACGCCGCGCAGGTGTGGAACCACACGTTCTTCTGGAACAGCATGCGTCCGAACGGTGGCGGCCAGCCGCCAGCCGCGCTGGCGCAGCGCATCGAGCGTGACTTCGGCAGCGTCGACAACCTGAAGAAGGAACTGCTGACCGCCGCCACCACGCAGTTCGGTTCCGGCTGGGCCTGGCTGGCCGACGACAACGGCAAGCTGGTGGTGCTGAAGACCGCCAATGCCGAGCTGCCGATGACCCAGGGCAAGAAGGCCCTGCTGACCATCGACGTCTGGGAGCATGCCTACTACCTGGACTACCAGAACCGCCGCCCGGACTTCGTCACCGCGGTGATGGACAAGCTGTTCAACTGGCAGTTCGCCGCCGACAACCTCGGCGTCTGATCCCCTGATCGATATGGCGGTGCAGCAATGCACCGCCATTCTTGCGGGGGTTTATTTGATTGGGCATACTTTGACGCGTTAAAGATTGCCTAGGCATCGATGACCACCCCCCAACCCAGCCCTGCGTCCGGCGACCCGATCCTGCCGCAGGAGCCGCATGCCCGTACCGGACGCCTGCTGAAGCTGGTCTTCAGCTCGCTGGTACGCAGCATTGATGCGCGCATGCTCCCCCTCGAACTGACCGCCATGCAGTGGGAACCCCTGATCCTGCTGTCGCTGGGCCGTGCCGACACGGTGGCGGCGCTGGCGCGCGAGTGCCAGATGGATTGCGGCGCGATGACGCGCATGCTCGACCGGCTCGAGGCCAAGGAGCTGGTGAAACGCCAGCGCAGCGAGGCGGACCGGCGGGTGGTGCACCTGGCCCTGACGGACAAGGGCCGTGAGGCCGCCGCGGCAATCCCTCCGGTGGTGCGCGAAGAGCTCGGTCGCCACCTGAAGGACTTTTCCGAGCAGGAAACCCTGTTACTGATCAGCATGCTGCAGCGGATGCTCGACAACGGCGCCAGCAGCTAACGGCGAGGACCCATGCGCAACTTCACTCTGTTCCCGGCCCTGAGCCTGACCCTGCTTCTGACCGCCTGTGGTGGCGGCGCGCCGCCGCCGGCCGCGGGGGCCGCGCCGGAAGCCGGCGTGATCACGCTGCAGCCGCGGCCGGTGAACCTCACCACCGAGCTGCCCGGACGCACCTCGGCCTATCGCATCGCTGAAGTGCGACCGCAGGTGGAAGGCATCGTGCTCAAGCGCCTGTTCACCGAAGGCTCGGAAGTGCGCCCCGGCCAGTCGCTGTACGAGATCGATGCCTCGACCTACCGCGCCAACCTGCTGCGCGCCGAGGCCAGCCTTGCCAGCGCCGAGGCGCAGCTGAACGCCGCGAAGCTGCTGGCCGAGCGTTATGGCCCGCTGCATGACCGCGGCGTGGTCAGCAAGCAGGACTATGACAATGCCGTCGCCGCCAGCAAGAGCGCCGAGGCTGCGGTGGCCGCGGCAAAGGCCGCCATCGAGACCGCGCGCATCGACCTGGGTTACACGCAGGTGCGCTCGCCGATCTCCGGCCGCATCGGCCGTTCGCTGGTCACCGAGGGTGCGCTGGTGACGCGCAACCAGGACCAGCCGCTGGCGACCATCGCGCAGCTGGATCCCATCTATGTCGATGTGACGCAGTCCAGCGCCGAACTGCTGCGCCTGCAGCGGGACCTGGCCGAAGGCCGCCTGCAGCGCGATGCCGCGCAGAACGCGCGCGTCACGCTGACGCTGGAGGATGGTTCGCCGTATCCGCATGCCGGTTCGCTGCAGTTCTCCGAGGTGACGGTGGAAGCCAGCACCGGCTCGGTGCTGCTGCGCGCCCAGTTCCCGAATCCCGACCGCCTGCTGCTGCCCGGCATGTTCGTGCGCGCGCAGCTCTCGCGCGGCAGTGCCAATGAGGCGCTGCTGGTGCCGCAGGCCGCCGTGCAGCGCAATGCACGCGGCCAACCCACCGTGCTGGTGGTCGATGCGGAGAACAAGCTCAGCGAGCGTGTAATCGAACTGGGCCCGACGGTGGGCAACGAGTGGCTGGTCACTGGCGGGCTGACCGCCGGCGAACGAATTGTTGTCGACGGCTTGCAGAAGGTCCGGGCCGGCATCACGGTGACGCCGGCCGCCGTGGACGGGAACTGATCCATGCTGCCACGCTTCTTCATCGACCGGCCCGTGTTCGCATGGGTGGTCGCGATGGTGCTGATGCTGGCCGGCGGCATCGCGGTATTCAACCTGCCGATCATGCAGTACCCGGCCATCGCGCCGCCGCAGGTGGCCATCAGCGCCACCTACCCGGGCGCGTCCGCGCAGACCGTGCAGGACACGGTGGTGCAGGTGATCGAGCAGCAGCTCAACGGCATCGACGGGCTGCAGTACATCACCTCCGAGGCCAGCGCCGACGGCACGGCCACCATCAACCTGACCTTCCGCCAGGGCACCGATCCGGACATCGCGCAGGTGCAGGTGCAGAACAAGCTGCAGGCCGCCACGCCGCTGCTGCCGGCCGAGGTGCAGCAGCAGGGCCTGCGGGTCGCCAAGTCGGTGCGCAACTTCGTGGTGGTGATCGGTTTCGTGTCGTCGGACGACAGCCTGTCCGGCGATGACCTGTCCAACTTCGTCGCCTCCACGGTGCAGGACCAGATTGCGCGCACCGACGGTGTCGGCGACGTGCAGCTGTTCGGCGCGCAGTTCGCGATGCGCATCTGGCTGGACCCGGCGCGCCTTGCCGCCTACCGGGTCACCACCAATGACGTGATCGCGGCCATCCGCGCGCAGAACGCGCAGGTGGCGG
>CAYNEX010000207.1:0-3653 GCA_964396335.1 uncultured Steroidobacteraceae bacterium | reverse complement strand
CCCGAGCCCTGGATGGCCAGCGGGATCAGGCCACCGATGGCGGTGGCCGTGGTCAGCAGGATGGGCAGGAAGCGGATTTCGCCGGCCTGCTCGATGGCCTCATCCAGCTGCACACCCTGCTGGCGCAGCTGGTTGGTGAAGTCGACCAGCAGGATCGAGTTCTTGATCTCGATGCCGAGCAAGGCCACCAGACCCACCGCGGCGGTGAACGACAGCGTGTAGCCGGTGACCAGCAGCATCAACAGCGCGCCCACCGCGCCCAGCGGCACCACCGTCAGCACGATCAGCGTCGAACGGAAGTCACCGAACTCCAGCACCAGGATGGCGAAGATGCCGAACAGGGCGACGATGATGGCGATGCCGATGCCACCGAAGGCCTTGGCGCTGGCTTCGGCCTCGCCGCCGAGCCTGTAGCGATAGCCGCGCGGCCAGTCGAAGGCCTCGAGTTTCTCCACCACGGCACGTGTCACGGCGGCGGTGTTGAAGCCATTGGCGACTTCGGCATCGATGGTCACGGCGCGTTCGCGGTCGAAGCGCTGGATGCGCGTCGGTGCCTCGGCGAAACGCAGCTCCGCCAGTTGCTCGACCGGCAGCAGCTGGCCGGTGACCGTGGGGATGCGCGCCTCGCGCAGCGTATCCCAGTCGGCGCGGCCGCCGGTGGCCGAACGCAGCACGATGTCGTACTGCTCGCCATCCCCGGCGCGGAAGGCGCCCACGGCCTGGCCGGACAGCGCCAGGCGCAGCGACTGGTCGAAGCTGGCCATCGGCACGCCCAGCAGCGCGGCCTTGGCCGGGTCCGGTGCCAGTTCCAGGTTGGTGCGCGCCACGCGCAGCGGATTGCTGACATCGCGCGTGCCGGGCACGCTTTCCACCAGCGCCTCGATCTGCGCCGCGAGGGTTTTCAGCTGTTCCAGGTCCTCGCCGAGGATGCGCACCGCCACCGGCGCGGACAGCGGTTCGCCCTGCACGAATTCATCGACGGTGATCTTCGCGCCGGGATAACGCGCGAACTCCTCGCGCAGGCCATCGAGCATGCGCGGCGTGTGGCGCGGGTCATAGTCCTTCAGCAGCACGAACAGCTCGGCGCGGTTCGGCGCGTCATTGCCGACCATGTGGTTGTAATAGATCTGCGGGTTGCCGTGTCCCAGGTTCGAGAACACGCTGCGTACCTCGGGCCGGCGCGCCAGCGCCTCCTCGGCAAAGCGCAGCGCCCGGTCGGTCTCGGCCATGCTGCTGCCGGTGGGCGTGCTGACGCCGACAAGGAACTGCGGCGTATCGGCCTTCGGGAACAGGCTGGTGCCCACCGCCGGCACCAGCAGGGCCGCGAGGACCAGTGCGCCGCCCAGCGATACCGCCACCGTCGCGCGCGGCCTGGCCAGGCAGTAATGCAATGCCGGCCGGTAATAGCGATGGATGGCACCCATCACCTTCTCAAGCAGGCGGTTGTGCTTCGGTTTGGCCGGGTCGTCGCTGCCCAGCACGCGGCTGGCGATGAATGGAATGAAGAACACCGCCACGAACAGCGAACCCAGCACCGTCGAGATGATGGTCACCGGCAGCACGCGGATGAACATGCCGGGAATGCCCGGCAGCACCGCCAGCGGCACGAAGGCCAGCACCAGCGCCGCGGTGCAGCCCAGCAGCGCCTCGAGGATCTGCTTCGTGCCGAGGATGGCCGCTTCCATGCGCGAATGCCCCATGCGCAGGTGGCGGGCGATGTTCTCCACCACCACGATGGAGTCATCCACCAGCAGGCCCAGCGACAGCACGAAGCCGGCGATGGTGATCTGGTTCAGCGAGTAACCGAGCGCATGCAGCGAGGCCATGCCGATGGCCATCGACAGCGGCACCGCCACCATCACGATGCCGGCAGCGCGCAGGCCCAGCGGCAGCAGTGTCAGCAGCACCAGGCCGATGGCGATGCTGAAGTCGGTGTACAACCGCTGCAGGCGCGCGGCCACGTTGGCGCTCTGCGAGAAACCACGTTCCAGGCGGATGCGTGCCGGCAGCGTGGTCTCGAATTCATCCAGCGCCGCATCGATGCGTGCCTGCACATCGATGATGTTGTGGCCGGGTTGCTGGTTGGCGGTGACGAACACGGCGCGCTCGCCGTTGTAGCGGCCCAGGTGGGTGTGCTGCGCTTCCGCCCAGCTCACCTCTGCGACATCCGCCACGCGCACCGGCAGGCCATTGGCCGCGCGCACCACCGTGCCCTCGACCTGCTCCAGGCTGCGGAAGCCGCGGCCGGTCTGCACGCTGAAGCTGCGCGTGTCGAGGTCGACCACACCGGCGGGAATGCTCGAGTTGGCGGCCTGAATGGCCTGCGCCACCAGCTGCGGCGTCACGCCGAGGCGCTGCATGCGCGCCGGATCCAGCTGCACGCGCAGCTCGCGCTCCGGGTAGGCCCAGGATTCGGAACGGCGCACGCCGTCGACGGCCTTCAGCACGTCCTCGAGCTTGCGCGCGGTTTCTTCCAGCTCGTGCCAGGACGCATCCTGCGACACCAGTGCCAGCTGCACGATGTTCACCTGCGTCGGGCCCCAGCGTTCGATGTCGACGGAGCGGATCGACGCGGGCAGTGTCGGCCGCAGCGCGTTGATCTCGCGCGTCAGCTCGTCGTACTTGCGGTCCGCGTCGGCTTCGGCATCGAACTCCACCGCCACCACGGCCACGCCATCGGCGATGGTGGTCTCGATGCGGTTGACCTGGTCGAGCTCGGCGACGGTGTCTTCCACCGGCTTGGCGAACTCGCGCTCCAGGTCCACCGGGTCGGCGCCCGGATAGATGCCGGTGACCAGGAAGCCCGGCGCCTTGATGTACGGGTCTTCCTCGCGCGGCAGGTTCAGCAGCGCGGAAAGTCCCAGCGCCACCACGCACAGGAAGGCCACCAGCGTGAACTGGTGGCGGCGGATCGGGAATTCGATCAGCTTCACAACACCACGACGACGGTCTCGCCGTCGTCGAGATAGGGCGCGCCGGCCACCACCACCTGCTCACCAATGGCGAGGCCCTCACGCACGGCGATGGTTGCCGGGGTGATGAAGGCCACCTGCACGTCACGGCGTCGCGCCACATCACCTTCCACCACGAAGACGGTGGCGCGGTGGCCATCGCCTTCGAGCACCGCGCCCAGCGGCACATGCGGCAGCGTGGCCGCGCCATCGCGCGGGGTCAGGCGGGCGCGGCCCACCAGTCCGCTGACCAGTGCGCGTGAACCGGCATCGATGTGCGCCTCGACGGCAAACAGCCCGGTGGCCGGGTCGGCGGCGCTGGCGATCTGCGTGACCTCGGCATGGAATTCCTCGCCGGGCCAGGCATCCAGCTGCACGCTCACGGCATCACCGCGCTGGATGCGCACCACATGCCGGTCCGCGACCGCCAATCGCACCACGTAACCGCTGTCGGCGCGGCCGACCACCAGCACGACCTGTCCGGGGGCGACGTTCTCGCGTTCCTCCACCAGCCGCCGCAGCACCACGCCATTGCCGGGGGCGGTGATCTCGGCATTGCGCGCATTGAAGCGCACGGCCTGGAACTGCGCCCGCGCCACTTCGGCCTGGGTGCGCAGGTTCTCCAGCTGTTCCAGCGGGATCACCTCGTCGGCGTGCAGCGCTTCGCCACGCCGCAGGTCCCGCTCGGCCTTGTCCGCCAGC
>CAYNEX010000206.1:0-3666 GCA_964396335.1 uncultured Steroidobacteraceae bacterium | reverse complement strand
GCGCTCTCCAGCATGTACATGTACGCCTGGAAGCGCGGCCTGAAGACCACCTACTACCTGCGTTCGCGCCCCGCGACGCAGATCGCCAAGACCACCGTGTCCGGCAGTGCCGCGGCTGACGCCAGGCGCGACCAGGCCGCCGTGGTCTGCTCCCTCGAAAACCCCGAAACCTGTGAGGCCTGCCAGTGAGCGCCCGCCAGAACCTGCTAGACCCCGGCTTCGACCTGACGTTGAGGCCGATGCGTTACCCCCGCTTCTACGAGATGTACCGCGGGGCCATCAAGAACACCTGGACGGTGGAGGAGATCGATTTCCAGATCGACCTCGGCCACCTGCGCCAGCGCATGACGCCGGCCGAGCGCCACCTGATCGAGCGCCTGGTGGCCTTCTTCGCCACCGGCGACACCATCGTGGCCAACAACCTGGTGATCAGCCTGTACCGGCACATCAACGCGCCCGAGGCGCGCATGTACCTGTCGCGCCAGCTGTTCGAGGAAGCGCTGCACATCCAGTTCTACCTGACGTTGCTCGACAACTACGTGCCCGACCTGGAGCGGCGCGCGCAGGCCTTCGCGGCGGTGGAGAACATCCCCTCGATCCGCGCCAAGGCCGAGTTCTGCCAGCGCTGGACCGATGAGGTCTATGCCGTCGACAGCCTGAAGACCGACGCCGACAAGCGTCGTTTCGTGCTGAACCTGACCGCGTTCGCGGCCTGCATCGAAGGCCTGTTCTTCTTCGGCGCCTTCGCCTATGTGTATTTCCTGCGCTCGCGCGGCCTGCTGCCGGGGCTGGCCGCGGGCACCAACTGGGTGTTCCGCGACGAAAGCGCGCACATGGCCTTCGCCTTCGAGGTGCTGCGCACCGTGCAGCGCGAGAGCCCGGAGCTGTTCGACGAGGAGTGGGCCGGCAACGTCCGCCGGATGATCAGCGACGCGGTGGATGCCGAGGCGCAGTTCGCCGAGGACGTGCTCTCCGGCGGCGTGGTGGGCATGACCCAGCGCGAGATGCGCCAGTACCTGGAATACGTCGCCGACCAGCGCCTGACGCAGCTGGGCCTTGAGCCGATGTACGGTTCGAAGAACCCGTTCCACTTCATGGAACTGCAGGACGTGCAGGAGCTCACCAACTTCTTCGAGCGCCGCGTGTCCGCCTACCAGGTGGCGGTGCAGGGCGAAGTGAGCTTCGACCAGGCGTTCTGAAGCGCCCCCGGGCGATCACGGAAAGGCCCCGCATTGCGGGGCCTTTTTCGTCTGGGCCGTTGCTCCGGGGTGACGTTGCGGCAACCGAAATTCCCGTACGGCCTATCGCCTGAATGACGTGACAACTTCCTTTCTTGTCAAGTTTTTCAGGCCCCGCGCATCAACTTGCGGCACACTCAGCCGTCAGGGGAATAACAAGAATCAGGGGTTGGTTCCACATGAAAGGATTGATGCAGGGATTCGTCGCGATCTGGCTGGCCATGGCCGCCGTGGCGCATGGCGCGGAGGTCGCCGCGGTCGTCGATGATGACGAGCCCGAGATGGAGCTCGACGAGATCCTGGTGCATGGCAAGCGCCTGCAGCAGCGCATCATCGAAGCCGAGGACGAGTTCTACAAGCTCTACAACCAGATCAACAAGGACGACGACTACGACACCAACTGCGCGATGCTGAACCTCAGCGCCGACACCGGTTCGCGCCTGAACTCGCGCCTGTGCATGCCGGTGTTTGTCGCCAATGCCGTCGCCGACTACACCGTTTGGCGCCGCCAGTGCATCCCGCCGCTGGATGGCTTCGACGAGTTCTCCTGCCTGGACCGCAACCGCGATGAACGCCTGAGCCGGCAGGAGGCCTCCGTGCGGCCCTCGCTCGACGCGCAGTTCATGATGCTCGATGCCGACCACAATGGTTACCTGAGCCGCGACGAGCTGCCCGAGGAGGGCATGGGTGGCGTGCCGGGCTACATGCCGCCGCCGCCGGAGCTGGTGCTGGCCGAAGGGACCGAGAAGTGGTTCCAGCACACCATGAACGTGATCCGCAGCGATCCGCGCCTGCAGGAGATGGCCGGCAAGCTCGACGAGTTGCACGCCGAGATGAATGCCATGCGCCGGCGTGTGGTCGAGATCGAGCAGGAACGGGTCGCCAACGCGCCGCCGGTGAAGCGTCCGAAGGTGCGCAAGCCGCGCTGATTCGCAGGGTCTGATTCCGGGGCAGGCTGGCGGAGACGTCAGCCGGCGCCGGACACGTGCGATGGCGGCTGTCCTCCATCAAGGCGCGCTCGTCCGTCGCGAAAAAAGCCGTGATCGCGTTTATCCTTTGCGCATGGAGCGTTGCAGGGAGTGCGCACCCGCGCTGTTGGCGTGGATCGTGGCCTGCCTCGCGGGATGCGCCACCGTGCGCTACGAACCGCCGCCTGAAATCTCCGAGCAGCCGCCCGGGATCACCACCAGCGAGGTGATGGCAGAGGCGGCCGAGGCCGGCCTGGCCGAGGCGCAGGCACGGGCGCGATCGCAGGCGTTGCAGACGCCGCCTGACCCTGATGCGCAGGCCGGCGCCCGGCCCGTATCACTGACGGAGCAGCGTGAAACCTCGCGCCGCTACCGTCCCACCGACAGCTCCGTCGAAGAGATCCGCAGCCTGAATGCCGAGGCGCCACCCCCGCTGGATTTCCGCCAGCGCCTCGATTATGTGCATGACCGCCTGTACGTCTGGATGCAGTCGCGCGTCGAGGGCCTCGACTATTCCCTGGCCGCGAAGGACCGCGAGCTGCGGCCGGTGCCTGCCGCGCCGTTCCGCCTCGGGCTGGTCGGCGAGTACATCGACCGCGACGGCAAGGCCGACCCCGGTCTTGATGCCAGCTTCGACATCGCGCTGCGCCTTCCCAACATCGAGCGGCGCCTGCGCATCTTCATCACCAGCGGTGAACTGGACGAGTCGCCGCGCCGCGAGCGCCAGGACCAGAACCTCAGCGCCGGCCTGCGTTACGAGTTCTTCGACCACGTGGATTTCGACGTCGGCGTGCGCATCGACAAGGCGCCGGTGGCCTTCACGGCGCTGAAGTGGTCGCGCGAGATCCCGCTGGGCAAATGGCAGTTCTATCCATTCGCGAAGATCTTCGCCGAGACCAAGGAGAGCGTCGGTTATGCCGGCGCGATCACCTTCGACCGCTGGGCGGGCCGAAACCTGTTCCGCACCTCCACCTATGCCAAGTGGCGCGCCGACCGCAACGCCACCAACTGGTCCGAGACGCTGGTGTATGCGCGCGCGCACCAGCTGATCGTGCCGGATGTGTATGGCTCCTACCTGCGCGCCACCGACATCGGCCGCGGTTACGGCCTGCGCCTGCTGGCCTCCGGCGACAACGCGCATTCGGTGGAAACCTACGAGGCCGGCATCTTCTATCGCCGGCCGACACGCACGCGCTGGCTGTACTGGTCGGTCGAACCGCTGGTGCGCTGGGACCGCGAATATGCATGGCGGGCCGATCCGGGCATCCGCGTCGGCGTCGAAGCACTGTTCTGGGATCTGGCGCGCCCGGGGCGCTGATCGCCGGACGGCGACCGGGAAGAAGCAAAGGGGAGGCGACCCGAAGGCCGCCTCCCGGCAGGTCTTACAGCAGCGGCACCAGCAGCAGCGCCACGAGGTTGATGATCTTGATCAGCGGGTTGATCGCAGGCCCTGCGGTGTC
>CAYNEX010000205.1:0-3721 GCA_964396335.1 uncultured Steroidobacteraceae bacterium | reverse complement strand
GGGCCAGGAAATAGTTGTCCCAGCCGGCCTGCGCGTCGGCGATCTCGGCGCGGATGGTGGCGGCGGCGCTCTCCGGAGATTCCTCGCGCTCCACCACGGCAATGATCCTGTTCTCGGCCAGCTCCAGCGCGTCGATCACATTGCGGATGTCGCGCCCGGAGGTCATGCGGTTGTCGACGGTGAACTTGAGAGTCCCCTGCGTCGCCCGGACCTGCAGCATCGCGTGGGCGATCAGGCCGCCCGCCAGCACCAGCGTGATCGCGACCAGCGCATACATCTGCGCGGCCAGGTTGAGCTTTCTGAACGGATTGAGCGACATGTTCTGTTTATTCCATTTCCGCTGATGCGCCCGGCCAGCGCGACAAAACGCATGGCCGGCCCACTGGCCAGTCTTCCTTCCTGCGCGACGTTAAGGCCTGCTGCAAGAGCGATTGATGAGATGCGTCACACTCGGGCGCGACATAAACGGACCCGGTTCACAAACCACCGCATGCCTGCCCTGTGCTGGTGCGACCTGCAACAACCGTGACCTGCGTCATTCAGGGATGCGGTGAGTTGGTCGATAAAGCACCTGCCCGATGGGCCAGATGGAGTCCTGCTGGTGACCGTACCGACCAATATGAAAGCCGCCCTCGCCGTGCTCGCGCTTGCCGCGGGTGCAGAGGCCATGGCCTGCACGGCGCCCCAGGCGCCCGCCGCGATTCCCGACGGCAAGTCGGCCGCCAAGGAAGCAATGCTGGCCAAGAAGAAGGAGATCGACCGCTACAAGAGGCTGGTCGAGGAATACCTGGCCTGCGAGTCGAATCCGCTGCGGGTCCAGAACGCACAGGCGGAGCTGGATCGCGTTGCCAACCGCTTCAATGCGGAAGTGAAGGCATACAAGGCCGCCAACGGCGGCTGAGCCCCACTTGCCAGGCCGGCGACCGCCGGCCGCGATCCTCAGGCCTTGCCGGCCGCGGCGAGGATCTTCTCGATCTTGTCCTTCAGCACCTGCGGGGTGAACGGCTTGATGACATAGCCGTTCACGCCGGCGCGGGCCGCCTCGACGATCTGTTCGCGCTTGGCTTCGGCCGTCACCAGCAGCACCGGCAGCTTCGACAGCTGCGGGTCGGCACGCACGGCCTTCAGCAGGTCGATTCCCGCCATGCCCGGCATGTTGATGTCGGTGACGAGGAAGTCCACGCCGCCCTTCTTCAGGATGGGCAGCGCGGCGGTGCCGTCCTCGGCCTCGACGACATTGTCGTATCCCAGGTCATGCAGCACGCTGCGCACCATGCGGCGCATGGTGGAGAAGTCGTCGACAACCAGGAAGCGGACTGCAGCACTCATTTCGTATACAGGCTCATTCTCTAGCGACGCACGTCGGCCGTATCCACGGCCTCGGTGAAGCGTACGCCATAACGGTCATTCACCATCACTACCTCGCCATGCGCCACCAGACGATCGTTCACGAAGACATCCAGCGCGTCACCGGCGGGACGCTCCAGCTCGACGATCGAGCCCGGCGCCAGCTGCAGGAAATCACGGATGGTCATGCGGGCACGGCCCACCTCCAGCGCGAGGCTGACGTTCACGTCCAGCACCACATCGGCGGGGGTATTGCTCTGGGCGGCGTTCATGCGGATTTCCTCACGAAGGCGTCAAGCGAGTTGCCGGTCTTGCGGGTATTCATCTGCTGCACACGCACGACCTGCCGGCCGCGCTGCTGGCCCAGTTCACCCCAGAACAGCGGGATGCCATCGGCCAGCACCGTGGCGCGGCCATCGAATTCGAACGGGATCACGTCGCCGGGGCGCATGTCGATCAGGCGCGCCACGGTGGTCTGGGCCGTGCCCAGGCGGGTGACAAGGTCGACCTCCGATTCTTCCAGCTCGTTGCGCAGCAGCTGCGACCAGCGTTCCTCTCGGTCGGCGCGATCGGTCTGCATGCCGGCACGAAGGGTGTCCTTCAGCGGCTCGAGCATCGAGTAAGGCAGCGTCAGGTGGATCTCGCCACCACGGCCCTCGAACTCCACCCGGAGACGGCTGACCACCACGATCTCGGTGGGGCTGACGATGTTGGCGAAGTTCGGGTTGACCTCGCGATTGATGTATTCGATGCGCGCCGGGATGATGGCCGCCCACGCTTCCTCGGCGGCCGCGAAGGCCTGCTCCATCAGGATGTGGATGATCTGGTTCTCGGTGGGCGTGAAGTCGCGCCCCTCGATCTTCACGTGCCGGCCGTTGCCACCGAACAGCACGTCGATCAGCGCGAACACCAGCCGCGCCTCGAAGATCATCAGTCCGGTGCCGGTCAGCGGCTGGAAGCGGATCAGGTTCAGGCTGGTCGGTACGGCCAGCGTCGAGACGTACTCGGCGTACTTGGCGGTGGAGATTCCCTGCACGGAGATTTCCGGCGAACGCCGCAGCATGTTGAACAGCGACAGTCGCAGCGCGCGCGCCATGCGCTCGTTGATCATCTCCAGCGTGGGCATGCGCCCGCGCACGATGCGGGTCTGCGTGCTGAAATCGTAGTCGCGCGCCACGCCGAGGTCGTCGGCGGCCTTCGGCTCCAGGTCCACCTCGCCGTTCTGCACGCCGTTGACCAGCGCGTCGATCTCGTCCTGGTCGAGGATTTCACCGCTCATACGTACTGCTCACTGCCGGCGTTGATGACCACCGTTCCGGCCTCGGCCAGGCGGCGGGTGGTGGCGAGGATTTCCTTCTGCGCTTCCTCCACTTCGGACAGGCGCACCGGCCCGCGCGATTCCATGTCGTCGCGGAGCATCTCGGCAGCGCGGCTGGACATGTTCTTCAGGAAGCGGTCGACCAGCGCCGCGTCGGCGCCCTTCAGCGCCACCACCAGGCGGGCCGAATCGATCTCGCGCAGCACCGCCTGGATGCCCTTGTCGTCGATGCCGGCCATGTCCTCGAAGGTGAACATCAGGTCCTGCAGGCGCGAGGTCAGCGCCTCGTCGGCCTGGCGCAGATCCTCGAGCATCGCGGCCGGCATGAAGTTCAGGATGCTGGCGGCAGTCTTGGGACCACCGAGGTTGGCCGAGACGCTGCTGCCCTTGCCGGCGATCTGCTTCTCGATCATCTCGTCGAGCTTGCCCAGCGCCGAGGGCTGCACGCCGTCCAGCTGCGCGATGCGCATGATGACCTCGGTCTGCACGTCCTTCGGCAGCTCGCCCAGCACCTTGGCGGCCAGGTCCGGGTCGAGGTAGGAGATCACGATGGCCAGGATCTGCGGATGCTCGAGGCGGATCACCTCGGCGATCGCGCGCGGCTCCATCCACTTCAGCACGTCCAGGCCCTTGGAACGGCGGCCCATCTGGATGCGGTCGATGATGCCGCTGGCGCGCTCGTCACCGAGCGCCTGCGTCAGCACCTTGCGGATGTACTCGTCGGAGCCGACCTTGATGTCGGCCTGCGACTCCATCGTCTCGACGAAACCGCCCACCACCTCGCTGACTTCCTCGCGCGAGGCAGACTTCAGCTGCGCCATCGCCGAGCCGAGGCGCTGCACGACCTTGGCGTCGAGGTGCTTGAGCACCGTCGCCGCTTCGCTTTCGCCCAGCGCCAGCAGCAATACCGCGGCGCTGCGAGTGGATTGGATTTCAGTGGTAGCCATCGCTGGTCTTCAATGCAAACACCGTGCCGGGGCGATGGACGTGACGTGGGTCACAAAGCAGCGCCGGTTTTCCGGCGCTGCATGGGTCGGGAATCCGCTCTCCCCTAGC
>CAYNEX010000204.1:0-3728 GCA_964396335.1 uncultured Steroidobacteraceae bacterium | reverse complement strand
ACGCTGATCGAGTACGGCGATGCGCTGCGCGCGGATGCCGTGCTGGTGAACCGCCTGATCAGCCTGCCGAATGTGACGGTGCTGAAGTCCACGCAGACCACCGAGGTGCTGGGCAACGGCAACCAGGTCACCGGCCTGAAGTACCGCAACCGCCAGACCGGCGAAGACCATGAGCTGGCACTGGACGGCGTGTTCGTGCAGATCGGCCTGATCCCGAACACCGACTGGCTGAAGGGCACGCTGGCGCTGTCGAACCGCGGCGAGATCGAGGTCGACGAGCGCGGCCAGACCTCGGTGCAGGGTGTGTTCGCCGCCGGCGACTGCACCACGGTGCCGTACAAGCAGATTGTCGTGGCGATGGGCGAAGGTTCGAAGGCCGCACTGGGCGCCTTCGAGCACATGATGCGCACGCCGCTGGTGGCGGAAGCCGCCTGACGATCCTCGCCGGTTCATCCGGCGCGTCCATGAAGGACCACCGCCCGCCAGGACCTGGCGGGCGGCTTCATTTCAGGCTGGTGAAAACCTAGGGCAGCGGTTCGAGCTCGCTGATGGAATCTTCCCAGTTCTGCCCGTCGAACTGGCTCACCGTCAGCATCTGCACGGTGCCTTCATCGATGCAGCGGGCATTGATGCTGTAGCCGTTCGGATGCGAGCGCGGCACATAAAACGACTTCACGCCGCAGGTGTTGCAGAACAGGTGGCGGGCGGTGTTGGTGTTGAACTGGTAGGTGGTCAGCGAGTCCTCGCCCGACACCAGCCTGAAGTCCGCCTGCGGGATGATCAGGTGCAGGTAGCCGAGCTTCTGGCACATGGAGCAGTTGCACTCCAGTACCTCGACGCTTTCCGGCGCTTCGAACTCGAAGCGCACCTTGCCGCAATGGCACCCGCCGCGATGGATGGTCATCCGCGCAGCATAACAGTGCATGCATTCATCGCGAGCAACCGCTCGTCGGGCCGACGAACGTGCAGGCTGAACATATTCCGGTCAGGCGGAGCGGCCATCCCATGGCATCCGCTTCACCGCGCCGAGGTCGACATCCTCGAGGCAGCGGACGTTGATGGCCGCGGTCTTCTGTCCCTGGTTCTCGCCCATGGCGAACGGCGCGCAGCCGCAGTCGGGGCAGAAGTGGTGGCGGATCACGTGCTTGTTGAACAGGTAGGTGGGCAGCGGCGAGGGCTGGGCGGTGACCTTCAGGTTATCGGCCGGCACGAACCAGAGCAGGTAACCCTTGCGACTGCAGTGCGTGCAATTGCATTCGATCACCGATTCGAACTCTCCCTCCACCTCGAAGCGGATCTGGCCGCAGTGACAGCTGCCGTTGTGGCTCATGGTGTTCTCCTTGCCCTGTGAGTGGAGGTGCGAGCTTACGACCGGGGCGCGGGTCACGCCGGGGAAAGGGTGATTTCGAAAATCGCACCGCCCAGGGGGCGCCGGTCATTGCTCCGGCCCGGACCCGGGATAAACTCCCGGGTTCGCATCCATCGATGATGCCAGGGGGATTCATGTTCAACCGTATCGCAAGGTCCGTTGCCGCCGCGTTGCTGGCCGGCACGGTCATCGGCTGCGCCAGTGACGGCTCTTCATCTTCTGATCCGCTGGCCAGGCCGGCCGCCGTCACCCAGGATCGACTGGAAAAGGGCACCAGCGATCCCAACCAGTGGCCGAGCTACGGCGGCGGTTATGACGAGCAGCGCTTCAGCCCGCTCAAGCAGATCAATGACACCAATGTGAAGGACCTGGGCCTGGCCTGGTTCGCGGATTACCGCACCAACCAGAACCAGCATGGCTCGCCGCTTTATATCGATGGCGTGCTGTATGTCTCCACCGCCCGCAACGTGGTGCACGCGTACGACGCGCGCGACGGCAAGGAGCTGTGGACCTATCACCCGAGCATGGTGCCGAACCCGAACCTGGGCCTGGTGAACCGCGGCCTTGCGGCGTGGAACGGCAAGATCTACATGGGCCAGCTCGATGCCAAGCTGGTGGCGATCGATGCGAAGACCGGAAAGCCGGCCTGGACGGTGGACACCGTGCCCGAGAGCCTCGGCCTGCCCGAGGCCATGCGCAAGCAGTACTCGATCACGATGGCGCCGCGCGTTGCCAAGGGCAAGGTGTTCGTCGGTGGTTCCGGCGGCGAGTTCGGCGTGCGCGGCTGGATCGCCGCTTATGACGCCGAGACCGGCAAGGAAGTGTGGCGCTTCTGGACCGTGCCGGGTGATCCGGCCAAGGGTCCGCCCGAAGGCGACCACCTGGTGCGCGCGCTCGACACCTGGCCGAAGGATGTGGAGTACTGGAAGTACGGCGGCGGCGGCACCATCTGGGATGCAACCGTCTATGACCCGGTCACCGACCTGCTGTATTTCGGCACCGGCAACGGCACGCCGTGGAATCGCGAGATGCGCGATCCGGATGACGGCGACAACCTCTATGTCTGCTCCATCATCGCGGTGGATCCGGACACGGGTGAATACAAGTGGCACTACCAGGTGGTGCCGGGCGACTCGTGGGACTATGACGCGGTCAGCCCGATGTTCACCGCCGATCTCAACATCAACGGCGAGAAGCGGCACGTGCTGGTGCAGCCGTCGAAGAACGGCTTCATCTATGTGCTCGATGCGAAGACCGGCGAGTTCATCAGCGGTGATGCCTTCACCGGCGTGACCTGGGCCACGGGCATCGACGAGAAGGGTCGTCCGATCGAGGCGCCGGGCGCGCGCTATGAGAAGGAGCCGTTCAACATCGGTCCGGGCGCGCCGGGTGGCCACACCTGGCATCCGAATGCGTTCAGCCCGGACACCGGCCTGGTCTACATCCCGACCTGGGAGAACTACAACGCGATGGTGCCGCAGGTGATGCCGGCCAGCGGGCAGCCGCCGCTGATCGCGTTCGGTGGTCAGCACGATCCATCGAAGCTCAAGCCGCACAACAAGCAGGCCGACGATGGCTGGCTGCAGGCCTGGGATCCGGTCGCGCGCAAGACGGTGTGGGAGACCGAGCGCGGCCAGCGCGCCACCAGCGGTGTGCTCGCCACCGGCGGCAACCTGGTGTTCATGGGCAACAGCCGCGGCCAGAAACTGGCGGCCTATCACGCCCGCACCGGCGAGAAGCTGTGGGAGTTCGACGCGCAGACCGATGTGTATGCCGCGCCGATCACCTATGAGCTCGATGGCGTGCAGTACATCGCCGCCAGCGTCGGTGGCACCGGCCAGGGTGACTATTTCGCGCCGGGTTATGGCCGCATGCTGGTGTTCAAGGTCGGCGGCACCGTGCAGCTGCCGCCGAACGCACCGTACACGCCGCGTCCGCTGAATCCGCCGGAACTCACCGCCTCGGCCGATACGGTTGCGCGCGGCGCGCAGATCTATGCCGAGAACTGCGCCGTCTGCCACGGTCCGAACGCGGTGCCCGGTGGCCGCGGTGGCAATGGCCCGAACCTGACCACCACGCCGTTCCTGCATTCGCAGGCCGGCTTCGACCAGGTGGTGATCGAGGGCGGACGCGTGGATCGCGGCATGCAGGACTTCAAGGGCAAGCTCACGGCCGAGGATTCGACCGCAGTGCTGGCGTACATCGTGTCGCGCGCGAATGAGCTGAAGAACGCGCCGCCGCGCGGCTTCGGGCCCGGCTTCGGTGGCCCGGGCGGTGCGGGTGCTCCGCCGCGTGGCGCGGGTGCTGCGGCACCGGCTCCGCAGCCGCAGCAGCAGCGCGACATCCACGAGGAAGCCGC
>CAYNEX010000203.1:0-3734 GCA_964396335.1 uncultured Steroidobacteraceae bacterium | reverse complement strand
TCTCCACATCGGGAGCGGCCAGCTCGTGCTCTGCGGCAGCCGGCGCATCGTCGCCGGCCGATTGCGGCAGGTCGCGGTCGTTCGGCCCGGCGCCGAGTGCTTCGAAGGTGCCGGTGGAGTCGCTGTCCTCCTCGGCCTCGAGCATCACATTGGTTTCGAGCAGTTCGCGGATATGCGCCTGGAGTTCCAGCGCAGGCAGTTGCAGCAGTCTGATCGCCTGCTGCAACTGCGGAGTCATCGTCAGTTGCTGGCCGAGGCGCAGCTGCAGGGAGGCTTTGAGCATCAGGTCACATGCGGGAAATGGGTCACATGCGGAAGTTCTGGCCCAAGTACACCTCCCGGACCCGTTCATTCGCAAGGATCTCGTCCGCAGTTCCGGCAGCGATCACCGTGCCGCGGTCGACGATCACGGCGCGATTGCAGACGCCCAGCGTCTCGCGCACGTTGTGGTCGGTGATCAGCACGCCGATGCCGCGTTCGGCCAGCTGGCGCACGATCTTCTGGATGTCCATCACCGAGATCGGGTCGACGCCCGCGAAGGGTTCATCCAGCAGGATGAAGCGCGGTGCGGCAGCCAGCGCGCGCGCGATCTCGGCGCGACGGCGCTCGCCACCCGACAGGGCGATACCCAGGCTCTTGCGCACATGGGTGATATGGAGGTCTTCGAGGATGCGTTCAAGCTCGGCGCGACGGCCGGCCTTGTCCAGGTCGCTGCGCGTCTCGAGGATGGCCAGCACATTGTCTTCGACCGTCAGGCGGCGGAACACCGAGGCTTCCTGCGGCAGGTAACCCAGGCCCAGCCGCGCACGGCGGTGCATGGGCAGGTGCGTCAGGTCATTGCCATCGAGGGTGATCGAACCGGCGTCGGCGCTGACCAGGCCCACGATCATGTAGAACGAGGTGGTCTTGCCGGCGCCGTTCGGGCCCAGCAGGCCGACGATCTCGCCGGACTCGACGTGCAGTTCCATGTTCTGCACCACCACGCGCTGGCCATAGGACTTGCGCAGTCCCCGGGCGCGCAGCACCGAGCGGGCCGCATCAGACTGCGTGACGGGAATCGTTTCCGGCGTGGCGCTCATTGCGATGTTCCCCGCTCCGGTGTGCGCGGCGTGCGCACGCGATCGAGGCTGTCCGGGCACAGCACGGCCTGGCCGCGCGTGTTCGGATCGCCATCATCGGTGACCACGCCCGAATTGGTGTCGTAGGTGATCAGCCGGAAATCGCTCATGCGGATGCAGCCGTCGGTGAAGAAGGTGTTGCCCTCGAACACGACCTTGCCGCTGGCGGATTCGAAACTGATCGCATCGGCGCGGCCCTGGTGAACGCGGCCGCTGGCATCGTCGTCGACACGCGCGAACTGCGCCTGCCGGCCGCTGACCTTCACCGACACCAGCTGGTTGCCGCGGAACACCACCAGCGCCGAACCGGCCTGCAGGGTGATGCCGCGATGTTCCACCTGCACGCTGCCGGTCAGGTCCATCTCGTTGACACCGCCGGTGCGTTCGATGCCGCGGGCCCGCTCGGCGGTGACGCGGGTGTCGCTGGCCTGGATGGTGATGTTGTTCAGCGTCCAGCTGCCGTCGCGGAAGTCGACCGCCCAGTTGCTGCCGTTGATGGCGATGTCGCCCCGCAGCTGCGCCCCGGGTGCCGGGGTGAACGCGCAGCAGGCGATCAGGGCAAGTGAAAGCAGCTGTGGGCAGCGGGCGCGACCGGAGAGGCGCCTCCTGCCGCGGTCAGGGAGAGAGCGTGCCATGGATATCCGATTCTAGCTGGAGGGCGCCTCGGGCGATATCCACGCGCAGGGAACGGCCGCTGAAGCGGTGTTTTCCCCAGCTGCCGGTCACCTCGCCATCGGTGCTGACCAGCTGCTGGTCGATGTCATAGTCCAGCCGGTCGCTGGCCAGCTTGACGGGCACGTCGCTGTTGGAGGGCAGGCCCTGCGCCTGCACATTGCCGGACAGCGTGACCCTGCCGCCTTCGGCCGGCATCGTCGCCTCGTCGGCGGTGAGCACCCAGCGTCGCGGACCGCCCGGTTCGCTGTCCGGCGGATCATGGCGGAAGGTCAGGCCGGTGGCGATGATGCCGCCGGCATTGCGCAGCTGCACGATGCGGTCGGCCTCGATCTCGTACTGCAGCCGGCCGGCGGCATCGAACTGCTGCAGCACCACGCGTTCGGCCTCGAAGTCATTGCGTTCGCGGTCGGCCTCGGCGGTGCCGGCCTCGGGCCGCGCGGTCATGTGGAACACATACCACGCCGCGCCTGCGACGGCGGCAACCACAACCAGGCCCAGCAGCACTCGTTTCATCGTGTCCCGTCCCTTCAGACCACACCGGCGCGCAGCAGGTCGTGGATGTTCAGTGCGCCCACCAGCCTGCCGGCATCATCCACCACCAGCAGCGCGTTGATGCGGTGTTCTTCCATCAGGTTCACCGCCTCGGCGGCCAGCTGCTGCGGCCGCACGGTGCGCGGCGCGCGGGTCATCACCGCATCGATGCGCGTGCCGCGCAGGTCGACGCCGCGGTCGAGCGCGCGGCGCAGGTCGCCGTCAGTGAATACACCCAGCAGTTGCTGTGCAGGGTCGGTGACGGCGGTGAGTCCCAGGCCCTTGCGGCCCATCTCCACCAGGCCTTCCTCCAGCGTCACCGCTGCGGCCACGCACGGCAGCTGCGGGTCACGGCGCATCACGTCCTCGACCCGCAGCAGCAGGCGGCGTCCCAGCGCGCCGCCCGGATGCGAGCGCGCGAAATCCTCCGGCGTGAATCCGCGCGCCTCGAGCAGCGCGGCGGCCAGCGCATCACCCATCGCCATCGCGGCGGTGGTGCTGGCGGTGGGCGCGAGGTTCAGCGGGCAGGCCTCGGCGGCGACACTGACATCCAGGTGCACGCTGGCGGCGCGCGCCAGCGGCGAGGCCGCATTGCCGGTCAGCGCGATCACCGGCACGCCGAGGCGCGTCAGGTGCGGCAGCAGCGCCAGCACCTCGGCGCTGTCGCCCGAATGCGAGATGGCCAACAGCACATCGCCACGGGCCACCATGCCGAGGTCGCCATGGCTGGCTTCGGCGGCATGCAGGAACAGCGCGCTGGTGCCGGTGCTGGCCAGCGTGGCGGCGATCTTGCGGGCGACGTGGCCGGACTTGCCGAGGCCGGTGACCACCACGCGGCCGGTTGCCGGCGCATCGGTGGCGGCCAGGCACAGGCCGCAGGCCTTCGCGAAGGCGGCATCGACGCGGGCGGGCAGGGCCGATACGGCCTGCGCCTCGATCTGCAGTGCACGGCGGCCGGCGGCGATCAGTGCCGTCTCGCTGCGCGGGTCCGGGGGCCGGCTCGGTAGGGTCTGCATGCCCGATAGCTTACACTTGCGCCTCTTTATGAAAGGTTCGCCATGACTCCTGACCAGATCGAATCGCTGATCCGCGCCGGCCTGCCGGATGCCACCATCAAGGTGCGCTCCGAGGACAATGTCCACTTCGAGGCGGTGGTGGTCAGCGCCGGGTTCGAGGGCAAGCGGCCGCTGCAGCGGCACCAGATGGTGTACCGCACCCTGGGCGAGCTGATGGGCGGCGAGATCCATGCCCTGCAGCTGACCACGCTGACCCCGGCCGAAGCCGGAGCCTGAATGGACCGGCTGCAGATCACCGGGGGCCACCGCCTCGACGGCGAGGTGCGCATCTCCGGCGCGAAGAACGCGGCGCTGCCCATCCTGGCCGCCACGCTGCTGGCCGAGGAACCCGTGT
>CAYNEX010000202.1:0-3736 GCA_964396335.1 uncultured Steroidobacteraceae bacterium | reverse complement strand
CTTCTTCCAGATCTCCCGCACCAGCCACAGCGCGCCGATCGTCGCCAGCGTCCAGCCCGCCCACAGCGGGTTGCCACCAGCAGCAATCCAGATCGCCCCCGACAGCAGCACCAGCGCCGCCGCCACGCTGCGGTCACGCGGCTTGCGCTCTGTCGTGAGGTCTCCCACCACCCGGCTGCGATGCGCATCCGCCGCGAACGGCGACCACGACGGCCGCGGCCGCGCCGCCGCCACCACCTTCTGGCGCAGCGCCACCGGCGACGCTTCCAGCGCATCCAGCAACTCGGGCATCTGCTTCCACAGCCGCCGCGCCACATTGGCCGGGTGGTGCTTCTCGCGCATCCACTCGCGCAGGATCGGGCTCGCGGTCTTCCAGATGTCCAGGTCCGGGTACAGCTGCCGTCCCAGGCCCTCGATGTTGAACATGGTCTTCTGCAGCAGGATCAGCTGCGGCTGGATGCGCGCGTCGAAGCGCCGCAGCGCCTCGAACAGGCGCAGCAGCACCGTGGCGAAGGAGATCTCCTTCAGCGGCTTGTCGAAGATCGGCTCGCAGATGGTGCGGATGGCCGCCTCCATCTCCTCGACGCGGATGTCATGCGGCACCCAGCCGGATTCCACATGCAGCAGCGCCACGCGCCGGTAGTCACGGTCGAACACGGCCAGGAAGTTGCGTGCCAGGTAGTCCTGGTCGCGCGCATCGAGCGTGCCGACGATGCCGAAGTCCACCGCCGCATAACGCGGTTCGGCCGGGTTGTCGGCCAGCACGAAGATGTTGCCGGGGTGCATGTCGGCGTGGAAGAAGTTGTGCTTGAACACCTGCGTGAAGAAGATCTCCACGCCGTTCTCGGACAGCTTGCGGAAGTCCACGCCCAGCTCGCGCAGCCGCGCGATGTCGCCGATGGGCACGCCATGGATGCGCTCCAGCACCAGCACGTTCTCGCGGCACAGGTCCCAGTGCACTTCGGGCACATGCAGGCGCGGGTCGCCGGTGAAGTTGCGCTTCAGGTGCGTGGCATTGCCGGCCTCGCGCAGCAGGTCGAGCTCATCGAGGATGGTGCGTTCGTATTCGCGCACCACTTCCACCGGCCGCAGCCGCGCGGCCTCGGCCGAATGCCGGTCGGCCAGCTGCGCCAGCGCATACAGCACCTCCAGGTCGCGCGCGATGATCTCGCGCATGCCCGGGCGCAGGATCTTGACGATGACCTCGCGGCCATCGGGCAGCGTCGCGGCATGCACCTGCGCGATCGACGCGGCCGCCAGCGGCGTGGTGTCGAAACTGCCGAACACCGTGTCGAGCGGTGCGCCGAGGGCTTCTTCGGCGATGCGCTTGGCCACTTCGCCATCGAAGGGCGGCACCTGGTCCTGCAGCAGCACCAGCTCATCGGCGATGTCCGGCGGCAGCAGGTCGCGGCGCGTCGACAGCGCCTGGCCGAACTTCACGAACACCGGCCCCAGTTCCTGCAAGGCCAGCCGCAACCGCGCGCCGCGCGTGCCGGCATGGCGCTTCTGGAACCACAGCCAGGGTGAGCAGGCTTCCACGAAACGCAGACGGCCGTGCATGGCCGTGCCACGGGTGAATTCGGTCAGGCCATAACGACCCAGCGCCTTGTGGATGGCGATCAGGCGGGCGAGCACGCGCAATTTCATTCCGGCTGCACCCCGCGGGCTTCGAGCGCCGCGACGCGCGCGGCGACGCGGTCCACCTGCTCGCGCAATGCGTCGACATCCTCGATGAACTGCCTTGCCTCGGCCCGCGGCACCAGCACGCGGCGTTCGTGCGCCAGGTATTCACCGGCATTGGAAGCCTGCGTGGAGATCGCGCTGCGGCCCCACTCCAGCGTCCGGTGCAGCAACGCCCCCACGCCATGCGCGGGGATGTCGCCCAGCAGCCGCGAGAGGCCTTCTTCCAGGTCCGGCTTCAGCAGCTGCGCCAGTTCCTGGAAACGCGCGCCGGTCTCGCCATCGCCGCTGAGCGTGACATCACCACGACGGATCACCGCCTGCGGGTCCTCGCGGTTCAGTGCCAGCAGCGACAGTGGTGTTCCGGACAGCGTCACATCGGCCGGTGGCCACGGGCTGTCCGTTCCAGCGACGGGTTCGCCCGGCAGGATGCGCAGGCGGCCACCCTCGGCCAGCAGCGTCAGCTCCCACGGCGTGTAACGCGCCACGATGCGCATGCGCCGGCCTTCCAGCTGTTGCAGCAGGTCACGCGCGCGCGGCGAGCCATCGACCCGCTCGTCGAGCAGCGCCTGCAGTTTCTGCGACAGCATCAGTACACGTACCCGCGGTGCACGGCGACGACACCGCCGGAAAGATTCTGGTAGCTGCAGTTCTCGAGTCCGGCGTCACGCATCATGCCCAGCAAGGTCTCCTGGTCGGGGTGTTTGCGGATGGACTCGGCAAGGTACCGGTAGCTGGCCGCATCGCCCGCCACCACCTGGCCCAGCCACGGCAGCACGCGGAACGAATACGCATCATAGAGCGGACGCAGCGCCGGGATCGCCAGTTGCGAGAACTCCAGCACGATCAGCTGGCCGCCGGGGCGCAGCATGCTCTTCATCGACCGCAGCGCGGCGTTCTTGTCGGTGACATTGCGCAGCCCGAAGCCGATGGTGACGCAGTCGAACTGCGCCGGCTTGAACGGCAGGCATTCGGCATTGGCCTGCACCGCGCGGGAGTTGGCCGCATGGCCCGCATCGATCAGGCGATCGCGGCCACGCATCAGCATCTGCGCATTGATGTCGGTGAGCACGACGAGGCCGGTGGGCCCGACCTGCTTCAGCATGCCGAGTGAAAGATCACCGGTGCCACCGGCCACATCGAGCGCGCGTTGTCCGGCGCGCAGGTTGGTGCACGAAAGCGTGAAGCGTTTCCACAGGCGATGCGTGCCCGCGGACATCAGGTCGTTCATCACGTCGTACTTCGAGGCCACCGAGTCGAACACGCCGCGCACGCGGCTGGCCTTCTCGTGCCATGCGACCTTCTCGAAGCCGAAGTCGGTGCTGTTGGGATCACTCTGGGTCATGGATGGGCCGCCTTGAGGGTCGCTGAAATGCTGCCGGGGCAATTGAATCTAAACGATACGCGGCGTTTCGGCACGCCGGGTTGCTTAACCACCAAATCTGTTGCCCGAAAGACTAGCTTTCTTGTGATAGCTGGAGCATGATGGCCCCCGGTTCGGCGCTTGGGGAAAGCGAAGAACCAATTGGGGGTCTTGTCAAAGTTCGGCCGGACATGAAGTCCGGCCTTTCTTTTTTCCGGCTCCGGGAACATCCGGGCATTGTGGACAGTCCGCCCCGCGTTTCCTAGACTTCGCGCCCTTCAATCTGAGTGGGAGAAACACGTGGGAAAAGGTGATCGCAGGACCCGTCGCGGCAAGATCTACGCCGGCTCGTTCGGCAAGTCCCGTCCGAAGGATCCCAAGGCTGGCAAGGCCAAGACCACGCGCACGGCCTCCACTGCTGCCGCCCGTCCCGCTGCCCGCGCCAAGGCCCCGGCAAAGAAAGCCAAGGCCTGACACTGCTCCGGCAGTGAATTCCAGCCGCTACAGGATGTAGCGGCTGAGATCCTCGTCCCTGGCCAGCTCGGTCAGGTACTTGTCGACATAGCCGGCATCCACGGTCAGCGATTCGCCCGGCTTGTCCGCCGCCTCGTACGAGGCGTTGTCCAGCAGACGCTCCATCACCGGGTGCAGGCGACGTGCGCCGATGTTCTCGGTGCGCTCGGTCACCTGCCA
>CAYNEX010000201.1:0-3760 GCA_964396335.1 uncultured Steroidobacteraceae bacterium | reverse complement strand
TCGGTGAGGCGACTGGCGGTGCGCTCGAACACGGCCCGCAGCCGCTCGCCCCGGTACAGCTCGAGCGGCGAGGCGGCCGCCGACACCACCAGCTTCACGCCCTGGTCATACAGTTCATCGATCAGCGCGACGAAACGGCGCGCGGCATCGTCATTGTGGCCGTCGAATACCGGCACGCCGGACAGGAACAGCGTGTGCAGCCGGTTTGCCAGCGCGATGTAGTCATCGGCCGAGCGCGGGCCGCCGCACAGCGTGTGGAAGTCGAACCACGCCATGCCGCCGGCATGCGCCAGCGTGGCGATGGGGCGATCCTCCACCAGCAGGCTGCCGCCGTGCTCCACCGCGGCCTTGCCGGCGAGGCGCTCGAACAGGTCCGCCATGCGCGCCGGGGTTTCCGCGGCCCGCGAGTCGAGGTACAGCTCCGCCTCGGCCAGTTGCCGCTGGCGGAAGTCATCGCCGGCGCCCATTTCCACCACATCGAGCAGGCGCGTCAGCAGCGCGATCGCCGGCAGGAAGCGCTCGCGCTGCAGGCCGCCTTCATACAGCCGCGCGGGCGGTGTGTTGGAGGTGAGCACCAGCACCACGCCGCGCCTGAGCAGGCCATCGAGGACGGCATGCAGGATCATCGCATCGCCGATGTCCTGCACCATGAACTCGTCCAGGCACCAGATGCGCGCCTCGCGCGCCAGCTGCGAGGCGACGCGCTCCAGCGGCCGTTCGGCGCCGGCATGGCCGCGGCGCTTCGCATGCACCTCGCGCATGAAATGCTGGAAATGCATGCGCCGGCATTCACGCGCATCGCGGCCGGCGACGAACAGGTCCATCAGCCAGGTCTTGCCGCGGCCCACGCCGCCCCACAGGTAGATGCCGCGACAGGTCACCGGATAGGTCTGGCGTCCGAGCAAGGCCTGCAGGCGGCGGCGCCAGCGGGCCGGCGAGGGCGTGGCATCGAGGCACTGGTCGAGCGCATCAAGGCGCTGCGCGACCGCGCGCTGCGCCGGGTCCGCGGCCCGCGCGTCCTGGCGCAGCGCCTGCTCGTAGCGTTGCAGCAACGACATCAGGCGGTGGCGTGCCGGATCGCTTCCGTCAGGCCGTCATCATTGCGCGGCAGCCGGGAATGGCGGATCGAGACGTCCTGGTAGCGCTTCGCGAAGTCGGCCGCGAGCTGTTCCACCAGGTAGACGGAGCGGTGCTGGCCGCCGGTGCAGCCCACCGCGACGGTGAGGTAACGGCGGCTGGTGGCCAGGTATTCGGGGATGCGCGCCTCGATGAACTGCGTGATGTCGTGCTGCAGGCGCTGCACGGCCTCATGGCCGGCAAGGTAACGCGCGACATCGGCATCGAGGCCGGTGAGCGGCCGCAGCGTGCGTTCCCAGTAGGGGTTCGGCAGCGAACGCGCGTCGAACACATAGTCGGCATCACCCGGGATGCCGTACTTGAATCCGAAGGACTGGAACAGGATCGACAATCTCGCGGTGGCGCGGCGCTCGACATGCTGGCGCACGATGTCGCGCAGCTCATGCACGCCGGTGTTCGAGGTGTCGATCATGATGGTGGCCGCCTGCGCCATCGGTTCGAGCAGTTCGCGTTCGATGGCAATGGCCTGGCGCAGGCTCTCGCCGCCGCGCGACAGCGGATGGCGGCGGCGCGTCTCGGCGTAACGGCGCAGCAGCGCCTCTTCCGAGGCGGTCACGAACAGCAGTTCGCAGCCCAGCCCCGCGTTGCGCAGTTCCGCAAGCAGGGCCGGCACGGTGGCGATCTCTTCAGGGGTGTTGCGGGCGTCGAGCCCGACCGCGAGCCGCTGGTAGCGGCTGTCCTCGCTGCGCAGCGTGTGCGAGACAAAGGACTTCAGCAGGGCAGCGGGAATGTTGTCGACGCAGAACCAGTCCAGGTCCTCGAGCATGTGCAGGGCCACACTCTTGCCGGAACCGGAGAGTCCGCTGACGACGATCAGTCGCATTCCCGCTTCCCCGTCACGCCTGGCGCTTCAATGTCGGGCGGCCCGGCCCTCGATGGCGTGGTGATCGACCTGCTTTTCCTTGTGCTTGATGATGCAGCGGTCGAGCTTGTCGGCCAGCGCGTCGATGGCGCGATACATGTTCTCGTCGATGGCATCGGCATGGATGTCGCTGCCGCTGACATGCACGGTGGCCTCGGCCTTGTGGACGTTCTTCTCGACCGACATGACCATGTGCACGTCGATGACCTTCCCGAAGTGTCGCCAGACGCGTTCCATGCGCTTCTCGGCGTAGGCCCGCATCGCTTCCGTGATTTCCACGTGATGTCCGGTCAGGTTCAACTGCATGACGACCTCCTCGTTCACTTCGCTCTCACAACTCATTGGAGTGCTCAGGATCGTTTCCGTTCATTCGACGGCGCGATGTTCATCGATTCGCGGTACTTGGCCACCGTGCGGCGGGCAACCGGGATGCCTTCCTTCGAGAGGATCTCGGCAATGCGGCTGTCGGAATAGGGCGCGCCGGGCGGTTCGTCGCGGATCAGCTTGCGGATCTTGGCGCGGATCGCGGTGGAGGACGTGCCGGAACCATCGGCGCCTTCCACCTGGCTGGAGAAGAAATAGCGCAGTTCGAACACGCCGCGCGGCGTATGCATGTACTTGCCGGAGGTGACGCGCGAGACCGTGCTCTCGTGCATCTCGATCGCCGCGGCGATGTCGCGCAGGATCATCGGCTTCATGTGTTCCTCGCCATGCTCCAGGAACTCGTGCTGGCGCTCGACGATGGAACGGGCCACCTTCAGCAGCGTGTCATGCCGGATCTCGAGGCTCTTCAGCAACCAGCGCGCCTCCTGCAGTTGGGTGCGCATCGTGGCGTGGCTTGCCGCCCGGCCGATCAGGCTGGCGTAGCTTTCGTTGATGCGTACACGGGGGAGCGTGGCTGAATTCATCTCCACCGTCCAGCCATCCGCGCGGCGGCGCACGAAAACGTCCGGGACGACATATTCCGGGGCTGCCGAGCTGATCTGGGAGCCCGGCCGGGGGTGGCAGGCGCGCACCAGCGCGATGGCCTGCTCCAGTTCCTCGTCGGAGACCTTCAGGGCGCGGCGCAGCAGGCCGGTTTCGCGGGTGGCGACCAGGTCGAGGTGCGAGCCGGCGATGGCCAGCGCGGTGTCCAGGCCCGGGGTGGCAGGATCGAGGGCCTTCAACTGCAGGCTGATGCATTCGCCGACATTGCGGGCGCCCACGCCCTGCGGGTCGAAGGCCTGCACCACCTCGAGCATGGCCTGGATTTCTTCGTCGGTGGCCTCGATTTCGGGCCGCAACGTGGCCGCAATGGAGTCGAAGGGCTCGGAAAGGTAGCCATCGTCGTTGATCGCGTCGATGACCGCCGCGCCGATGGCGCGCTGCCGGGCATCCAGGCGGGTCATTTCCAGCTGCCACAGCAGGTGATCGCGCAGCGTCTGGCCGCCACCATCGGAGAATTCCTGCTGGCGCTCGTCGTCATCGCCCTGCCAGGGCGAGTCGCCGGGGGAGGCCGAGGTTTCCTGCCAGGCGTCCTCGACGATCTCCACCTCGGGGCCGGTGCCTTCCTCGGCCAGGCTGGTGGAGGAGTCTTCGCCCGCCTCGTGCGGCAGATCGACATCGTTGGGGCCGGCGCCGAGGGATTCGAAGGTGCCGGTGGACTCGGTGTCCTCCTCGGCCTCGAGCATCACATTGGTTTCGAGCAGCTCGCGGATATGCGCCTGGAGTTCCAGCGCCGGCAGCTGCAGCAGCCTGATCGCCTGCTGCAGCTGCGGTGTC
>CAYNEX010000200.1:0-3802 GCA_964396335.1 uncultured Steroidobacteraceae bacterium | reverse complement strand
GCAGGTGCGGCAATTGTCCCGTCCCGCGCCGCGCCGGCCGGTCCCTCAGTTGCGCGGCCGGGCCGGATCCCGGTCCTTCACCGCGGTCGAGCCCTGGTGCCGCGCGCAGCTGGCGCAGCAGAACATGCCCACGGCGGTTTCGACGCCGTGGCCGATGATCCGGCAGCCGCAGTGCGCACAGGTGGGCGCGAGCGCGTGGATGGCGCACTCGAAGCTGTCGAAGACATGCGTCTCGCCCCCGCGCAAGACCTGGAAAGACTTGTCGTAATCGTTGCCACAGACTTCGCAGGTAGCCATACCGCCTCCTCGCGTATCGCGGTCAGACCTCACCCTCGCACCCGCAACGCTGCGGCCTCGTCGGAATTCTCCGCATTCCGGTGTCGGAGCCGGTTGGGGTTCACAACCCTGCGGTTATGGGTTATACCCGTCGCGTCTTATGTCCCCTGCAACCATGGACGGGGCTCGCGGGACGTCTTTTGCCGATTCAAGGGGGGATACCCCGGGGGTAATGATGTCTGTATTCCGCAAGACGCTCGTTTCGAGCGTTGCTCTGGCAGTGTCCGCAGCAGTTTCCGCCCAGGCGCCGGCACAGCAGATCGATGGTGATGGCGAGGAGCTGGTGCTGGGCGAGGTCACGGTGACCGGCTCGCGCCTGCGCGTGCGTGATGGCATGGAAACGCCCACGCCGGTGACGGCGATGGTGAGCGAGGAAATCGAGGCGCTGGCGCCGGGCAACCTGGTCGAGGCGCTGAACCAGCTGCCGCAGTTCCTGAACAACTCCGGTCCCGCCAACGTGTCCTCCATCGGTGGCGCCGCCGGTTCCAGCTTCCTGAACCTGCGTGGCGTGGGCTCGAACCGCACGCTGGTGCTGCTGGATGGCCGCCGCGTGGCGTCCTCGACGCGCGCCGGCGTGGCTGACGTGGCCACCTTCCCCGAGTCGATGATCCGCGGCATGGAAGTGGTGACCGGCGGTGCATCGGCCGCCTATGGTTCCGACGCCGTCGGCGGCGTGGTGAACTTCCTGCTCGACACCGACTACACCGGCCTGAAGGGCAAGGTGCAGGGCGGCATGACCAGCCGCCATGACAACGAGAACTTCGAGGTGTCGCTGTCCGGTGGCACGCAGCTGGGCGATCGCACGCACCTGCTGGTGTCATTCGACTATCTCGAAGCGAACGAGATCAAGAACTACAAGGGCCGTGACTGGTACAAGAACTGGGGCACGGTGGACGTGAACGGCCGCGGCCAGCCGACCATCATCGCCAGCGATGTGCGCTCGCGGCTTTACACCGCCGGCGGCCTGATCCGCCTGCCGGGCTCGGCGCTGGACATGATCCATTTCACCGAAGGTGGCATTCCGCAGAAGTTCGTCGACGGCACCATCGTCGGCGCCACGCGCCAGGTCGGCGGCACCGGCTTCTGGGGCGACATCGGCAGCAAGGAAGAGGATGCCGGCGGCCAGGGCTCCATCTATCCGGAGAACAGCCGCGGCAGCGCCTTCCTGTACCTGGACCACGAGATCAATGACAACTGGAAGGGTTTCGTCCAGTACATCCGCGGCCAGAACAACACCGAGTTCAATGGCTCCGGCGCGCACCAGGAAGAAGCCTGGGCGATGACCATCTACCAGGAGAACCCGTTCATCCCGCAGTCGATCCGCGACGTGATGGAGAGTGAGGGGATCACGGAGTTCCCGCTGCACCGCTATTCCTCCAGCGCCGACCTGGCCCGCAACCGCGTGCGCCAGGAGAACACGCTGAACAGCTACACCGCCGGCGTGCGCGGTGACATCGGCGAGACGCGCGTGAATGCGTATTACCAGTACGGCCGCAGCCGCAGCCTGTTCAAGGCCATCGACTTCCCGCGCGCCGATCGCCTGTACCGCGCGATGGACACGATGCTGGATCCGGACACCGGCGCCATCATCTGCCGCTCGACGCTGACCAACCCGAACGATGGCTGCGTGCCGGCCAACCCGTTCGGCCCGGGCACGATGTCGCGCGAGGCCATCGATTACATCCTCGAAGGCGACATGTACCGCAACCAGCTGACCCAGCAGCACTTCGTTGAAGTGAGCGCGGACCGCCAGCTGGGCGACCTGTTCGGCGCCGGCCCGATGTCGGTGGCCGGTGGTGTCTCCTACCGCAAGGACAAGTTCTCGCAGGTGTCCGGCCCGGATGACCTGGTGGCGCTGGACGTGCTGCCTTCGGACGTCGAGGGATACCGCGGCCTGCCGGGCAACCTGGTGGGCTCGATCCTGCTGCAGTTCTCGGGCATCGACGATGCCCCGGTTGCCGGCGACTTCGACGTGCGCGAGGTGTTCGGCGAGACGCTCATCCCGCTGCTGCGTGGCAAGCCGGGCATCCAGGCCCTCGATGGCAGCGCCTCGATCCGCTATGCCGACTATTCCGGCAGCGGAGGCGTGCTGGCGTGGAAGCTGGGCCTCGACTGGCGCATCAACGATTCGGTGCGCGCGCGCGTGACCCGTTCGCGTGACACCCGTGCCGGCACGCTGTCGGAGCGGTATGACGTCTCGACCGGCGGCGGCACCGCCAACGACCCGGTGCTGGGCGAGTCCTACAGCTTCAACCTGATCAGCGGCGGCAACCCGAACGTCGATCCGGAGCTGTCGGACACCTGGACGGTGGGCCTGGTGTTCCGCCCGACCGCGCTGCCGGGCTTCGCCATGTCGGCGGACTGGTACGACATCAAGATCAAGGATTACATCTCGCAGCTCGGCGCCCAGCGCATCATCGATGACTGCCAGGCCGGTGCCGCGGCGCTGTGCGATCGCGTGATCCGCGATCCGGTGACCAACCGCATCACCGCGGTGGAGAACCTGTTCCTGAACGTGGCCCAGGCGCGCGTGAAGGGCGTGGACTTCGAGACCTCGTACCGCATGCCGATCACGCTGTTCGGCGGCGGCGAGTCGCTGAGCCTGCGCCTGTTCGCCAGCTGGCTGGACGAGAACTCGCAGTCCAACATCGGCGTGCCGCTGCGCGACTCGGCCGGCACCACCAACCTGCCGGAGTGGACCGCCACGGGCATCCTCAGCTACGAGAATGGTCCGTTCCGCACCTCGCTCACCGGTCGCTGGATCGACGAGCGTGTGCAGAACTCGCAGCCGGTGGCGCTGGCCAGCCAGCTGGACGATGACCACGTGGCGTCGGTGTTCTACATGAACTGGCGCGGCGAGTACGAGTTCGGCCAGGCGCGTGGCGGCACGCGCAAGGTGTTCCTGAACATCGCCAACCTGCTGGACCGCGATCCGCCGAAGCAGCCGAACTGGAGCGACTTCTTCGGCGCCAGCTCGTTCATCCCGGGCCTGCATGACGCGCTGGGACGGCGCTACACGCTGGGCGTGGAGTTCGCGTTCTGAGGAAAGCCGGGACCTGACCGGAAGAGGGGGCCGCGGTGGCAACATCGCGGCCCTTCTTTTTTATATGCGCTGCACCATGACTGAATTCGGCTGCCGAAGGATCGGATGCGGTCGGGAACAAGGGTGGGGATCTGCCGCGATCCCTCCCGCGGGCCCTCGCCATCACCGGGTTTGACAGTCCTCCCGCCCCTCCCTAAACTTCCGCGCCTCTTCCGGGGGCCACAAGGCCTCAGGACAAACCGTCGCCAGTGCCTTCAAGGCTCGGACGACAGACCACCCGCCAGCTGCAAAGCGTTGGGGTCGTGGCCCTGGGTTCTCCTGCATCCATCGAGTTGCGGGATGTTTTTCAGGGAGCAGCGATCCGCCGTCGTGCCTCTGGCGAAAACGCAAGAGTTTCGAACGGAGATCGCATGGCAACGACCA
>CAYNEX010000199.1:0-3943 GCA_964396335.1 uncultured Steroidobacteraceae bacterium | reverse complement strand
AGGAGATCCTGAGCCACCAGGCGTTCCGCGAGGGCGGGCTCGACATCCACTACCTGGAACGCCGCCTGGGGCTCAAGTAGCCCCGGGGTAGCAGCATGGGCTACCTGGCGCTGACGGTGGAACTCTCGGGGCGCGACCCGGAGGCGGCGGAAGACGCCGCCTTCGCGGCCGGCGCCGTGTCGGTGACGCTCACCGACGCAGTCGACGATGCCATCCTCGAACCTGCGCCCGGCGAAGTGCGGCTGTGGCCGCGCACCGTGCTGCAGGCCCTCTTTCCCGCCGAAGTCGCCGGACCCGAAGCCATCATCGCGCTGGCCGCGGCGCTGCAGATGCCGGCGGAGCAGATCCGTGTCGAGCGCATCGCCGATCGCGTCTGGGAACGCGAGTGGCTGAAGGATTTCCATCCGATGCGCTTCGGCCGCCGCCTGTGGGTGGTGCCGCATCATTCCGATCCGCCCGACCAGCCCGAAGCGGTGATGGTGCGACTGGACCCGGGCCTGGCCTTCGGCACCGGCACGCACCCCTCGACCGCGCTGTGCCTGACGTGGCTCGACGCGCACCTTGAACCCGGCGCGCGCATGATCGATTACGGCTGCGGCTCCGGCGTGCTGGCCGTGGCCGCCGCGAAGCTCGGCGCGCGCCAGGCACATGGCTTCGACATCGACCCGCAGGCGCTGATCGCGACACGCGACAACGCCGCGGCCAATGACGTCTCCGGCCTTGTGCACGTGCATGAGCAGGCTGCTACGCTGCCCGCGGAGGTGGACGTGGTGGTCGCGAACATCCTTGCCGGCACGCTGGTCGAGCTGGCGCCACAGCTGCACGCACTGCTGGCGCCGGGTGGAAAGCTGGTGCTCGCCGGCATCCTGAAGCAGCAGGTGCATGAAGTGCGCGCCGGCTTCGCGCCGCTGATCGATCTTTCCGTGTTCGCCGAGCGCGATGGCTGGAGTGCCCTTTCAGGGACGCGCCGCGGATGAGCCGCATGGTCACCACCTGCGCGAATTGCCGCCAGCAGCTGGCGGTGACCGCGGCAGACCTGCGGGTAGGCCAGGGTTATGTGCGCTGCGGCCGCTGCGACAAGGTCTTCAACGCGCTGCTGACGCTGGCCGAGGATGAGCCGGCTCCCACCGAACCGGATTCGGTCGCGCATGGCACGCGCTCGGTGCCGGCGCTGAGCGACGACGACCTGCCGCCGATTCCCGGCCGCGAGCGCGAACCGCTGCCGTTCGGTTCCGACGATGGCATCGAAGTGGAAGTGGTGCAGACGCATGTCACCGGCCAGTTCCGCGGCATCGTGATGGAAGGCGAGCGCGGCGAGGCACGCGAGACCGATGCGGCGGAGGACGGGCAACCGCCTGCCGCCGAACCCGCACCGGAAGGGGAATCCGGACCGGACGCCGGATCGGACCTGGCGTCCGGCACCGCATCCGACGCCGGAGCTGCCGCAGGAAATGAAACCGGCACGGAGCGGGGCGATCCACCCGCCGCACCGCCACCCCTGCCGCCGGAGCGTGACGAAGTCGCCCGCGAGATCATCCGCAAGGCCACCAGCCAGCCCATCGATGCGTTGCTGGAGGAGGACGCGACCGCCGCGGACGCGGACGTCACCGGCCACCCCGCGCCGGTGGAAGAAGAATTCGATGTCGACAGCGCCCTGGGCCGCCCGCCGCGCCGCTCCGGCCTGTGGACGCTGGCGGCGTTCCTGCTGGCTCTGCTGCTGCTTGCGCAGTGGGCGCACCACAGCCGCGCGAAGCTGGTGACCGTGCCCTGGCTGACCGGCCCGCTGCAGGCCGTCTACGGCCTCTTCGGGCACAGCGTCGACCCGCCCTGGGACCTGTCCCGCTATGAGGTGCAGCTGCTGGGCGCGGTGGAGAATCCCGGCACCCCGCCCACGCTGGTGCTGCAGGCCGCGATTGCCGTCAACCGGGACGCAAGCTGGCCACAGCCGCCGCCGGTGCTGCGCGTGGGGCTGACCGACCGCTGGGGCAATGAGCTGGGCGCCACCGACGTGCGGCCGCGTGAGTGGCTGCTGGGCGAGCCGCCCGCCCGCCTGACGCCGGGCCAGCGCGTGGATGCGCGCATCACCCTGCCCTCGCGCGAGGGCGTCAGCGGGTTCTCGCTGCTGCCCTGCCTGCCCGACGACGACGGCGCCCTGCGCTGCCACGGCGCGCGATGAGCCTGCGCATCGGCCCCTGGGAGGTCGAGGCACGTTCGGTGCTCGCCCCCATGGCAGGCGTCACCGATCGCCCCTTCCGCATTCTCTGCCGGCGTTTCGGCGCGGGCCTGGCCGCCTCGGAGATGATCACGGCCGACCAGCGCTTGTGGAACACCACCAAGTCGCGCCAGCGCATGAACCACGAGGGCGAACCGGAACCGCGCATGGTGCAGCTGGCGGGCAACGATCCGTCGCAACTGGCCGAGGCCGCGCGCGCCAATGTCGATCTCGGCGCGCAGATCATCGACATCAACATGGGCTGCCCGGCGAAGAAGGTGTTCGGCAAGGCCTGTGGTTCGGCGCTGCTCGGTGATCCGCTGCTGGTCGGCCGCATCCTTTCCGCGGTGGTCGCGGCGGTGGATGTGCCGGTGACCGTGAAGATCCGCCTGGGGATCGATCGCGCGCATGTCAATGCCTGCGAAATTTCACGCATCGCAACAGATTCCGGCGTGCGCGCCATCGCGGTGCATGGCCGGACGCGGGCGGATTTTTACGAAGGCGAAGCCACGTATGAGGAAATCCGTGAAATCGCTGCGCAGGCGGAAATTCCGGTGATCGCGAATGGAGATATTGACAGCGCGGAAAAAGCGCACCGTGTGCTGGATTTCACCGCCGCGGACGCGGTGATGATCGGTCGCGGCGCGCACGGGGCGCCATGGATCTTCCGCGAAGTCAATGCTTTTCTGGAAAATCACACGATGCCGCGGCAACTCTTGCGAAGCGAGGTAAGAGACATCATCCTTGAACACCTCGCGGCGCTGTACGAATTCCACGGTGAATCGGCCGGCGTCCGCATAGCACGCAAGCACATCGGCTGGTACTGCCAGCAGCACACCGACACCCATTCCTTCCGGCCAGAACTGATGGCCGCGGAATCCTCGTCGGCGCAGTTTTCGGCGGTGGCGGCACGATTCGGCGAGTGGGCATCGATTGATGAAACGTTCGACAAAAACAAGAAAGTCAGGTGGGAGTACCGGAATGCGCCCTGCGACCAGCCGTACGACAAGGATGCCTGCGACGCCGCTGCCTGCGCGTAAGCCTGTGACAACGGCCGCCACGCTGCCGCTGAGAGACCACGCCGAACGCGCGCTCTCCGATTATTTTGCGAACCTCAACGGCCACCATCCCGCGCACCTCTACGACCTGGTGCTGCGTGAGGTGGAAGAGCCGCTTTTCCGCACCGTGCTCGACTACGCCAGCGGCAACCAGAGCCGCGCCGCAGTCATCCTCGGAATCACCCGCGGCACGTTGCGCAAGAAGCTGCGCCAGTTCGGGCTTTCCGCCTGAAGGAAGATGACTTGGATCTGCCGATCCGCCGTGCACTGCTGTCTGTTTCCGACAAATCCGGCCTGACGGAGCTGGCCCGGGCGCTCGTGGCCCGCGGCGTCGAACTGCTCTCGACGGGTGGCTCCGCGAAGATGCTGGCCGAGGCCGGCCTGCCCGTCACCGAGGTGGCGCGGCACACCGGTTTCCCCGAAATCATGGATGGCCGCGTGAAGACGCTGCATCCGAAGATCCACGGCGGCCTGCTGGGCCGGCGCGGCGTCGATGACGAGGTGATGCGCGACCACGGCATCGAACCCATCGACCTGCTGGTGGTGAACCTCTATCCCTTCGCCGCAACGATCGCGAAGCCGGATGTCTCCTACGACGAAGGCGTCGAGAACATCGACATCGGTGGACCGGCGATGCTGCGCGGCGCGGCCAAGAACCACGCCGATGTCACGG
>CAYNEX010000198.1:0-3979 GCA_964396335.1 uncultured Steroidobacteraceae bacterium | reverse complement strand
CCAGCACCGGCTCGCGGTATTTCTGCGGCAGGGAAACAAGGGCGCCGAAGCCACCCACGCCGGCCATTACTTCGGGCCGCATGGTGCGCTTGACGATGGGTTTGATGCGATCGACCAGTGCGTCGCCCGCGTCGATGTCGACGCCGGCATCGCGGTAGGTGAGGCCGCTTTCTGGCTGCATGGTTCGTCCGGGAGAGGCTTTGCGCTATTGTATAGGACTTTCCCGCGCGTGCCGTGATGCGCCATATCCCCAACATCATCTGCCTGATCCGGATCGCGCTGATCGCGCCCCTGATCCTGGCCATGCTCGAAGGCCGCCAGGCGCTGATCCTGGTGCTGTTCGGCATTGCGGCGATTTCCGACGCGCTGGATGGCTTCCTGGCCAAGCGTTTCGGCTGGACCTCCGACCTGGGCCGCTTCCTTGATCCTGCCGCCGACAAGCTTCTGCTGATGTCGGTGTTCATCACCGCCGCGTGGCTGGACATCGCTCCGTGGTGGGTGGCCGCCGTGGCGATCGCCCGCGACCTGACCATCGGCATCGGCGCGGGCATATTCCGCCTGTGGTTCGGGCCGCTGCAGGGCAGGCCCACGGCCATCAGCAAGACCAACACGGCCGTGCAGATGATCTACCTGCTGGCCCTGATCCTGGCCAGCGCCAGCGGCATTCCGCCGCGCGGCGTGCTGAACGCGATGGCCGGCGTCGTGGTGTTCACCACGCTGATCAGCGGCATCGATTACGTCGGCCGCTTCATGCAGCGCGCTTTCGCGCGCATCGCTGCCGCGTGAGGCAACTGACGCTGGGAGTGCGGCTGCACGATCGCGCCGTATTCGACACCTTCGTGGCCGGCGACCATCCGCAGGCGCTGGCGGCCGCGCGCCGGCTGGCCGGTGGTGGCGGCACGCTGCTTTACCTGCATGGCACCCCGGGCTCCGGCAAGTCGCACCTGCTGCAGGCGTTGTGCGCCACCGTGCCCGGCGCGGCCTACCTGCCGCTGGCGGAATTGAAATCCCTGGGTCCGGAAGTGCTGTCAGGCCTGGCGCAGCAGGCACTGCTGGCGCTGGATGACCTGCAGGCCGTTGCCGGCGACGGGGAATGGGAACGCGCGCTGTTCACGCTGTACAACGAGGGCCTCGCATCGGGGGCGCGACTGGCCGTGGCGGCGCAGATGCCCGCCGGCGACCTGCCGTTGCGGCTGCCCGACCTGCGTTCGCGTCTTGCCGCGATGCCGCACTTTGCACTGCGGCCGCTGGATGAGGCGCAGCAGCGCGAGGCACTGCGCGTGCACGCTGCCGCGCGCGGCATGCAGCTGCCGCCGGAAACCGTGCAATACCTGCAACGGCGCTGCGCGCGCGACATGGCCAGCCTGCATGCGCTGCTGGAGAAACTGGATTCCGCCTCGCTGGAGGCGCAGCGGCCGCTGACCGTGCCGTTCGTGCGCCAGGTGCTGGGTGATCTTCCGGACTGAAGCCGCCTGAAACCGGCGCAGGGGCCGCGGATCAGTCGCGCCGCAGGCGCAGCGCCAGCGTGGCCACGCGCTTGCCGAGTGTCCGCGCCACGGTGATCTCATCCCCGGTCAGCGTTCCCTGCGGCGCCGCCGATTCCACATGCGAGGCGCCATAGGGCGTGCCGCCGGACTGCGTGATGTTCAGTGCCTGCTCGGTGAAGGGCACGCCGGCGCACACCATGCCCTGGTGCAGCAGCGGCACCAGCATCGACAGCAGCGTGCTTTCCTGCCCGCCGTGCATGGTCTGCGTCGAGGTGAACACGCCGGCGGGTTTATCGACCAGCGAACCATCGGCCCACAGCGAGGAAGTCTGGTCGAGGAAATATTTCACCGGCGCAGCCATGTTGCCGAAGCGGGTGGGGCTGCCCAGCACCAGGCCGTCGCAGGCCCGCAGCTCATCGAGCGTGACCCAGGGCGCGCCTTCATCGGGCACGGCCTTCTGCGGCCGTTCATTTTCGGCCGTGACCGGCGGCACGCTGCGCAGCACCGAGCGCGCACCGGCCACCGACTCGATGCCGCGGCAGACCTCGCGCGCCAGCCGCGCGACACTGCCGCCACGCGAGTAATAGACCACCAGGATCGAAGCTTCGCGGTTGCCCATCAGCGTGACACCGTGGTCATGCCGAGGTCATCGGCACCGTTCCAGCGCGAGGTCCAGCGACTCACCACAAGATCAGGATATTGCCGGCGGCCGACGCTGCCGTTGTAGCGCGCCAGCGCCTTGCGCACGTCGTTGTTCTCGCGCTTCAGGTAATGGCGCAGGATCGCGCAGCCCATGCGGATGTTGGCTTCCACCTGCACCAGCTGGTGGCGCTCCATGCCCAGCTCCTTCGGCCAGAAGGGCATGATCTGCATCAGGCCGACCGCGCCGGCGCTCGATACCGCCCAGCGGTCGAAACGGCTTTCCACGTCCATCACCGCCATGATCAGGCCGGGCGGCAGCCGCACTTCATCGGGACGATGCGCCTCGCAGAAGGCGGTCTCGAGGATCTTCAGCCGCTCCGGCGCATCCTTGACGATGTTGCGCAGGCGCGGCTCCATCAGGTTGAACCATACCGCCCAGTCGAACTTGTCGAAGCGCTCGGGCAGGCAGCTGGCCGACTCGGCCGCATTCTGGATGATGGCGCGCAGCTCCGGCTCGCGCTGCGTCTGCGCCCCCTGCGCAAGCGCAAGGGGAGCCGTGCAGGCCAGCAGCAGGCTGGCGCTAAGCCGGGCGGCCCAGGCGGCGCAGGATTTCCGGTACGACTTCATCAACAGCGATCTCGGTGTTCTCTGCGCTGCGGCGATGCCGGTACTCGAGCTTGCCGGCCGCAAGGCCCCGGTCGCCCACCACGATGCAGTGGGGGATGCCCAGCAGTTCGGCATCGGCAAACTTCACGCCCGGGCGGGCATCGCGGTCGTCATACAGCACGTCGACGCCGGCGGCCTCGAGCGCCGCATACAGCGCGTCGGCCTTGTTGCGCACCGCCTCGGAGCGGTCGTGGTTCAGTGTGACGAGCAGCACGGTATAGGGTGCGATCGGGTCGGGCCAGATGATGCCCTTGTCATCATGATTCTGTTCAATGGCCGCAGCCACGATGCGCGTCACACCTATGCCATAGCAGCCCCTCAGCGGCGTCAGCGGCTTGCCGTCCGGGTCGAGCACCGAAAGGCCCAGCGCCTGGCTGTACTTGGCGCCCAGCTGAAAGATGTGGCCCACCTCGATGCCGCGGCGGATGACCAGTCTGCCCTGGCCCGACGGGGAGGGGTCGCCATCGACCACACTGCGCAGGTCGGCCACCTGCGGTTCGGGCAGGTCGCGGCCCCAGTTCACGCCGGTGAGGTGCGCGTCCTTCTCGTTGGCGCCGCAGACGAAGTCGGCCAGCGCGGCGGCGGCATGGTCGGCCACCACCGGGATCGACAGGCCCTTCGGGCCGATGAAGCCGGGTTCGGTGCCGATGGCGGCCTGCACGCGCGTGGCGCTCGCCATGCGCAGCGGGCTGGCCACGCCGGGGATCTTCTGCGCCTTCACGGCATTCAGTTCATGGTCGCCGCGGATCACCAGCGCCACCACGCCACCATCGCTGCCTTCGACGATCAGCGTCTTCACGCAGCGATCGGGCGTCACGCCCAGCAGCGTCGACACCTCCTGGATGGTGCGCGTGCCCGGCGTTGCGACCTGCGCCAGCGGCTGCGCGGCGGCCGGACGCTGGCCGGTGAACGGCGGGGTCGGTGCCAGCTCGAGGTTGGCGGCGTAGTCATCGGCATCGGAGACGGCGATCGCGTCCTCGCCGGAATCGGCCAGCACCTGGAATTCCTCCGAGGCGCTGCCACCGATGCTGCCGGTGTCGGCACGCACCGCGCGGAAGGTCAGGCCCATGCGCTCGAACATGCGCGAGTAGGCGGCCTTCATCACCGCATAACCTTCGGCCAGCGATTGGGCGTCGACGTGGAAGGAATAGGCATCCTTCATCACGAACTCGCGTCCGCGCATC
>CAYNEX010000197.1:0-3994 GCA_964396335.1 uncultured Steroidobacteraceae bacterium | reverse complement strand
AACAGCGGGCGCGATGTGCGCGTCAGCATCAGTTTCAATTACGGCTGGGGCTGAAGACACGCCCGCCGACACCTTGGTTGTCCCTTCGGCCGCCTTGGTGCAATCTGCCCCTTCCATTCTTGACCACGCCGGAAAGCACCGGCGAAACGGGGGATTTCCATGTCCGGCAGCAACGATCGCAACGCGCCTTCAGACCGGCGCCGGTTCCTCGAGGGTTCCATGCTGGCTGCGGGCGCGATGGCGCTGGCGCCGCTGGCTGCTCAGGCCGCCCAGCCTGCGGGTGCGCCCGCCGCCGGTGCCGCGCCCGCTGCGCGCCCCGCGGGCGATCGCGTGCTCGGCACGCCGCCTCCCGCCGGCCAGCGCCAGCAGCCGCAGCTGAAGGACCTGAAGGGCAGGACCATCTACATCACCGGCGGCAACACCGGCATCGGCCTTGGCATCGGCCGCGCCGCCGCCAACGCCGGCATGAACGTGGTGATGGGATACATCCAGGATGACCAGGTGGAACCGGCGCTGGCGACCTATGCGCCGGAACAGCGCAGCCGCGTGATCGCGATCCGCCATGACGTCACCGACCGCGCCGGCTGGGTGAAGACGCTGGCCGAGATCAACGCGAAGTTCGGCAACCTGCACCTGCTGGTGAACAACGCCGGCATCAAGACGCTGCGCCAGGCCAGCCAGGTCGACGCCGGCAGCTGGGATGCCGCCGTGGCGGTGAACTTCACCGGCATCTACAACGGCTGCGCCGCGGTGATCCCGCACATGCTGCAGCATGGCGAAGGTTCGCACATCGTCACCACCGCCTCGATGGGCGGCATCCTGCCGGGCGTCAATGCCGGCGTGTACACGGCCACCAAGTTCGCCGCCTTCGGCATCATGGAAGCGCTGCGCGTCGAACTGATGGGCACCAACATCGGCACCTCGGTGTATTCGCCGGGTGGCGTCAGCACCGACCACGACCCGGATGACCCGGCGCGCGTGGCGATGATGGATCCGGTCGAGGCCGGCGAGCGTGTGCTGAACGGCGTGGTGAACAACGACCTGTTCATCTTCACGCATCCGGAGTTCAAGCCGGGCATGCAGGAGCGCTTTGATGCCATCCTGGCCTCGGTGCCGGATGAACCGTTCCCGCCGGCACGCGCGGCCGCTGAAACGAGGGTACTGACGGCGGCGCCCTACAAGCCCGAGATCGAGCATCGCCGCCGCAAGCGCAGCACCTACCGCGGCGTCTGAGGCGCCGGTCATGGAAAGGACAGCCGAACAACGCGCCAGCCTGATGGCCTGGCGCAAGGCGGAGCGGGAACGCCTGCTCGCGGAACGTGTGCGGCTGCCGGTGGAATACCGCCAGCAGGCCTCGCAGCAGATTGCCGAACGCCTGGATGCCTATTGCCGCGCGCGCGGCCTGCTGGCACCGGGACGCATCGTCAGCGGCTACTGGCCGCTGCGTGGCGAACCGGACCTGCGTCCCTGGCTGGCAAAGCTGAACGAGGAGGGCGTCATCACGGTGCTGCCGGTGGTGGTCGAAAAGGGCGCGCCACTGCGCTTCCGCCGCTGGTCGCCGGGCTGCCAGATGGAGAAAGGCTTCTGGAACATCCCCGTGCCGGCCGCACCGGAGGAATACATCCCCGAGGTGCTGCTGGGACCGGTGGTGGGATTTGATTCGCGTCGCTACCGGCTGGGTTATGGCGGTGGTTATTTCGACCGCACGCTGGAATTGCTGCAGAAGCAGGGGCGTGATTTCCATGTCATCGGAATCGGCCTCGATGAAGCCCGGCTGGAATCGTTCGAAGCGCTGCCGCATGACATCGCCTTCAATGCGGTGATCACGCCGACTACGCTGATCGAATAGCGACGGCACGCGGCTTATTCCGCCCGGCATATACTCGTGGGCTTGCCGCGCAGCGATTGCGCCATCTGGAGAAGCCCATGAACCATCGACTTCGCCCGACCCTGATCATGCTCGGCCTTGGCCTGCTGGCCGCGGCACCCGCCGCGTTCGCCGCTTCGGCTTCGCAGCAGCTGGCCGCCGCAGTGGCCGAAAAGACCCGCCCCGAAGCCGATCGCGCCCGCGATGCCGACCGCAAGCCGGCCGAACTGCTGGCCCTCACCGGCATCCATGAAGGCGCCAGGGTGGCCGAGATCCTGCCGGGTGGTGGCTATTTCACCCGCATCTTCAGCAAGCTGGTGGGACCGCAGGGTGTGGTCTATGCATGGGTGCCGGCGGCCGCGCCCGGCGGCCGCGACATGGGCGCGCCGATGCGCGAGCTGGCCGCGGAACCCGGCTATTCGAACATCAAGGTGGCCGCGCTCGATCCGGCGATCCCGCTGCCGGAGAAGGTCGACCTGGTGTGGACCTCGCTGAACTACCACGACATGCGCAACCGTCCGGGCGCGGACCTCACGCCCACCAACAAGATGGTGTTCGACGCGCTGAAGCCCGGTGGCCTGTACATGGTGATCGACCATGCCGCGAACCCCGGTGCCACCAACTCGGCCGAACTGCATCGCGTCGATCCGGCGCTGGTGAAGCAGGACGTGACCAGCGTGGGCTTCCGCCTGGTGCAGGAGAGCAACCTGCTGCGCCATCAGGCGGACGATCGCACCAAACCGACGCGCGAGATCGACCGCGGCAAGACCGACCAGTTCGTGCTGCTGTTCCAGAAACCCGCCGACTGATCCACACCCCGGGGGAGGGGCATGCAAACGGGCCGCACCGAAGGTCGCCTCAGCGGCGTGCTGGTGCTCACCTGCGCGCAGGCCCTCACCGGCACCGGCCTGATCGTGCTGGTGCTGCTCGGCGGCATCGTCGCCGCCGAACTGGCTCCCAGGGCTTCCTGGGCGACATTGCCCGTCTCCCTGTCGGTGGTGGCCGTGGCACTCACCACGGCGCCAGCGGCGCTGCTGATGCGCCGTATCGGCCGACGTGCCGGCTTCATGACCGGTGCGGCCATCGGCGCCGGCGCCGCCTTGCTTGCCTCGCTTGCACTCGCCCGGCATGACTTCGTGCTGTTCTGCGCGGCAGCGCTGCTGTTCGGCGCCAGCACCGCCTTCAACCAGCAATACCGTTTCGCCGCCGCCGAATCGGTCGCGCCGGACAAGGTCAGCCGCGCGGTGTCGTTCATCCTGCTGGGCAACCTCGGTGCGGCGCTGATCGGTCCGCAGGTCGGGCTGATGGGGCAGCACTGGATTGCCGCTGCCGACTATTCCGGATCGTTCATCGCCGTCGCGCTGCTGTATGTACTGGCCATCGGCGTGCTCTCGCAGCTGCATCTGCCGGCGGCAGTGACCAACGTCGTCGAAGGCAGGGCGCGCTCGATGCGCGAACTGGCGGGCGAGACGCGCTTGCGCATCGCCGTGCTGGCCGGCGTGGCGGCATTCGGCGTGATGAGCTTCGTGATGACCGCCGCGCCGATCAGCATGCATGTGCACCACGACTACAGCGTCGCGGCCACCAGCTGGGTGATCCAGAGCCATGTGATGGCGATGTTCCTGCCATCGCTGTTCAGCGGCCGCCTGATCGCGCGCTACGGCGAACGCACGATGATGATGGTGGGAGCCGCGCTGCTGGCCGGATGCGCCGCCGTGAGCGTCTCAGGCCACCTGGTGATGCATTTCTGGGCAGGGCTGGTGTTGCTCGGCGTCGGCTGGAACCTGCTGTATGTGGCAGGCACCACGCTGCTGACGCGCGAGTACGCGGGAGTCGACCGCCATCGCGCCCAGGCACTGAATGAATTCGTCGTGTTCGGCACGCAGGCCTGCGTGTCACTGGCGGCAGGTGCCGCGGTTCATCGCCTCGGATGGGAAACGCTGAACCTTGCGACGCTGCCGTTGCTGGTGCTGATGGTGATTGCAGCCAGTCGCCTGCAGCCAGATCGCATCAGCGCCGTGGCGAAGTCGCCGGCAGGCTGAAGCAATTTCGAGAAAAACGCGCCAAGTGATTGATTTGCTTGGCTCCCCGGGTTGGACTCGAACCAACGACCAACGGATTAACAGT
>CAYNEX010000196.1:0-4004 GCA_964396335.1 uncultured Steroidobacteraceae bacterium | reverse complement strand
CCCATGCCGCGGATCGAGATGGTGCCCTGGCCGGTCTTGTCACGCGTCTCGCCGATGTCGACGCCTTCCAGGTCGCGCACTGCATCCAGCAGCGTCACATAGGGACGCTTGGCCAGTTCCTCGCTGGAGACCACGCTGATGCTGGCCGGCGCGTCGGTGATCTTCTGCTCGAAGCCCGACGCGGTCACCACGACCTCGGAAAGCTCGGTTTCGGCCTCCTGGGCGATGGCGGGAAGGGAGGGGGCCAGAATCAGGGCGAGCGGCATCGTGCGCAGGAAGGTGTGGTGCATGGGATTCGCGTGGATAAAGGAGGGTGGTCGGGAAGTGCGACGGACTGTTTGTGCTTTGCAGTGATATTAATGCGAATCATTCCTATTCACAATCCAGCCATGCGCCGCAGGACCGGGAATTTTTCCCGATCACTGCCCTTCGGAGGTCAGCCGGGAGGTGGGGCGGTACAGTTGGCCCCCTCCGATGGAACTGACAGGTCACCGCACGATGCCCATTCCCGCTTTCCGTGTTGCCCGATCCCTCCTGCTGGCTCTGCCGCTGGCCATCCTCGCTGCCTGCAGCCGATCGCCCGAGGCGCCCCGGGCGGCGGCCGGAACGGACACCACCACGGGTGGCGCTGAACGCGCCGTGTTCGTGGCGGGCAGCGTGGCGCCGCTGACGGCCGATGGCTTCCGCATCCTGGTGACGAACGAACGCTCCGGCGACCTGACCGTGATCGACGGCGCCACGCGCGAGGTGCTGGCCACCGTGCCGCTGGGCAAGCGTCCGCGCGGCCTGAAGGTGTCGCCGGATGGCCGCCTGCTGTATGTGGCGCTGAGTGGCTCGCCGATCGCGCCGCCCGGCACCGACGAAAGCACACTGCCGCCGGCCGACAAGGCCGCCGACGGCATCGGCATCGTTGACCTGGACCGCATCGAACTGGTGAAGGTGCTGCGCGGTGTGTCCGACCCCGAACAGCTGGCCGTCAGCGCCGATGGCCGCAAGCTGTACATCGCCAGCGAGGACACCGGCCAGGCCGTGGTGATGGATGCCGACTCCGGCGAAATCCTCGCCACGATGGATGTGGGCGGAGAACCGGAGGGCGTGACGCTGAGCCCGGACGGACGCTGGGTGTACATGTCTTCCGAGGAAGACCACCAGATCGCCGTGATCGACACGCAGACCGATCGGGTCGTGGCGACGCTGGATGTGGGCGAGCGTCCGCGCTTCACCGAGTTCACCGATGATGGCGCGCTGGCCTTCATCTCGGGCGAGAACGACGGCACGATCACCGTGGCCGACGCGCGCGCGCACAAGGTGCTGCGTCGCTGGCAGCTGGAAGGTGGCGTGCTGGTGCGTCCCGTGGGCATGGCCGTCTCGCATGACGGCAAGCTGCTCTACACCGTCACCGGCCGCGGCAAGATGCTGCTGGCGATCGACATCGGGACCGGCAGGCAGGTGTCCTCGGTGGAGGTGGGCACGCGCCCCTGGGGCGTGGCCATCAGCCCGGATGGCAGCACGCTGTACACGGCCAATGGCACTTCCAATGACCTTTCGGTGGTGGACGCCACCTCGATGCAGGTCATCGAGCGCATCCCGGTCGGCACCAGCCCCTGGGGCGTGGTGATCCAGACGGTGAAGTGATCAGGCCAGCAGCGCGCGCGTGCCCAGGAGGGCCGCGCCGGCTGCTGCCACCGACAGCACCCCGTGCAGCAGCGCCAGGCCCGCCGCGAGCAGGCAGCGCTGCTGGTCCAGTGCCTGCACCACCTCGAGCGAGAAGGCCGAGAAGGTGGTCAGGCCGCCGAGGAATCCCACCAGCAGCAGCGGCCGCAGCACCGGATCCAGCTCGCCGCGTGCCTCGAGCAACCCCAGCAAGGCGCCGGCCGCGCCGCTGCCGACGATGTTCACCACCAGCGTGCCCAGCGGCACGCTGGCCAGCAGCGGATTGAGCAGCTGGTTCAGCAGGTAACGCAGCACGCCGCCGGTGCCGGCGCCCACGAACACCAGCGCGATGCTCTGAGGATTCATGCCGGCGAGGTTATCATTGCGCCCTTCGCGCGCCGCGCCCCTGTAGTTGAATGGATACAACGGCCCCCTCCTAAGGGGCAGGTCTGGGTTCGATTCCCGGCGGGGGCGCCAGTCGCCACAGCACGTAGGTTCGCCCCGCTTCCGGGTGTAGGTGCGATTCCACCTTGCTGGAGGGGCGCGGGGGCGGCGCGTAAAATCCTCCGGCAAGCGACCCTTGAAGGATCCTCGCCATGAAAATCTCCTTCCGCCCGAGCGTCCTGTGCGCCGCCCTGTTGCTGGCGGTGGCCTGCGGCACCAACCCGGTCACCGGCAAGCGCGAGATCCAGTTCGTCTCCGAGGCGCAGGAAATCCAGATCGGCCAGCAGAACTACGCGCCGATGCGCCAGAGCGAGGGCGGCGACTACGAGGTCATGCCCGAGCTGACCACCTATGTGAACGAGATCGGCCAGAAGCTGGTCGCCGTCAGCGACGGCATCCTGGTGAAGCCGCGTGACCTGCCGTTCGAATTCACGGTGCTGAACAACTCGGTTCCCAATGCCTGGGCGCTGCCCGGCGGCAAGATCGCGGTCAACCGCGGCCTGCTCACCGAACTGGGCAGCGAGGCGGAACTGGCGGCCGTGATCGGCCACGAGATCGTGCACTCGCTGGCGCGCCACGGCGCACAGTCGCAGGAGCGCGGCATGCTGCTGCAGGGTGGACTGGTGGCGGCGCAGATCGGCGCCGTGGTGGGTGGCGTGGACGAGCAGACCGCCGGCCTGGTGCTGGCCGCCGGCAGTGTCGGCGCACAGCTCATCCACACCCGCTATGGCCGCGATGCCGAGCTGCAGAGCGACCTGTATGGCATGCGGCTGATGAAGGCCGCCGGCTACGACCCGGCCGCCGCAGTGACGCTGCAGGAAACCTTCGTGCGCCTGTCGGCCGGCCGCAGCAGCAGCTGGCTCGAGGGCCTGTTCGCCTCGCATCCGCCGTCGGAGGAACGCGTCGAGCGCAACCGCAGGACCGCGGCCGAGCTGGGCGTGGGAGGGGACCTCGGCAAGGAGCGTTACCAGGCGAAGATCGCACCGCTGAAGCAGATGCTGCCGGCCTACGAGAAGTACGAGCAGGCGCTGGCGGCGGCGCAGAAGAAGGATTACGCCACGGCACGGTCACTGGCCAACGAGGCGGCGCGCGCGGTGCCGCGCGAGGCGCAGTTCCACCAGCTGCTGGGCGAGATCGCGCTGGCGGAAAAGAACCACCGCGAGGCGCTGCCGCATTTCCGGAAGGCGCAGGAGCTCAATCCGAAGTACTTCGGCTCCTGGCTGGGCGGCGGCGTGGCGCAGTACCGCGCCGGCAATGCCTCGCAGGCGCGTGACTGGCTGCAGAAGAGCTATGACCTGCTGCCCACCGCGCCGGCGGCGCTGTACCTGGGCAACCTGGCGCGTGATTCCGGCAATGCCGACCAGGCGCTGAAGTTCTACCAGGCCGCGGCATCCTCCGAAGGCAGCATCGGCCAGGAAGCCGCGCGCGAGGGCGTGCGCATCGACCTGTCGCGCAACCCGGGCAATTACGTGGCGGCGCAGGTGGCGCGTGACGGGCAGGGAAGGCCGGTGGTGGTGGTGCAGAACCGCGCGCCGGTGCCGGTGGGATCCATCGTGGTCACGCCGGTGCAGGTGAATGCCGCCGGCCAGATCGTGGCGTCGGGGCGGTCGGTCACCATCCGCGGGCCGGTGGCTTCCGGCGCGCAGGCCGCGGCCGATGCGGGACTCTCGGGCCTGTCCGCCGAGCAGCTGGCGGCGATGCGGGTGCGCGTCGACCAGGCGCGCGTGGCCGAATAGGCCAAGCAGCCGCCGTTCAACGTGTGGTGCTGACGACGGATCCTGAGCGGCGCGGGATCAGTCGCGCGGCCAGCGCTGCCACAGCGAAGGATCCCCGTAGACCAGGAACTTCGGGTTCAGCAGGTCCGGCTTGTTGTAGCGCAGGGCGAGGCCATCCTCGAGGCTGACCAC
>CAYNEX010000195.1:1160-4045 GCA_964396335.1 uncultured Steroidobacteraceae bacterium | reverse complement strand
CGCAAGGTCCGTGCGGTACTCGAACAGGCACAGCGCAAGCGCGGCGGCGGATGACCGGAGCAGCCCCCGCTTCGTCCCATACTGGACCTCGTTCCCGCCACCCCGCGCCCGTGAAGCCTGCCAGTTCACCCGCATTGATCGCCCTGCGCGATCACACCCGCCACCTGCATGCCGACCTTGAGGCGCGGCTGGTGCTCGCCCGCCCCTCGGCAGGGCGCGAGGAGTACGCGCAGTACGTGGCCGCGATGTGGGGATGGCTCAAGCCGCTCGAACCGGCCTTGTGGCACCAGCCATGGCCTGCCGCGGTGGAACCGCAGGCCCGTGCCGGCAAGGTCCACTGGCTGGCCGAGGACCTCGACGCCGCACGTGCCGACGGCTGCCTGGCCACCGCACCCCTGCCCTGCGCCGAAGCGCCGCTCCTGCCGGATGCCGCGAGCCGCTTCGGCTGGGCCTATGTCATCGAGGGTTCGATGCTCGGCGGGCAGGTCCTGAAACGCCGGCTGGGTGTGCGACTGCGCCCGTGGCCGATGCGTTACCTCGAAGGTTATGGCGAGCGCACCGTGCGCCGCTGGCAGGACTTCCTCGCCGCACTGGCGCGCGAGGTCACATCAGGCGAAGACATCGCGCGCGCCGCCACCGCGGCGGCCGGCGCCTTCGCGCATATCGACACCTGGCTTGCACGGCGCGGACTGGCATGAACACGCAACTGGCACCGGGCACGCCCGTCAACCTCGACAACTGTGCCGCCGAGCCCATCCACGTGCCCGGCTCGATCCAACCGCATGGCGTGCTGCTGGCCTTCACGCCGGATGGCCGGCTGGCCACACGCAGTGCCAATGCCGCGCTGCTGGGCGCACTGCCCGAGGTGGGCGGCGGCATCGACGCGCAGCATTTCACCGCCAGCATCCGCGAGCGGCTGCTTGGTGCGTTCAACGACGAGGACGGCGTGGATGCCTTCGAGGTCACGCTGCCGGACGGCCGCACTGCCGACCTCACCCTGCACCGCCATGAAGGCCTGCTGTTCGCCGAATTCGAGCCGCGCGATGGCTCGCAGCTGCCGGCGGCGGATTTTGCCGTGCTGGCGCAGCGCGCGCTGACGCGCGTCCAGGCGCAGACCGACCTGGCCGCGCTGCTGGAAGCCGGCACGGAGGAAGTGGCGCGCCTCAGCGGCTTCGACCGCGTGATGGGCTATCTCTTCCATCCGGATGAAAGCGGCGAGATCGTCGCGGAACGCCGCCGCTCGCCGGAACTGGAGCCCTACCTGGGCCTGCACTATCCGGCCAGTGACATCCCCGCGCAGGCGCGCCGGTTGTTCATCCTCAATCCCATCCGCCTGATCGTCGACGTGGCGTACAAGCCGGTGCCGCTGGTGCCGGACCGCAATCCGCTCACCGGCGCGCCGATCGACCTGAGCCACGCGGTGCTGCGCAGCGTCTCGCCCATCCACTGCGAGTACCTGGGGAACATGGGCGTGCATGCCTCGATGGCCATCTCCATCGTCGTGCAGGGCCGGCTGTGGGGCATGTTCGCCTGCCATCACTACCAGCCGCTGCTGGTCAGCGCGCCCGTCCGGCGCACCTGCCGGCTGCTGTCACAGGTTGTGAGCCTGATGGCCGAGCGGCTGCTGGCCACGCGCCGCAGCGAACAGGTGGCACGCGGGCAGAAGATCCGCTCGGCGCTGGTGGAGCGGGTGCGCGCCGATGAATACATGCCGCGCGCGCTGGCCGCCGGCAAACCCTCCGCGCTGGATGTGGTGCGCGCCGCGGGACTTGCCGTGGGACTGATGGACCAGATCCAGTCGGCCGGCGTCGTGCCGGCTGCCCGGTGCCTCACCCACCTGTTCGAGTGGCTGGACCAGCGCGGCGCATCCAGCTTCGCCACCTCCTGCATCACCGAGGATGCGCCGGAACTGCTGGCCTGCTGCGACGGCTTCGCGGGCCTGCTGGCGATCCGCTACACCACCGAACGCAATGGCTGGCTGGTGTGGTTCCGCCAGGAACAGGTGCAGACCCAGCGCTGGGCCGGTGACCCGGCCAAGCCGGTGGTGGTCGGGCCCAATGGCGCGCGCCTGTCGCCGCGCGGTTCCTTCGCCGAATGGCAGCAGGTGGTGCGCGGCAAGGCCGAACCCTGGGATGAAGCGGAGCTGTTTGATGCCGAGGAACTGCGGCGCGCCCTGCTCGACATCTCCGCCGCGCGCCTGCAGGAAGTGGTGCGCGCCCGCGAGATGCTGCTGGCGATGCTGGGCCATGACCTGCGCAGCCCGGTGCAGGCCATCGCGATGGCCGGCGCGACACTGAAGCTGGACGAGGAACGCGTGGCGCAGGTGCAGAAGCACATCGCGCGCGTCTCCGGTCGCATGGGCCGCCTGATCAACCATGTGCTCGACCTCAGCCGCGTGCATGCCGGCTTCAACCTGGTGCAGCAGCGCGCGCCGCGCGATTTCGGCCAGCTGCTCGAAGACGTGGTCAACGAGGCGCGTTATGCACACCCGGAGATCACCGTCGAGCTGCGGCATGACGCGCTGGGCAGCGTGAACATCGATGCCGACCGCATCCTGCAGGTGCTGTCGAACCTGATCTCCAACGCGCGCCACCACGGCACGGCCGGCAAACCCATCCAGGTCCATGCCGAGCGCCGTGATTCGACCGTGGTGGTGCAGGTCACCAACCATGGCGCGCCGCTCACCGAGCAGGCGCTGGCCACGCTGTTCGAACCCTTCAAGCGCGGCTCCATCGACAATGCCGAGAACCCGCGCGGACTTGGACTGGGGCTTTATATCGCCTCGACCATCGTCAGGGAGCATGGTGGTGAGCTCGGCGTGGATTCACACGACGGGCTGGTGACCTTCACCGTGACGCTGCCGCTGAATCCGGCCTGACCGGCCG
>CAYNEX010000195.1:0-1060 GCA_964396335.1 uncultured Steroidobacteraceae bacterium | reverse complement strand
GACGGGCTGGTGACCTTCACCGTGACGCTGCCGCTGAATCCGGCCTGACCGGCCGGATCAGGCCTCAGTCCAGGCAGCGCTGCCGCACCAGCGGCACGGCCGATCCGCGCAGCGACTCGGTGCTGTAGACGATGCCGCGGCCGCCATCCTCATACGCCACCGCCTCGGCCTGCAGCAGCAGCATGATGGGCGTTGCACGATGCGTGAGGCCGGACTTCCATTCCGCCGGCAGGCCCGCCCCCGGCTGCAACGCGATCTCGATGGCCGAGTCATAGGTCAGCAGCAGCAGGCGCCGCCCATCCGGCGATACATCCATCGAGGTGACCATCCGGCGCAGCGTCAGCCCATGCTCAGTGAGCTGCGGCACGGGGATTTCACCCAGCCGCTGGAAGGCCTGCTCGCCACCGGCTGCCAGCTGTTCGGCGCGCAGGCGGAACAGCACTGAAGGACCACCGAGGCCGAGCGGGCTCTTGGTCACCAGCAGCAGGTCGCCACCGGGATGCAACGCGACGGCCTCGGCATCGTGCGGCCGGTCCGGGTAACGCGCGCGGACCACGTGCAACGGCTTCACTTCCGCGCCGAATTTCTCCGTCTCCCGCACCAGGATGAACTGCACGGCTTCACGGCGCTGGGCGTTGTCGCCTGTATCCGCCAGCACCAGGCAGTTCGCATCTCCGCAGCGGCCATAGGTCATGTCCTCGATGTCGACCGCCTTCACGCCGCTGACCCGCACGGTCTGCAGTCCGCCGCCACTCGCGTCCGTGACGTGAAAGACGGGCTTGCCGCCGTCGTTGACGTGGTAGAGCCTGCCGCCGCTTCCAACGGCGATGCCGCTGGCCTCATGCAGCACGCTGACATCCAGCGCGCCGCCCTGCCCGGGCTCCGACCAGCGCGAACACAGGCCGCCTTCCTCCGCCGCCGCGCCACCGGCCAGCAGCAGGCCGGTGGCGCCCAGCAGCGCCGCGTGACGGAAAGCCTGCTTCATTCCCGCGCCCGGCCAGCCATCCGGCTAGCTGTGGTCCTTGATGTGGTTGCGCAGGTATTCCTGGTGCGCGTGGTC
>CAYNEX010000194.1:0-4068 GCA_964396335.1 uncultured Steroidobacteraceae bacterium | reverse complement strand
TCGTAGTCATCGCCCGAGATCAACGAACCTTCGAGCAGGTTGTAGCTGAATCCTTGTGCCGAGGCGGCCTGAGCGCCGAGGCCAAGGGCCGCGAGGGTAGCGATCGCTACAAATTTGCGCATGTGTTCTCCATGTTGATGTCTCACCATTTAACGGTGCGCGTGAATGATAGCCGGTGTTGCGCGAACCAACCAATTGTTGCGTTTACCCTACAGGCTGTAGGAATACACGCCATACCCTTACGGGAAAATCAGACATGCGGCAGCGGCTGCATGCGACAGGTGTCATCCAGCGATGAGATGACTTCGCAACGCAGGGTCCGCATGGCCGGTCGGAAACTCAGTTGCCGTGGCATGCCCTCGTGCGTGACGGCTGAAGTCAGCGCCACGCCGGTGTCCTCCAGGTAGACCTCGATGAAGGCCTGCAGCGCGGAGAGGCGATCGAAGCCGCCCGCGTCCTGGTCAGCATGCGCGACAAAACGCGCCTGCCAGTTGCGCGCGCGCGGTTCGGCGATGCGCAGCTCGGCCAGGCAGCGGTCCAGCAGCAGCAGGTCGGTCGACAGCGTGTTGTCGGTGAGGTCCGGGTTGCTGGCCCGGCCGGGACGTCCGGCCTGCACGTGCACCAGCGCGCCGGCCTCATGGATCTCGTCGCTGACGCACAGCGCGAAACTGCCCTGCAGCAGGGCATGCAGGATGCGGTCGTCGCGTCCGGCGACGAACGAATCCACGGCGACATTCACTTCGGGCGGGGTGTGATCCTTCACGGGGGCTTCGACATGCAATGGCCAGGGTTGGCCCGCGAAGTCTGGCAGTGCTTCGCCGCCGCGGACGCGCGCTGCGTCACAGTCACGGGCGCCGGCCTGTGACCTGCGGCCACAAATGCCGCTGTGCAACGCCAGGGGACGCTCACGGCCGCCGGGGGGAAGGGGACCCCCGGCGCCGCGCGTGCCGACCTGCCTGTCAGCTCGAATGGCCATCTCCCTGGCAACGGGGCAGTCCCGGACCGCGGGCCGGCCTTACATGGGCATAATAGAAATACCCGCAGGGACAGCCTGGGCGAAGGGGATGGAGACGAATGGACTGGCAGGCTGTTGGTGAATGGTTCGGCGCGGGTGGGGGTGCCGTCCGGCTGCTGCGCATCATCGGCATCCTCGCCGTCGCCTGGCTGATCGCGACCCTGCTCACCCGCCTGATCGCCCGCGTCCGCCGCCGGCTCAATGAACGCCTGGTGCGGCCGGAGCAGTTGAAGCGGGCCGAAACCCTCACCCGCGTGTTCCGCTATGCCGTCTCGGTGGTGCTGACGCTGGTCGCGGCGATGCTGGTGCTGGCCGAGCTCGATATCTCGGTGGCGCCCATCCTCGGCGCGGCCGGCATCGTCGGCATCGCCGTGGGCTTCGGTGCGCAGAACCTGGTGAAGGACTATTTCACCGGCATGTTCCTGCTGATCGAAAACCAGCTGGCGACCGGCGATGTGGTGACCATCGCCGGGCTGTCGGGCACGGTGGAGGACATGACGCTGCGGCATGTGCGCCTGCGCGATGCGTCCGGGCATGTGCATTACATCTCCAATGGCCTGATCACCACGGTGACCAACCGCACGCAGGGTTTCGCCTATGCGGTGATGGACATCCCGGTGGGTTATGGCGAGGACGTCGACCATGTGATCAGCGTGCTCGCCGAGGTGGGCAGTGAGATGAAGGCGGAGCCGCAATACGCCGCCCGCATCCTCGAGCCGCTCGATATTTCCGGCGTCGACAGCCTCGGCAACAACGCCGTGGTGATCCGCTGCCGCTTCAAGACGCGCGCGCCGGAACAGTGGTCGGTGCGGCGCGAGTTCCTGAAACGCGTCAAGGCCGCGTTCGACGCGCGCGGCATCGAGATCCCGTTCCCGCAGCTGACGCTGCACGTCGCCAGTCCGGCGGCGCCGGACAACCCGCCGGCGCGGGAGTCCTGAGGATGCGGATGCCCGGGAAGGCGCTGGCAACATGGGTTGTGGCACTGCTGGTCGCGCTGCCGGTGTCCGCGCAGCGCATCGAGAACCCGCAGGCGCTGCGTGTGCAGGGTGATGCGCTGGCGCAGTTCCGCGTGCTGCGCGGTGACGCACCCGAACAGCATTACCCGCCCGAGGCGCGGCGCAACGGCGTTGACGGGTTTGTCACCGTCGACGTGATGATCAACGAGGACGGCAAGGTGCTCGAGGCGCAGGTGATCAGCGAATCCCCGCGCGAGCAGGGTTTCGGCCTTGCCGCGCTCGACACGGCCAAGACGCTGGAGTTCGACAACCCGCTGCGCCGCTGGGTGGTCTTCACGCTCAACATCGAGTTCCTGCCCTGATGCCCCAGACTCCCTTGTCGCGCCTGCGCGTGCGCACCTTCGCCCTGGCCACGATCGCCATTGCCGTGCTGCTGCTGACGCTGGTCCTGGTGCCGCAGATCGCGGCGCGCGACGCGCGGCTGGAAGTGCTGCGCCGGCATGTGGACCAGGTGGCGCGCCTGGCTGCCAGCCACATCGACGGCGACCTGCACCGCGCGCTGCTCGATGGCGATGCCGACGAGGCCATGCTGGCGGAAGCGCGTGAACCGCTGATGCGGCTGCACGAGACCTGGCCGGAAGCGTTCTACGTCTACACGATGGGGATCCGCGATGGCGGCGCGGTGTTCATCCTCGATACCGCGCAGGATGCCGGCTTCGCGGCGCGTCGCGGCCTGCGGCCGTCGCGTTACATGGAACCCTACGAACAGCGGCCCGAATACCGCGACGACTGGCTCGAACGGCTGGCCGCCGACGAAACCTACGTCACCCCCGGCTTCCAGATGGACGATTACGGCACCTTCCTCAGCGGCCATGCGCCGGTGCACGACAGCGCCGGAGGCATGGCGGGGTTTGTCGGCGTCGATTTCGGCCTCGATTATTTCCTGGCACAGGAGACGCGCTTCCGCCGCATCGAACTGGCCAGCGGCGCGGTCGCCCTGCTGCTGGCACTGCTGCTCGGTTTCTTCTATGCGCAGCGTGATTACGCCCAGCAGGCGGAAGTGCGGCGTCATTACCATCGGTCGATGCAGGACCCGCTCACCGGCCTGCCGAACCGGCGCGGCGCGCTGGCGGCGATCGAGAACCAGTGGTTCGGCTCGCAGGAACACTCGCACGCCCTGCTGCTGGTGGACGTCGACAACTTCAAGGCCATCAATGATTCCGCCGGTCACCAGGTGGGCGATGCGGTGCTGCGCGCGCTGGCCGAGGCCCTGCAGGACAGCGTGCGGCCCGGCGATGTGACCGCGCGGCTCGGCGGCGATGAATTCATGGTGTTCGCGCGCAATTGCGACCGCCACGGCGCGGAACAGATTGCGCAGCGGCTGCTCGAAAGCGTGCGCGCGTTCACCGAACCGCAGGCCTTCACCGTGTCGGTGGGCTGCAGCCTGGTGGTGGGCAAGCAGGGCGGCTTCGAGATGCTTTACCAGCGTGCGGACGCGGCGCTCTACCAGGCCAAGAACAATGGCCGCAACCGGTTTTCGGTGCATGACGGCTGAGGACCTGATCCAGGTTCAGGACCGATTCAGCGCGCGCTGCCATGATGCGCGCATGCCGTTCGCAAGACTTCCGGCCGCCCTCGTCCTGCTGGCCATCGCCCAGGCCGGCTCGGCCGCTGAAGCGGTGGTCGGCCGCACCGCTCGATGCCGCCGCCGAAGCCCACGCCCGCGACATGGCCACGCGCGGATATTTCGCCCATCGCGGCAAGGACGGCCGCGAGCCGCGCGATCGCGTGCGCAGCGCGGGTTATGCCGCGCGCCTCACCGGCGAGAACATCGCGATGGGGCCGGAATCGGCCGAGGAAGTGGTGGCCGGCTGGCTGCAGAGTGCCGGGCATTGCGCCAACCTGATGGATGGGCGTTTCCGCCACATGGGCATCGGCGTGGCGACCGGCAGCAAGCCGGGGCAGATCTACTGGGTGCAGACGCTGGGGGCGCCGGGCGGCGGTTAGGCCGCCCGCAAAAGGATCGCCGCCAGGCGGCGGCGAGGTGCGTCAGATGTCGAGGTTGGCCACCGCCAGCGCGTTCTTCTCGATGAACTC
>CAYNEX010000193.1:0-4091 GCA_964396335.1 uncultured Steroidobacteraceae bacterium | reverse complement strand
GGTGAACTGCAACCTGCAGCGCCTCGACGGCCCGGTGCGCGGCAACGGCAAGATCGTGCAGGAACTGGAATCCTCCTTCCTGGGCGCCGGCTGGAACGTCATCAAGGTGCTGTGGGGCAGCCGCTGGGATCCGCTGCTGGCCCAGGACCACAACGGCGTGCTGCGCCGCCTGATGGAAACCACCGTCGACGGCGAATACCAGAACTACAAGGCCAAGGGCGGCGCGTACACGCGCGAGCATTTCTTCGGCAAGCATCCGGAAGCGGCCGCGATGGTCGCCAACATGTCCGATGACGACATCTGGCGCCTGAAGCGCGGCGGCCACGATGCGCGCAAGGTGTTCGCGGCCTATGCCGCGGCGATGGCGCACAAGGGCGGGCCGACCGTCATCCTCGCGCACACCGTCAAGGGCTTCGGCCTCGGCAAGGCGGCCGAGGGCCAGATGGTGGCGCACCAGCAGAAGAAGATGGATGCCGAGTCGCTGGCCATGTTCCGCGAGAACCTGGGCATCCCGCTGAAGGACGAGGACATCGCGAACTTCCGTTTCGCAAGGCCCGCCGACGACAGCGAGGAGATCAGGTACCTGAAGTCGCGTCGCGAATCGCTGGGTGGCTTCCTGCCCCGGCGCACCACCGATGCGCCGCCGCTGGCGGTGCCGCCGCTGGAGACCTTCAAGGCGCTGCTGGAAGGCTCGGGCGATCGCGAGATCTCCACCACCATGGCCTTCGTGCGCATGCTGACCGCACTGCTGAAGGACAAGAACATCGGCAGGAACATCGTGCCGATCGTCCCGGACGAGGCGCGCACCTTCGGCATGGAGGGCCTGTTCCGCCAGATCGGCATCTATTCGGCCGTCGGCCAGCTGTACACGCCGCAGGATGCGGACCAGCTGATGTCGTACAAGGAAGACAAGAAGGGCCAGATGCTCGAAGAGGGCATCAACGAGGCCGGTTCGATGTGCTCGTGGATCGCGGCCGGCACCGCCTATGCGAACCACCGCCAGCACATGGTGCCGTTCTACATCTACTACTCGATGTTCGGCTTCCAGCGCGTGGGTGACTTCATCTGGGCGGCGGGCGACATCCAGGCGCGCGGCTTCCTGCTGGGCGCCACCGCGGGCCGCACCACGCTGGCCGGCGAGGGCCTGCAGCACCAGGACGGCCACAGCCAGCTGGTCGCCACCACGGTGCCGAGCTGCCGCGCCTATGACCCGGCCTATGCCTACGAGCTGGCCGTGATCATCCACGATGGCATGCGCCGCATGTACGTGGAGAACCAGAATCTCTTCTATTACCTGTCGGTGATGAACGAGAACTACGTGCAGCCGGCCATGCCGCAGGGCGCCGAGGAAGGCATCCTGAAGGGCGCCTACCTGCTGCAGAAGGGTGGCAAGGGCAAGCTCAAGGCCACGCTGATGGGTTCGGGCACCATCCTGCGCGAGGTGCTGAAGGCCGCCGAAGTCCTGCAGAAGGACTACGACGTGGCCAGCGACGTGTATTCGGTGACCAGCTTCAGCGAACTGCGCCGCGAGGCGCTGAACGTGGAGCGCGACAACCTGCTGCATCCGGAGAAGACGCCGGGTGTGCCGTACGTGCAGCAGCTGTTCGGCGGACTGAAGTCGGCCGTGGTGGCAGCCACCGACAACATGCGCACGGTGCCCGACCAGATCCGCCAGTGGGTGGGTGGTCGTTACATCACGCTGGGCACGGATGGTTATGGCCGCAGCGATGGCCGCGCCGCGCTGCGCCACCACTTCGAGGTGGACCACCGCTATGTCGTGCTGGCCACGCTGAAGGCGCTGGCCGACGAAGGTGAACTGGACCGCAAGGTGCTGGCCGCTGCCGTGAAGAAGCTTGGCATCGACACGGCCAAGGCCAATCCGCTGAACTCCTGACAAAGGGCGCCTGATGTCACAGAGCATTGAAGTGCGGGTGCCCGATCTCGGCAATTTCTCCGAGGTCGCGGTGATCGAAGTGCTGGTGAAGGCCGGCGACAAGGTCGACGTCGACACGCCGTTGATCACGCTGGAGACCGAGAAGGCCACGATGGACGTGCCCTCGAGCGCCGCCGGCGTGATCGAGAAGGTTCATGTCGAAGTCGGCGGCAAGGTCTCGGAAGGTTCGCTGGTGGTGACGCTGCGCGGCGAGGGAGATGGCGAGGCTCCGGCCGCGGCGCCCGCCGCGGCTGCCGAAGCCGCGCCGGCGCAGGCAGCACCGGCTGCCGCCGCGCCGACCAGCGTTGATGTGGTGGTGCCCGACCTGGGCAACTTCACCGATGTCAGCGTCATCGAGGTGCTGGTCAAGCCCGGCGACAAGGTCGAGGTTGATTCACCGCTGGCCACGCTCGAGACCGAGAAGGCCACCATGGACGTGCCGTCGACGGCCGCCGGTGTGGTCGAGGCCGTGCACATCCAGCAGGGCGGCAAGGTTTCCGCCGGCGCGAAGGTGGTGACGTTGAGCGGGGTGGTGGCTGCGGCTGCCGCGCCTGCGGCGGCACCTGCCAGGGCTGCCGCGCCCGCCGCTGCGGCTCCCGCTCCCGCGAAGGCAGCGCCGGCAACCGCCGCGCCGCGCGCGCCTGCGACGCTGCCGGCCGTCAACGAAGCCGGTTTCAGCACCGCCCACGCCGGTCCGTCCGTGCGCAAGCTGGCGCGCGAACTGGGCGTGGACCTGGGACGGGTGAAGGGTTCCGGCCAGCGCGGCCGCATCACCCATGACGACGTGAAGGCCTGGGTGAAGGCCATGCTCTCCGGCGCGATGGCGCCGCAGGGTCCGGCGCTGCCGCAGGTTCCGAAGGTCGACTTCGCCAAGTTCGGCGAGGTCGAGGTCAAGCCGCTGGGCCGCATCCAGAAGATCTCCGGGCCGCGCCTGCATGCCTCGTGGGTGAACGTGCCGCACGTCACCCAGTACGAAGAGGCCGACGTCACCGAGCTGGAAGCCGAGCGCGCCAAGATGAAGGAGCGCGCTGCCGCCGCCGGCGTGAAGATCACGCCGCTGGCCTTCATCGTGCGCGCCGTGGTGATGGCGCTGAAGGAATTCCCGACCTTCAACGCCTCGCTCGATGGCGAGAACATGGTGTTGAAGAAGTACTTCCACATCGGTTTCGCCGCCGACACGCCCAATGGCCTGCTGGTGCCGGTGATCCAGAACGCCGACCAGCTCGACCTGTTCGGCATCGCGCAGGCGCTGGGTGACCTGTCCGAGCGCGCCCGCAAGGGCACGCTGAAGGGCAGCGAGATGCAGGGCGGCTGCTTCACCATCTCGAGCCTCGGCGGCATCGGTGGCACGGCCTTCACGCCCATCATCAATGCGCCCGAGGTTGCGATCCTCGGTGTGTCGCGCACGCAGGTGAAGCCGGTGTGGGATGCAAAGGAAAAGCAGTTCGTCCCGCGCCAGATGCTGCCGCTGTCGCTCTCGTATGACCATCGCCTGATCGACGGCGCGCAGGGCGCGCGCTTCGCGGTGTACCTGTCGAAGATCCTCGCCGACCCGGCCACGCTGCTGGCAGGTGTGCCATGAGCCGCGAAGTCGAAGTCGCGGTTCCCGACCTCGGCAACTTCGATGAAGTGTCGGTGGTCGAGGTGCTGGTCAAGCCCGGTGACGACATCGAGATCGACACCTCGCTGATCACGCTCGAGACCGAGAAGGCCACGATGGACGTGCCGTCCACCGCGGCCGGCAAGCTTTCCGCCGTGCTGGTGAAGGCCGGCGACAAGGTGCGCAAGGGCACGGTGATCGCACGCGTGACCGCGGCCGAAGGCGCCGCTGCGCCGGCGGCCAGGGCTGAAGCACCTGCCACGAAGCCTGCCGCCGCGCCGCCCGCTGCAGCTCCCGCCGCCGCCGCTGCGCCGGCTGCCGCGCCGTCCATCAGCGCCGGCTCGCAGCAGGCCCAGCCGCAGATGCCGCCGGGCCCGAAGCCCGACCGCACCGCGCAGCTGGTGGTGCTGGGCGCCGGTCCCGGTGGTTACACGGCCGCCTTCCGCGCCGCCGACCTCGGCTTGAACGTGGTGCTGGTCGAGCGCTGGGATTCGCTCGGCGGCGTGTGCCTGAACGTGGGCTGCATTCCTTCCAAGGCGCTGCTGCATGCCGCCAAGG
>CAYNEX010000192.1:0-4097 GCA_964396335.1 uncultured Steroidobacteraceae bacterium | reverse complement strand
GCCCGCACCGAGTTCAACGTCGAGGGCGTGATGGGCCAGCCGCAGGTGGCCTACCGCGAGACCATCACCAAGGCGGTGCAGGAGAACTACACGCACAAGAAGCAGACTGGCGGTTCCGGCCAGTTCGCCGAGGTGTGGATCAAGTTCGAGCCGCTCGAGCGTGGTTCCGGATTCATCTTCGAGGACAAGACCGTCGGCGGTTCGGTGCCGAAGGAATTCGTGCCCTCGGTCGAGAAGGGCCTGCGCCTGCAGGCGGAAGAAGGCGTGCTCGCCCGCTTCCCCACCGTGGACTTCAAGGCCACGCTGGTGGACGGCAGCTACCACGACGTCGACTCGAACGCGATGACGTTCGAAATCGCCGCCAAGGCCGCCTTCCGCGAAGGCGTGAAGAAGGCCGGTCCGCAGCTGCTCGAGCCGGTGATGAAGGTCGAGGTGGTCACGCCGCAGGATTACCTGGGTGACGTGATCGGCGACCTGAACCGCCGTCGCGGCCAGATCCAGGAGCAGCTGGAGCGCGGCACCAACATCGCCGTCGTGGCCACCGTGCCGCTGTCGGAGATGTTCGGCTACATCGGCAACCTGCGCGCGATGAGCTCGGGCCGCGCCAGCTACACGATGGAGTTCTCGCACTATGATCCGGTGCCGAGGAACGTGGCCGACGTGGTGATCGCCGATGCGGCGAAGGCGAAGGCCGCCGGCAACTGACGCCGGTCACCCGAGCCTGAAAAGCAAAGGGCCCTTCGGGGCCCTTTGTCATTTCAGCGGCTCAGAACTCGAACCAGCGATCCTTGAAGCGCTCCTTGCGCTCCTTCTCGTAGTTCTTCTGCAGGCGCTCGAGTTCGCGCGACAGCGCGCGCAGCCGCCGGTCATTCTTGTAGAGCCCGGTGGCGTTGGCGTGGAACTCTCCCTGGCGCTGCATCATCACCTGGTTCGGATCAGGCGCGTATCCGGAGCCCGTTACCAGCGCCCGCGCGTACTCGGCCTGCGCATCCTCGAAGAACCGGACCTGGCAGATGCGCTTCTTCAGCCGCGTGCCGATCGGCGCTTCGCGCCGGCAATGGATGTCGAAATCGCGGTTCTTGTTCAGCTCGTTGTAACGCGCGTACAGGCGGTCTTCCGCCTCGACGATGGCTTCGCGCAGCTGCCACAGGCGCGTGCCGCGCACGAGCACTTCTTCCAGCTCGTCGTCGCCGGACTCCGCCTCCGCCCCCAGCGAGACCGCGGATTGCCCGGTGCCCGCGTCCCCGGATGCAGCAGCCTGCGATCGCGCTGCCCCTGCAGGCAGCAACAGGACCAGTCCGGCCAGCAGGCAACCAATGGATGCAGTCGAACGCGGCCTCATGACACCCCCGGCATGCGGCCGTCCTGGCCGCGGATTGCAGGAAGTATGCGTGTGGCCGGGGTCGGCGGGCAAAGTCGCTCCACCCGCTTGTGGATCCGGGCCCGGGTCGTGCCGGCGGGGCAATCCCCGGGACGACGGAAAAACTCAGGCGCCCCCGCCCACCGGCAGCCGCCCCAGGTCGAATGCCGTTGCGGCCTCGATGACCTGCCGCACCCGTTCAGCCGGGGGCCCGCCTTCCGCCCGGCGGAACAACGGGAAGACCTTCACGGCCAGCACCACCGCCGCGGTGGCCGACTCCGCATGCATCGGCCCCGGGAACAGCGCCGCATGCGCGCGGATGAACGCCGTCGCCCGCCGCAGCGCCTCGGCATCCGCACGCTCCTGCTCGCTGCCGAAACTGAACTGCCATTCCGCCACCCGCTGCTGGATCACCGGACGCTCTCCATCCGGCATCACCCCGCAGGCTGCATAGATCCGGCAGTCATAGTCCCGGCAGGTGCGCGGCCGATCCGCATAGATGGTGCAGCGGCGCCCGAGCATCATCGGGCAGGTGCCATCGGCCCGCGGCAGCATGCGCGCAAGGCCCGTCCCGACCGGCAGTTTCAGCCATTGCGCCGGGACTTCGTCCAGCGCCCGCCGGTCATCCGGCCGCAGCGGGATCGGGTAGCCGGACACACAGCAACCCACGCAGCCGTCGCAGGGCACATCGGCATCGCGCTCATTGCGCAGCACTGCGCGCATGGCCTCAAGCCATTCAGCGAAATTTCCCGCCGGCCTCGGTGTCGGCGGCGCTGCAGGAACGGGGATCAGGGACATCAGGGAACCGGAAGCCAGGGTGCGCGGAGTATGCCCGCGCCCTCATTCACCGGGCCAGCCGGTCACCAGGCAAAAAAAAGCCCGCCGCAGGCCTTGGGGGGACAGCCTGCGGCGGGCGCTTGACGGCGGCGCTCAGCGTCCTGCCACCGTCGCCGACCTGGCGGACTGCTGGTGCAGGGTGCTCACCAGCGGGATCGAAACGCGCTTCACGGCCGTGTTCAGGGCATCGACCACGCAGGTCTCGTAGCCATGGACATCGAAGGCAAACGCCGCATCCTCGGTGCACACGCGGGCCGCGGCTTCGCGCAGCTGGCGGTACAGGGCGGAGGCGCCTTCGGTCGTGGTGACCTCGGAGGGCTTGAACTTCACGCTTTCGGTGCGCGTGACGGCAGCTTCCGTGAGCACGTTGCGGGAGAGGACATCTGCATACGCAGGGGCAACCGCCAGCACGGCGGCGCAAAGAACGAGTTTGGACGAAATTTTCACGGGTCGTACCTCTGTCAAGGTATGGGGTCTTGTCAAAGCCGCCGGAGGCTGGGGGTTGGGGGGAAACCTCCGACAAATCCAGTATGTGCCTTCATTGCCGCGTCAGCAACTGGCCCGGCATGAATATCCACATTCCACTTCGCATAACAAGGGAATCCCTGAGTCCGGCCCGCCCGGGGGGTGGCGGACCGGCCCGGGTGCGCCCTCAGCGGCTCGCCGCCATGGCCGGGGAAGTCACCGGCCGGTTGTACTGGTGGATGGCGCTCACCATCGGGATGCCCAGCGAGGCCACTGCCTCATCCAGGGCCTTCTGGATGCAGGACGAGCGGGCCGAATCGGCCAGCGGAGCCAGGTTCACGCCCGGGCTTTCGCAAACGTGCCGGGCCGCGATGCGCAGGTCCTTGTACAGCTTCGCCGCACCCTCGGCCGTATTGGCCTCGGACGGCCGGTACTTCACCGCCTCGGTCCGGGTCACCGTCGGCTCGAGCGACGGCATGGCCCATGCACTCGCACAGCACAGCATTGCACCGGCCAGCAGCAGCACCTTGCTGCCCTTGTTAGTGATTTCCATCGCACACCTCACTGTCAGTTTGTCGGGGGTCGTCTGTCGCGGGGCAAACGGGGGGAAACCGCGCGACGGGAGTGAGGCTAGTCCGCCCTTGTTACGGCGGCATTGTGTTTGCATGAAACCGCATGAATAGAGATGAACGCGATGCAGGGATGCGGCGCAGACCCGGAACCCCATGCAACACACCGTTTACCTGTTCGACAGATTCCAGCTCGATGTGACGCGACGAAAGCTGCTCAACGCCGGCGGGCTGGTGCAGCGGCTGAATTCACGCGCCATTGAAGCGCTGTTGCTGCTGGTGGCAAATGCCGGCGAAGTCGTCGAGAAAAAACGACTGATGCAGGCAGTCTGGCCGCACACCATCGTCGAGGACAACAACCTGAACCAGTGCATCCTCGCGATCCGCAAGGCACTGGGTGAAACGGCCGGCAGCAACCAGTACGTGATGACAGTGCCCGGACGTGGCTACTGTTTCGTGTGCCCGGTGCGCAAGAAGATCCAGGAATCGGATGATGGAGTGGATGCGGCGCCAGCCGCTGCGACAGCAGCGGTGAGTGCAGGCGATCCGGCCTCCAGCGAGGCACCGTCCGCACCTTCGACCCTCGTCAGCAATGCCGCGCCGGAACAAGTCGAGCCCGCACCACTCTCGCAGCTCCCCCGCCAACGCACCTTCTGGTACGGGTTTGCCGCGGGACTCGCCCTGGCGGCGGTGCTGCTGCTGCCGCTCGCGCTGCAGTGACGGCACTGAACGCCTGGCGATGCAGGCTCCAGACTTCCTGGTGCCGCAAAAAGAAGAACCCCCGACCACTTTCGTGATCGGGGGTTCGTTGTAGGAGCCTGACAGTGACCTACTCTCGCATGGCAACAGGCCACACTACCATCGGC
>CAYNEX010000191.1:0-4155 GCA_964396335.1 uncultured Steroidobacteraceae bacterium | reverse complement strand
GCCGCCGGAGAGGCTGATACCGAGGTTCTCGCGCAGGTGGGCGATCTGCAGTTCTTCCAGCAGGTCGTCGAGTACGTCGGCGCGGCCGCCGGCATCCAGGTCTTCGCGCAGTTCCAGAATCGACAGCAGGTTGTCGGCGACGCTCATGCGCCGGAACACTGACGGCTCCTGCGGCAGGTAGCCGATGCCACGCTGTGCGCGTTCGTGCATGGGTTGCCGGGTGATGTCCTCGCCATCCAGGCGGATGTTGCCGGCATCGGCGGGAATCAGGCCGACGATCATGTAGAAGCAGGTGGTCTTGCCGGCGCCATTGGGGCCGAGCAGGCCGACGACTTCGCCCTCGGCGACGTGCATGCCGAAATTGCGCACGACGTCGCGGGCCTTGTAGCGTTTCCGCAGTCCTTGCGCGCTGAGCATCAGTCTGCTTCGCTGTCGGCGGCCCTCGCCCTGGGCGGGATGACGAAGCGCACGCGGCCATCGTCGCCGCTGGAGCGGCCCTGGACGCGTCCCTGCGCAATGTCGTAGCTGACACGTTCGCCGGACAAGGTGCCGCGTGGATCCTCGATACGCACGCCGCCGGTCATCACCACGGTGTTGCTGGCGCGGTCGAAGTCGATTCGCGCGGCGCTGGCGCGCATGTAGCCTGCGCCATTGTCGAGCGCCTGTTCCAGTCGCGCCGGTGATCCTTCCAGCACCACGCGCGAGACTTCCTCGCCGCCGCTGGGCTGGTGGACCTCGCCACGGTCGGCCTGGATCAGCAGGCTGCCCTGGCGGATTTCCACGCTGCCGATCAGCGTGTGTGTGCCCGATTCAAGATTGGTGTCCGAGCCCTGGGCGGTGATCTCCATCGGCTGGTCGCGGTCGGCATCCAGTGCCATCGCCGGCAGCGCCGCCATCGCCAGCGCGAGCAGCAGCCCGCGGCGCGCGCGAATGCGGACCCGGCCGACGGTGTGCGCGCGGCTTGCGGCGTCGGCAGCGGGTTCAGTGTGCCGGAGGCGAATGCAGGTTGAAGTCATCGAGTTGCAGCCGCGAAGTGGTGAAATCGGCGCGCAGGCCGGAAGCCCGCAGTATAGAGCCGCCCTGCACGAGGGTCACCGGGGCGTCGGTTTGCGCGCGTTGCTGTTCGGGATAGGCAGTGAGGTATTCGGTGCGGATGTCGACCGGGCGCGGGTCATCGGAGAAGCTGTAGAAGCGCACACCGCCTTGCAGATCCAGGCGTTCGCCGCTGGCTTCGATGCGGCTGTTCTCGGCGCTGGCCCGCCACTGCGGCCGGCCTTCGCGCAGGATGACCATCTCCGGCTGGCGCACCATGAAATGGCCGTCGCCGCCGTGGCGATCCATGCGTGGCGAGGTCACGTCCAGCGACAGCTGGCCATTGTCCTTGAACACCTTCAGCTGGAACTGGTCGAGGCTGTATTCCGGTCGCAACGGGCCGATGAACGGTGGCGCCTCCGGCTCGGGCTGGAACAGCCACAACAGCCATTGCGTTGCGGCGGCAAGTCCTGCCAGCACCAGGAAGGCCATCCATGTGCGACGTTCAGCCATGGCCGAAACGCTGGCCGATTTCGCCCAGCCGGCCCTGCGCGTAAAGGATGAGGTCGGCCACTTCGCGCACGGCGCCGGCGCCGCCGTTGGCGCGCGTCAGGTAGTGGCAGTGCCGGTGCAGGAACGGATGCGCGTCGGCGACACCGATGGCCAGGCCGGCACGCTTGAGAACGGGCAGGTCGGGCAGGTCGTCACCGGTGTACGAGGCCTGTTCCGGCGACAGCTTCAGTGCTGCCAGGATGCGCTGGAAACAGGCCAGCTTGTCGCCCTGGTCCTGGTAGACCAGCTCGATGCCCAGTTCGGCGGCGCGGCGGCTGACCACCGGACTGAAACGCGAGGTGATGATGGCGACGCGGATGCCGGCCTCGCCCAGCAGCTTCATGCCCAGGCCGTCCTGCACGTGGAAGGCCTTGAACTCGCGCCCGTCGTCGGTGAACCACAGGCGGCCATCGGTGAACACGCCGTCGATGTCGAAGGCCGCCAGCTTGATCTTCGCGGCCTGTTTCAGGACGCGTTCGGGAACCTGTTCCAGCTCGGGCCACATGCCTTGGGTTGCTCGTTGCGTGACGGAGTCCGGATGGTAGCAAGAGCCGTGCCCTTGCAACCAACTGCCGGCTGACCCGCAGCATTCACGAACATCCGCGGCGCGACCGTCAGCCCTCGAAGTCGTCGGCAAACAGCAGGTCGTAGCCGGCCAGTTCCACCAGTGCCGCGAGGTTGCCGCGGACGATGGCACGGCCGACATCGCGGGAGTGCGGCCCCATGTTCGCCGGTGTGTCGGTGGCCTTGTGGTAATGCGGATACTGGGTGCTGCCGCGGTGAATGCTGTGGGTGGCCGGCCGGTTGCGATCCAGGTACGGAATGTGATCGGAGCAGCAGCAGGCGGGCGGGCCATCGGTGGTGGTCACCAGCAGTTCCGGTGAGTAGGTGGCCATGGCGTTGGCGACGGTGTCGCGCAGGGCGGCGGCGCCGGTGGCAAGGCCGGTGCGGCTGCACACGTTGACGCCCAGGGTGCTCTCGACCCAGCCGATCATGTCCATGTTGAGCATCGCCTGCACCTTGCCGAGGTCGCCGCTGTCCTGCAACGACTGTGCGTGGCGCAGACTGCCGTACAGTCCTTGTTCCTCGCCGGCGTAGCAGATGAACAGCACGGTGCGCTGCGGACGGTACGCTGCCAGCACGCGCGCCGCCTCGATCACGCCGGCGCAGCCGGAGGCGTTGTCATCGGCTCCGGGTGTGTCGACCGGATTCGTGCCGCTTGTATTTCGCGAGTCGTAATGGGCGCCGATGATCACCCATTCGTCCGGTCGTTGCGTGCCTTCGATTCGGCCGATCACGTTCGCCAGCGGCACCGGCGGCGTAAAGGGAACGGCAAAGACCGGTTCGCTGGTGGTCAGGCCGGCGGCGGCGAACTGTGCGGCGATCCACTGCCGCGCCGCCGGCAACTGCGTCGAATAGCTTGAACGATCCCAGTCGGTCAGGATGCTCACGGTCTGGAACCAGCGCTCGGCATCGACCTGGTTGACGATATGGGCAATGCCGGGATCGGCGGCCGGCGCGCCGTCGGGCAGGTCGAAGCGGTGCAGGCGCGAGATCGTCGTGTTGCGCTCGATCGCCACGAACTCGGGGCCGCCAAGGTGCGGATTGATCACGCCGAGTGTCGGTGCGAAGGACAGCGGCTGGTTGACCAGGTCGAAGGTGTCGGCGACCAGCAGCAGGTCCTCCGCCGCCAGCGGCTCACGATGATCGATGCAGCCGCGCGGGCGGATGGCCAGGCGTCCGGGCTTGATGTTGTCGATCTCGCGCAGGATCAGCGCCGCCGGCACGGCGTTGCGGATGGTGGTGACGTCGCCGGCCAGCAGCAGCACTTCGCCGGCTTCCAGCCACCAGTCGGTGCCGGCGCTGCGCTTGAGCGCCTCGACCTGGTCAGCGCTGTCGACGGCGACCAGATCGACCAGCACGCCGCGGTCGGCGGCGGCCGCCTGGGCCGATCCGGTGAGCAGGGCGGCAGCCATCGCCGCGGTTTTCCACGTGATCATGCGTCGCTTCCCCTGTCGCTGCGGGCCGGCATGACCCGGAGGCGAGTCTACTGCTCGTTGGGCGCCGGATACACCTGTTTTCCATCGAGCCAGCTGGAGCGCACCACGCTCGCGCGCAACTGCGCCGACGACGCTGCGAACACATCGCGATCGACGACGATGAAGTCGGCGCGCTTGCCGCGCGACAGGCTGCCGACCTCGTCCTCGGCGAAACCGGCCCAGGCGGCGCCGAGGGTGAAGCCGTGCAGGGCGGCATCCAGGTCGAGACGTTGCGACGGCAGCCAGCCGCCTTCGGGCCGGCCGTCGGCGTCCTGGCGGGTCACCGCGGCATGCAGGCCATGGAAGGGATTGACCGCTTCCACCGGGAAGTCCGAACCGAAGGCCATGCGCGTATCGTGCGCCGCAAAGCGTTGCCAGGCATAGGCGCCGCGCAGGCGCTGACGACCGACGCGCGCCTGCGCCCAGGGCATGTCGCTGGTCGCGTGCACAGGCTGCATGGAAGCGATCACCTGCTGCACGGCAAAGCGCGCGATGTCGTCGGGATGGACGATCTGCGCGTGCTCGATGCGCG
>CAYNEX010000190.1:0-4164 GCA_964396335.1 uncultured Steroidobacteraceae bacterium | reverse complement strand
TGCTGGCCACGTCGTTGGCGGTCTCGGCCAGCGCGCGCGAGAACTGCTGGATGGCGGAGTAGCGATCCAGCTCGAGCGGATCGAAGTCGCCGCGATCGGCGCGCTGGTTCATCTCGGTCTCGTGCCGGTGCAGGATCTGCGCCTCGGTCTCGATCTCGAGCTTCGACAGCTGTTCCTTCAGGCGCGTCACGGTGCGTGACAGCTCGCCGAGGTTGAACTCCATCGAACCCAGCTGCTGCTCGACGCGCGAGCGCGCGATGCTGACCTCGCCCGCCTGGTTCAGCAGCTGGTTCAGCAGTTCGGCATCGACGCGCGCCATCTCGACGCGCTCGGCCGGCGCGGTGGGCTCGCGGCCCGGCGGCACCGCGGCGGCGGCCATCAGGCTCTGGAAGGCGCGCGGTGGCGCGGCCAGCGTCGGCGGATTGAAGGGAGTCGGTGCCGGCGGCGGTTCAACCGGCGGCGCCGGTTCGGGGCGCGGCAGCTCCACCACGTTCGATGGCAGCGCGAAACCGGGCAGCACCTCCCCGGCAGCTTCGGCGGCGACTTGCGCCGGCGGCTCTTCCGCCGCGGGTGCGGCAGGTTCCGGTCCGGGTGCGGCAAAGGCGGCGGGCTCTTCGGCCACTTCTTCCGCCGGCGCTTCGATTCCGACCGGTTCGATCACCGTGGGCTCGAGCGGCTCGTCCGCAGCGGAAGTTTCCGCGGGCGCGGACCGTTCGACCACGGCTGCCTCGTCATCGCTGACCGGCGCGGGTCCGGATGCCCGGGAAGGTTCGATCGAAGGCACCGGTTCAATCGCCGGAATCGGCTCTGGTTCCGGTGCGGGTTCCGGCGCCGGCGCCGGTGTCACCGGCTGCACGGCGACGGCGGCGGGAGCAGCCGCCGCGGCCGGAGCCGGCGCAGGCGCCGTGCCATTGAGCACCCGCACCTGGCGCAGCAGCTTGCCCGCAGCCGGCACCGGTGCATTCGAAGCCATCAGATCGCGCATGCGCGCGAGTTCATCCAGCGAGGCCTGCAAGGTTTCGCGCGCCTCGTGGCTGGGCGGCACGGTGCCGACCTCGATGCCGATGATCAGCGATTCGAGTTCATGCGCCAGGTCGCCCATGGTCATCACGCCGGCCATGCGTGCACCGCCCTTCAGCGTGTGCAGCGGACGCTTCAGCGCGGCGAACTCCTCGCGGCTCGGCGAAGTCAGGCTGATCTGCTGGAACGAGGACTGGCATTCCTCCAGCAGCTCGGTGGCCTCTTCGCTGAAGATCTCGGCGACTTCCGCGTCGTAGTCGGTGGAGGCGGGAAGGTCCTGCTCCTCCTCGACAACCGCGGCCGGCGCAGCGGCCACCGGTTCCGGCGATGCGTCTGCAGGATCCCGCGCCACAAGCGATTCTGCTGCAGGAGCCGACTCAGGCGCCGGCGAGGCCATCGACTCCGGCTCGAGCGACAGTCCAGGCGCAGGCGTCTCCGGCGCGGGCTCTTCGGCCGCCGGGGCATCTGCCGCGACGTCATCGAGCACGAAGTCGAGATCGGCGACTTCCAGCACGATGTCTTCCGCGACCGGCTCAGGCGCCGCGGCTTCGGTCTTCTGCGGCGCCGTCACCGCCGCGATGCGCTGGTCGAGTTCGGCATCCGCCGCCTCGATGCGCTCGCGCAGCGCCGGATGCGTGGCGAAGAAGCCCGAGTCTTCCGTCAGGTGCGTGCTGACGTCTTCCATCGCCGCCATGCAGGCCTCGACCAGGTCGAGATCCGCGGCGACCAGGCCGACTCCGCTGTCAAAGGACTTGCGCAGCCAGTGGTTCAGCGGCTCGGCAAGGCGGATGCCATGCCGCGCGCCGGCGGTCTTGGAACTGCCCGCCAGCGTGTGGCAGGCGCGATAGGCCGGCTCGGTGAGCAGGTGCGGCGCCGGCAGGACGCGCTGGCGGTTGACCCATTCGCGCAGCACGGCCACATGGCCGGCGGTCTCGCGTGCGTAGATCTCGCCCAGCGTGGCATCGGCCGATGCTTGCGGCTCAGCCTGCGGTACCGGCTCAGGCTCCGGCTCCGGCTCCAGCGAAAAATCCATGTCGAGCGGCAGGCCGGCCAGGTCCGCGAGGTCCGGGGACTGCGCTTCCTGCGCGACGCCCGCCCCCAGCGCCGGATCGGGCGCAGGTGCTTCCGCCGCGGCGGGCGCAGCCGGCGCCGGCACTTCCGGCGCCGGCGTCACCGCTGCGGCAGGCGGCGCGACCGGCGGCAGCGGCGCATTGCGTCCCGCCGCCAGCGCATGCGCGCGCGTGGCGATGCCGACGGTATCGACGCCGGGCTCGGTGCCGTTCTCCAGCTGCGTGATCAGCTGCGGCAGCGCGCCCAGCGCCTCGCGCAGCACATTCAGGATGGCCGGCGAGCGCGTCAGGGTCTTGTCCAGCAGCCGGTTCAGCAGGTTCTCGATCGACCAGGCGAACTCGGCCAGCGCGGTGGCACCGACCACGCGGCCACTGCCCTTCAAGGTGTGGAAGGCGCGGCGCGCGGCCACCAGCGCGTCCTGCTGGGTGGGATCCTGGTCCCAGGCCGGCAGGTTCTTCGCGATGCGCGCTTCTTCCTCGCGCGCCTCTTCGAGGAACAGCGCCAGCAGTTCCGGGTCGCCGGCATCGGCCACCGCGGGCTTGCCGCGCGCCGGCGGCGCAACCGGCGCCACCGGGGGAACGGGCGGCGCGGTGGGCTGCGGCGCCTGGCCCGCCTGGCCGAGCACCATCGTGCCGGTGAACTGCTTCTCCGAAGGCGCGGGCGACACCACCGGGATCTCGCGCACCGGCTGCGAATCAACCGCCTGCAACGCCTTCTCGGCGTTGTCGAGCATGTACCAGGGATCGGAGCGCCCGGCCTGCAGCGTCTCCATGTAGTACTCGACGCTGACGATCGCATCGGCAAGGCGGTCCATGGCATGGGCGGTGAGCCCGCTGCCGCCCGGCTGCATCACGCGCCTCAGGTGCGCGGTGATGCGCGCCACGATTTCATCGGCGCGGGTCTTGCCGAGCATGCGCAGCGCCGCCTGGATGCCGCGCATCAGTTCGTGCCAGTTGTCGAAGCCGGCCGCATCGAGCGTGCCGCCGACGTTCTGGCCGACGTATTCCTTCACGCGCGCCAGGTTCACCACGCATTCGCGCAGCACCGCGTTCTGCACCTGCGCGAAGTCGACATCCAGTTCGGGCAGGCCGGCGTCATCGCCGGCGGCGCGCGGCAGCACCATGCGCACCAGTTCATCGTCGAGGCGGTCCTCGACCTGGATCAGCGCCGCGGCGATGTCGATCAGCGCCGATTCGGAGGGACGTTCCTGCGAGGCCACCAGCGCCTCGATCTTCTGGATCTGCCCCTGCACGCGCGCGCGCTGCTCACCCAGGCCGAGCACGCCCAGCGTGTCGCCGATCTTGCGCAGCAGCTCGACCTGCGAGCCGATCTCTTCCGGCGCCGCGCCACCGCGCCGCACGTAGATATCGAGCACGTCCTTGACCCGGGCCAGGTCCTCGCGGATCGCGGCGGCCACGGTCTGCATCAGCTTGATCGAAGGCGCGGAGAGGTTCTCGCGTTCCTTCTCGACGTTGTCGTCCACCGGCAGCAGTTCGCCGAGGCGGAAGGAACTGCGCACCGCCGCCACGCGCGGCCCATTGCTGGTGGCGCGCGCGACGTAATAAAGCAGGTTGTTCAGCAGCTCGACCGGCGGATGGTTGGCGTAGCGGTTCTCGCCCTCTTCATAGAGGCGGCGGATCTCACGGTCGGCGAGGCCCAGCAGGCGTTTCACCGACACGCCTCCCTCGAGGCCGCCTTCGCGCAGCGCCTCGATCACGGCGCCGGCCACCCACCACAGCTGGAACAGCGGCTGCGAGGTGGCGATTTTCTCGAAGCGCGCGGCCACCGCGGAGAGCATCTCCAGGTGTGCCTCGGTGCGCTCGCCGCGGATCCAGCCGACCAGGCCGGCCTGGAACTGCACGCGCAGCTTGCGCGCCCATTGCTGCACCGTGAGCACTTCTTCGCCCGGCGCCGGCGCGGCCGGAGCCGGCTGGCGATCGGACTTCAGGTTCAGCGACAGCAGCGTGCCTTCCGACAGCAACGGGCTGCCGCGCACGGCGCGCAGGTCGTTCAGCAGCGGCAGCAGCACCAGCGCCATGTCGCGGCCGCCGGCCTGCACCCGGTCGAGGTAAC
>CAYNEX010000189.1:0-4221 GCA_964396335.1 uncultured Steroidobacteraceae bacterium | reverse complement strand
CGATCTATGTCGACACGCTGCTGGTGTGCTCGGCCACCGCATTCATGGTCCTGATCACCGGCCGTTACAACGTCTACGGCACGGACAACACGCCCATCATCGAACACCTGCCGGGTGTCGAGGAGGGGCCGGGGTATGCGCAGAGCGCGGTCGAGACGGTGCTGCCCGGATTCGGCCAGGTGTTCGTGGCGCTGGCACTGCTGTTCTTCGCCTTCAGCACCATCGTTGCCTACTACTACATGGCCGAGACCAACGTGGTGTACATGACCCGTCATGTGCGCAATCGCCGGCTGATCGGTGCGTTGCAGCTGCTGATGCTGGTGGCGGTGGGCTATGGAACCATCCGCACCGCCTCGGCCGCGTGGACACTGGGCGACATCGGCGTGGGCCTGATGGCGTGGTTCAACCTCATCGCCATCCTGATCCTGCAGAAGCCGGCGCTGCTGGCGCTGCGCGACTATGAGCGGCAGCGCGCCTCCGGGGTCCCGCTGCGCTTCGATCCGGAGGCGCTGGGCATTCGCAATGCGCATCTTTGGTCAGGCGGCGGGCCGCGTGGCACACTTGATCCCGCAACGGGGGAAAGCGATGCCCGAAGCAGGAAATAAGCCTCCGCGGAGCCTGCCGCGACGCGGGGTGGTTGCGGGGGCGCTGGCCACGGTCGGCAGCGCGATGATCCCGCGCGCCATCGGCGCCGCGCAGGAAGAGGCGCTGGTCGTGCCGGCCTGGGACGATGTGCCCTCGTGCACGCCCAGCCCCACCGACCGCGCCGGGCAGGGGCCGTTCTTCATCCACGACGGCGAGCGTGATGATGATGCCAGCCTGTTCCGGCAGGACATCCGCGGCCAGTACAACCCCGATGCGGAACCCGGCACCGAGATGCAGATGCACCTGCGGCTGCTGCGCGCGGCGTCTTCAGGCTGCGGCGCGATGCCGCTGCGCGATCTCGAGGTGTATGTCTGGCACTGCGATGCGCAGGGTTATTACAGCGGCTTCGGTGAGCCGGGCGAGCAGACCCCCGACGAGGTGTACCGCTTCCGGCCCGGCCCGAACGACCTGAACAACAATGCGCGTTTCTGCCGTGGGGCGGCGGTGAGCGATTCCAATGGCGTGGTGTCGTTCCGCAGCGTCTTTCCCGGCTGGTACAACGGCCGCGACATCCATGTGCACCTGATGGTGCTGGAACGCGGCTCGCAGCATCGCGGCCGCCGCAACTACCGTGGCGGTGACCATGTGTTCACCACACAGCTGTATTTCGAGCCGGAACTGATCGATCGGGTGCACAGGGCTGCCGAGCCATACCGGCGGCGTACCGCGCATCCGGCTTATCCGGGCATCATCCTCGGCGATGAGCGGGGCAGCAGCGGCCTGCGCATGAAGGCCGGCTTCGAGCGCGGCATCGTCACCGCGCAGATGCAGCTGGTGATCGCGCGCGCCTAACCCTGGCTGTCGAACGCCTGCCCGCTGATGCCACGGCCACGCGGGCCCAGCAGCTTCATGAAGGGCTCGAGCAGGGTTTCCGGCAGCGGCAGCGTCGAGATGTCCTCGGACGGATAGGCCTGCCGCCGCATCACCGTGCGGGCGCGGCCCGGATTCACCGTGTTGACGCGGATGGCGGAATTGCCTTCCAGCTCGGACGCCAGCACCTGCGAGAGGCCCTCGACGGCGAACTTCGAGACCGCATAGGCACCCCAGTTGGGGCGTCCACGGCGGCCGACGCTGCTGGAGGTGAAGATCACCGAGGCATCGGATGACTTGCGCAGCGCCGGTACCAGCACCTGGGTGAGTGCGAAGGCGGCCGTGACATTCACGTGCATCACGCGGCACCAGGTGGGTACTTCGTAATGCTCGATCGGGGTCAGCGTGCCCAGCAGCGCGGCGCAATGCACCAGGCCATCGAGGCGGCCGTAGCGCTGCATCACCGCGTCGGCGATGCGGTCGTAGTCGGCGGCCAAGCCCTTCTCCAGGTCGAGCACGGCCATCAGCGCGCGTCCCGGGGCGATGGCCTCGCATTCGGCGTGCAGGCCGCGCAGCTTGCTTTCGCTGCGTGCCAGCAGCACGACCTCGGCGCCCTCGCGCAGGCAGGCCAGCGCCAGCGCGCGGCCGATGCCGCCGGTGGCGCCGGTGATGGCAATCACGCGTCCTTCCAGTTCACCGCTCATCAAAGCTTCCCATCCAGCCAGTCGAGGATCTGCACCGGCTCATCGATCATTGCGTCCGGTGCCCACTGATAGGGATCGTCATCCGGTCCGAGGTATCCATAACGCGCCACCAGCACCGGCATGCCCGCGGCGCGCGAGGCCTGCACGTCGCGTTCGGCATCACCCACGTAGAGGCAGGCGGTGGCCGGCACCGACAGCTGCGAGGCGGCCAGCAGCAGCGGCGCCGGATGCGGCTTGCGCTGCGGCAGGGTATCGCCGGAGACGATGCAGCCGGCTTCGGCCGCCAGTCCCAGTTGTGCCAGCAGGGGTTCGGTGAGGAAGCCCGGCTTGTTGGTGACAATGCCCCAGCCGAGGCCGCGGGCGCGCAATTCGTCCAGCACCTGCCGGCAGCCGTCGAACAGCTGCGTGCCGTCGGCGAGGCGCTCCGCGTAGAGGTCGAGCAGGCGCAGGCGCAGCCGCTCCTGCAGTGGCGGATCCACATCCGGGAAACCCAGGCGGATCAGGCCGGAGGAACCATGCGACACCTGCGTGCGCGCGGTGGCATAGGGCAGGGGATCGCGTCCCTGCTCGATGCGTACTTCGTTCAGCACGCGCACCAGGTCGGGCGCGGTATCGAGCAGCGTGCCGTCGAGGTCGAACAGGACGGCCCGGATGGAAGATGGCGACACGGGAGTTTCCAGAAACGGGTGCGAGGCCTCAGGCCGCCGGCACCAGGTGGGCGATGTAATTGACCGATACGTCCTGGTTCAGCGTGCACCGATCGCGGAACGGGTCGTAGTGCAGGCCGGTGGTATCGAGCAGCGCCAGGTTGGCCATGCGGCCCCAGGCGGCCAGTTCCGCCGGGCGGATGAAGCGTTCGTATTCATGCGTGCCACGCGGCAGCAGCCGCATCACGTATTCGGCCCCCACAATAGCCAGCATGAAGGCGCGGAAATTGCGGTTCAGCGTGGACACGAACACGGCTCCGCCGGGTTTCGTCAGCCGTGCCAGCACATCGAGGAAGGCGCCCGGCTCGGCCACGTGCTCGAGCATCTCCATGCAGCAGACCACATCGAAGGAATGCGGCTGCTGCAGGGCCAGCTCGGCGGCATCCTGCACGCGGTAGTCGATAGCAAGGCCGGCTTCGGCGGCATGCAGGCGCGCGGTCTCGATCATGGCCGGGGCCATGTCGACGGCGGTGACGGTGGCGCCGCGCCGGGCCAGCGCCTCGGCCAGCAGTCCGCCGCCGCAGCCCACGTCGAGCACACGCGCGCCTTCGAGGCGGGCGCGGGCGGCGACGTAATCGGCGCGGGCGGGGTTGAGCCGGTGCAGGGGCTTGAACTCGCCCTCGCTGTCCCAGAATCGATGCGCGAGGGCCTCGAATTTGGCGATTTCGGCGGGATCCGCGCTGCTTTCCAGACCTTGGCTCACGGGGTCGGAGTATAGCGCCTCGGCGGCCCTGGAGGGCACCGGAAACGGGCCCTTGTATGGTAGAATCAATCGTTTGCGACAGGCCCCGCACGGGGCGCAATAAAGCCTCACCGAATGAGCGAAATCGCGCGCGAAATACTTCCCGTAAACCTCGAAGACGAGATGCGTCAGTCGTACCTCGACTACGCAATGAGCGTGATCGTCGGACGCGCGCTGCCCGACGTCCGCGATGGCTTGAAGCCCGTGCACCGGCGCGTCCTGTTCGCCATGCGCGAGCTGGGCAACGACTGGAACAAGCCCTACAAGAAGTCCGCCCGCGTGGTGGGCGACGTGATCGGCAAGTACCACCCGCACGGCGACTCGGCCGTGTACGACGCCATCGTGCGCATGGCCCAGCCGTTCTCGATGCGCTACATGCTGGCCGACGGCCAGGGCAACTTCGGCTCGGTCGACGGCGACATGCCGGCGGCGATGCGTTACACCGAAGTGCGCATGTCGCGCATCGCGCACGAGCTGCTGGCCGACATCGACAAGGAAACCGTCGATTTCGTCCCGAACTACGACGAATCCGAGCAGGAGCCGGCGGTGCTGCCGGCCCGCATCCCGAACCTGCTGATCAACGGCGCCTCGGGCATCGCGGTGGGCATGGCCA
>CAYNEX010000188.1:0-4268 GCA_964396335.1 uncultured Steroidobacteraceae bacterium | reverse complement strand
GAGCAGGTCTTCGTCGCACCGAAGGCTGATGCCACCGGCATCATCTACCGCCCGCGCCTGCTCGCCTCGGCGCAACTGCATTTCATCGACAGCTCGTCGAGCCTGGATACCTGGCAGACGGTGACGCTGGCCGCGCCCTTCGGCGATGGCGGCGAAGTGCTGTGGGATGAAGCGCAGCCCGCATCCGCCTCGCTCGGACCGGCAGTGGCCGGCGCCTCCTTCGCCGATCTGCCCGCCACCGCGATGCGCGCCGCCAGCTACACCAGCTGGGGCAAGCAGCTGGCTACCTGGCTGTACCAGAACCAGCGCCTGCAGCTGTTCAGCTGCGATGCGCTGAAGATGGTGTCGACGCCGGGCGAAAGCGAGGGCGACTTCCGCGCCCGCCTGCAGCTGGCCGCGCGTGAACGCCGCGATGCCGAGGCGACGAAACTGCAGCAGAGATATGCCCCGAAGCTGGCCAGCCTGCGCGACCAGATCAGCAGGGCCCGCCAGAAAGTGGAAAAGGAGCGCGAGCAGGCCTCGCAGCAGAAACTGAACACCGCCATCTCGGTGGGCTCGACGCTGCTGGGCGCGTTGTTCGGCCGCAAGGTCACTTCGGCCAGCAATGTCGGGCGCGCCACCTCGGCGGTGCGCTCGGCCTCGCGCATCGGCCGCGAAACCGCCGATGTGGCACGCGCGGAAGAGTCGGTGCAGTCACTGGAACAGAAACTGGCCGATCTCGAGAAAGAACTGGCCGCCGCGATCGCCGGACTGGAAGGCACGCTGGCCACCGATGCGCTGGTGCTGCGTCCGGTGGCGGTGTCGCCGCGCAAGTCCGACATCGGTGTCGGCAAGGTGCAATTGATGTGGACGCCATGGCGCCGCGGCGCCGATGGTTTCCCGGTGGAGGCCTGAATGCCGTCTTTTGATACCGTTTCCGAACTGGATGGCCACGAAGTCACCAATGCCATCGACCAGGCCAGCCGCGAGCTGGAGCAGCGCTTCGACTTCCGTGGCAGCAATGCCGAATTCACCCGCGAGGCAAAGGAGCCCTTCGTCATCACGATGAAGGCCAATGCCGAGTTCCAGCTGAAGCAGATGCTCGACATCCTGCGCCTGCGTCTTTCCAAGCGCGGCATCGACATCGGCTGCATGGAAGTGAAGGACGTGGACCGCAACCTCGGCGGCGCGCGCCAGACCGTCGTGCTGAAGCACGGCATCGACAAGGACGTGGGCCGCGAGATCGTCAAGCTGGTGAAGGAATCGGGCCTGAAGGTGCAGGCCCAGGTGCAGGGCGACAAGGTGCGCGTCACCGGCCGCAAGAAGGACGACCTGCAGGCGGCGATGGCGCTGCTGCGACGGGCGGAACTGGGCGTGCCGCTGCAGTTCCAGAACTTCCGCGACGACTGATTGCCCTGCGGGGCGCGGTCGTGCCGCGCCTTCGTTCAATAGCGCGCCGGTTCCAGCACCACTTCGGTCTTCACCGAATTGGCGATGTAGCACTCCTGATGCGCCTCGTGGTGCATGGCGTCCAGTTCTTCGTCGGTGGGCCTCGTCCCGTCCGGGAAGACCACGCGCGGCCGCAGCGTCACCCGCGTCATCGCCTGGCGCCCCTCGGCATCCGGTCCCAGCTCGCCGGTGGCCGCATCCTCGTACCGGTCCACCACGAATCCGCGCCTGGCCGCGATGCTCAGGAACCAGAGCATGTGGCAGCTGGCCAGCGAGGCCACGAAGGCCTCCTCCGGATCGATACCCGCCGGATCCGAAGCCGGCAGCGGCACCACCGAGGGAGATGAGGAAGCCAGCACCTCGGCGCCGCCATCGAAGCGGATCCGGTGCCGGCGGCTGTAACGCAGGCCGGTGAATTCCTGTTCGCCGCGCTCCCACAGCAGGTCGGCCAGATACGTGGACATGCTTTCCTCCTGGCGGGGACCCCTATCCTGATCCGATAGAATGCCACGCTCCTTCTTCGCGGCCCCATGAGGCCAGGGAACCATGAACGCCACCACCCTGACTCCGATCGACTCCCTGCTCACCCGCACCTCGCTGGCTGGCGCCTTCATGAAGGCACCGGCGCCCAGCGACGCGGAGCTGGAGCAGATCCTCGGCGCCGCGCAGCGCGCCTCGGACCACGGCCGCCTGCGGCCCTGGCGTTTCACGATCGTGCGCCCGGAGCAGTACGAGGCCTTCTTCGACCGCCTGGCCGCTGCGGCCACCCGCGTCAGCGGCGACCCGGCCCGCTACGAGATCAACCGCGAGAAGTACCGCCTGACCGCGCGCGCGCCGCTGCTGGTGGTGGCGGCCGCAAAGATCGACCCGAACCACAAGGTGCCGGCCATCGAGCAGGCCTTTGCCGCCGCCGGCGCCACGCAGCTGGTGCTGAACGCGGCCCATGCGCTGGGTTATGCCGCCTATCTGTTCTCCGGCCCGGGGGTATTCGACGCGGCCTTCAAGGCGGAGCTGGGACTGGGCGAGGCCGATCACCTGATCGGCTTCGTCTGCATCGGCACGGCCGCCGGCCCCGGCAAACCCGGCCCCAGCGCCGAGGACGCCATCCGCCAGGGATTGGCACAAACAGTGAAACAATGGCAGCCGTAGTGACGATGTTTGTTGCGATGCGTTTAGAACTCGGAGTCAGACTTTGACAGACCGTCAATCCCTGACATATCGTCACTCAGTGACGGAGCTGACAGCACGACGTCAAGAGGAACGGGACCGCCGCCGCGCCGAAATTCTGGACGCGGCGGCGGCATCCGCCGCCGAAAGCGGCTTCGATGCCCTCACCATGGACCAGGTGGCGAAGCGGGCCCGACTCTCCCGCGCCCTTCTCTACGTTTATTTCGAGGACAAGCAGGCCATCCACATCGCCCTGTGCGAACGGGCCATGGAACTGCTGCTCGAACGGTTCGCCCACGCCATCGCCAGCGGCACCAATGGCCTGGCCCGCCTCGAAGGCATGGGTCGCGCCTATGTGCGATATGCGCGCGAACTGCCGGTGTATTTCCAGGCGCTGGCGCACCTGGAGGCCCGCGCGCCCGAGGACCTGCAGCAGCAGGCGCGCTTCCATGAACTGGGTCGCGTCTGCCACGAACACATGACGCAGGCCATCCGCGACGGCGTCGAGGATGGATCGATCCGCCCCGATGTGGGTTCGCCGGATGCCGTGGCGATCGCGCTGTGGGGCTTCATGCACGGCGTGATCCAGATCGCCAACACCCGCGGCGCGGTGCTGACCCAGCGCAACACCGATCCACTGCAACTGTACGACCATGCGCTGACGCTGATGCGGCGCGGGCTGAGCACCGTGCCGTGAACGCCGCGCGCCAGGCATGGACGCTGCTGGCGCTGGCCACCGCGTGGGTGGCGACCGGTCATGCGGCCACGCCGGGCGGACGCGATGTCGCGGCGGTCGCACAGGAATACGTCGACATCGCCCTGCAGGGCAATCTCTCACTGCAGGGCCAGCAACTCGAAGTCGAACGCGCCGAGGCGGCGCTGGATGCCGCGCGCGCGCGGTTCTTTCCTGAACTGGCCGTGCAGGCGCGCTACACCCGCGCCGATGGCGGCCGCGAGATCGACCTGCCGATCGGCACGTTGCTGAATCCGGCCTACCAGACGCTGAACGAACTGCTGCAGGCACAGGGGGAGGCCCCGCGCTTCTCGCCGCTGCCGGACCAGACCATCCCCTTCCAGCGCGAACGCGAGCAGGACACGCGCGTCACGCTGCGCCAGCCGCTGTACCAGCCGGCCATTCCCGCGGCGGCACGCGCGCAGCGCGAACTGCTGCGTGGCGCCGAGGCCGGCCGCGAAGTGATCGAACGGCGGCTGCGCCGCGACGTGCTGCTGGGTTACCTCGACTGGCTGAAGGCCCTGCGCGCCCGCGAGGTGCTGCAGGCCTCGGCCGAGGTGCTGGCCGAGAACCTGCGCGTGAATGAATCGCTGCACAACAACGGCCGCATCACCGAGGACCAGGTGCTGCGCGCGCGCACCGAACAGCTGGCGGTGGCGCAGCAGCTGCGCAGCACCGCCGACCAGATCTCGCAGGCGCGCAGCTATGTGAACTTCCTGCTGAACCGGCCGCTGGATACGCCGCTTGAAGACGCCGAGTTGCCGGCGGCACTGCCGCTGGACCTGCCCACGGCCGGTGGCCAGCGTCCGGAACTGGAACAGGCCGCGGCGCTGGGCGCTGCCGCCGAACAGCAGCAGCGCGCCGCGCGTGCCGCATTGCTGCCGTCGCTGTCGCTGGGCGTGGATGCCGGCACGCAGGGCGAGACCTGGGACTTCGGCCC
>CAYNEX010000187.1:0-4325 GCA_964396335.1 uncultured Steroidobacteraceae bacterium | reverse complement strand
GGACAAGGTGGCTCCGGCGGACTCAAGTTCGCCTACAACTGGCTGTGGGGCGGCAAGACCCTGGACGACACGATCAACGCGCCGGACAGCGTGCTGGTCAGCAAGTTCTTCCTTGCCGCCGACCAGAACGTGTTCGACGACCGCAAGGCGACGATCGGCTTCGGCCTGGAAAAGCGCAACACGTCCTGGGACCTGTATTACTCGCGTGCCTTCACCGACGAGCGGCTGCTCTCCAGCAACCTCGACACCTTCACCGAGATCGTCACCGGGGTGGAGAACGGCCGACCGTGGCGGCAGGAAGTCACCACCGAAACGCTGACCCAGCTGTTCGCGCACCCGTACCAGGACGGCATCGGCTTCCGCGTCGGCCACTTCTTCGAGGATGCGCTGCTGCGTGTGCGTGGCGGCCTGGACTACGAGCGCGGTGATGCCCTGCTGGACGACGACGATGCCAGCCAGACCAGTGCCTCGATCGGCCTGGAAAAATACTTCCGCGGCTCCAGCCACAGCCTGGCGCTCAACCTGTCCTACCACCGCAAGGACGGTCCCTTCGATCGTCCCGCCTACGGCGGCGAGCGCGACGACACCCGCGCCAGCCTGCTCTGGCGTTACGACTTCGGCACGCCGTACCGGCCGGTCCAGCCCTACCGTGAAGTCGAGGTCAGCCGCGAGATCAGCGAGCCGGCGCCGCAGGCCGAGCCGCAGGTCATCCGCAACGAGGTCTCGCTCAGTGGCGAGGCGTTGTTCGCCTTCGACAGTTCGCTGCTGACAGCGGCGGCGCAGGACGAACTGGCGCCGCTGCTGGCCAGCCTGCGCGAGCACGGCGTCGGCGAGGTCGAGATCGTCGGCCACACCTGCGATATCGGCAGCGATGCCTACAACCAGGGCCTGTCCGAGCGCCGCGCCGCCGCCGTGCGCGACTGGCTGATCGGCCAGGGTGTACCGGCGGAACGCCTGTTGGCCAGCGGCCGCGGCGAGCTGCAACCGCGCTTCGCCAACGACGGCGCCGACAACCGCGCCCGCAACCGCCGAGTCGAGCTGGCCTTCGTCACCGTCGAGGAAAGCACGGCGCCGCCACCGCCGCCGGTCACCCGCACCATCACCGAATGGAAGCGCGAGCCGGTGCCGACGCCGGCCGCCTGGATCGAGCGCGCGCTGCGCAATCCGCCGGCGCACAAGCGCGAGGTCGACACCTACCGCATCCAGCGCGAGGAAGTCACCACGCACCTGGGGCCGCGCGAGTTCATCAACCAGGCGCCGCTCGCCGTCGACGACAGCGCCGTCACCGCGATCAACACCGCGGTGAGCGTGCCGGTGCTGGCCAACGACAGCGATCCCGATGGCGACAGTCTGGCCATCGTCGCCACCTCGCAGCCGGGCAACGGTACGGCGACGGTATCCGGCGACACTATCCTCTACACACCGGCGGCCGGATTCATCGGCAACGACAGCTTCACCTACACCGTCAGCGATCCGGACGGGCTGACGGCGACGGCAACGGTGAGCATCACCGTCAACGTCCCCGACAACCTGCCGCCGGTGGCCAACCCGGACAGCGCGCAGACCTCCATCGACACGCCGGTGACGCTCAACGTGCTGGCCAACGACAGCGATCCGGAGGACGACGAGCTGACACTCACCGCCGTCGCCGAGCCGGGCAACGGCAGCGTCAGCTTCAGCGGCAACGGCCAGGTGCAGTACACGCCGGCGGCCGGCTTCATCGGCAGCGACACGTTCACCTACACCGTTGTCGACAGCGCCGGCAACAGCGCCACCGGCACGGTGACCATCCAGGTGGTGGAAGGCCCGGCCAACCAGCCGCCGGTGGCGGTTGACGACGTGGCGCGCGTGTTCAAGCTGGACTACGTCGAGATCAACGTCCTGCACAACGACAGCGATCCCGATGGCGACCCGCTGACCGTCACCCAGGTGTTCAACAGTACCGGTCGCGCCGACATCAGCATCAATGCCGATGGCAGCATCCTCTACGTGCCGGTGCCGGGCTATGTCGGTGGCGACAGCTTCGAGTACGAGATCTCCGACGGCCGTGGCGGCACCGATCGCGCCACCGTGCAGGTGACGATCCACCTGCCCTGGTAATTCCACCGGGCACGGCCGCGCACCGCGCGCGGCCGTGCCATCCACCTCCCAAGGATCCCACCATGCGCATTCTCCTCACCCTGCTGTTCGCCGCTTCACTGGCGGCGTGTGGAACCTCCAGGAAAGACCTGGCGGCGCCGCTTGCCTACGTGCCGGCCGATACGCCGTATGTGTACGCCAACATCGAGCCGATACCGGCCAGTGCGATGGATGCCTACGCTCACATGCTCAAGCCGGCCCAGGAAACGTACGGGCGAATGCTCGCCGATGCCCGCGCCGACATCCGGCAGTCCGGCGACAGCGACGAGGACAAGCGCAAGCTGCTGGCGCTGATCGACCTGGCGGCGGACAAGCTGACCATCGAAGGCTGGGAACGCATCGGTTTCACCCGTGAAGCCCGCATGGCCATGTACGGCGTCGGCGTGATGCCGGTGTTGCGTGTCGAGCTGGGCGATCCGGACAAGCTGCGCGCCTTCATCGGCGAGCTGGAAGCGCTGGCCGGCACGCCGCTGCCCACCGCCGAGGTCGACGGCCACAGCTACTGGCGGCTGGCACCCGATGGCGACAAGTCGTTCGCCCTGGTGATGGCCATCATCGACCGGCACCTGGTGCTGACCCTCGATGCCGGCCCCGAAGTCGCCGCGCTGCCGGACCTGCTCGGCCTGCGCCAGCCGGCGCGCAGCCTGCTCGACAGCGGCGAGCTGGAACAGATCAACCGTGAATTCGGCTACACCCCGTACGGCAGCTTCCTGCTCGACACCCGTCGCCTCGCCACCGCCCTGCTCGGCGCCGAAGGCCGCGACACCTGGTTCACCCGCCTCCTGGCCGACGAAGGCGATGCGGTTAGCGCGGTGTGCCGCAGCGAGTACATGGGCATGGCCGAGCATATGCCGCGCATGCTCGGCGGCTACACCCGCGTCGATGGCAGCGCCATCGACAGCCACGGCCTGATCGAGCTCAAGCCGGCCATCGCCCAGGCCTTCCAGGGCATGACCGCGCCGGTTCCCGGGCTGGGCAGCCATGACGGCGCCTTTCTCGCCGATATCGGTTTCGGCCTCAAGCTCGACAAGCTGGCCGAGTTCCTGCAGGCGCAGGCCATGGCCATCACCTCTGCGCCGTACGAATGCGAAATGCTCGCGGGCCTCAACAGCGGCGCCGCACAGCTGAGCTCGCAGACCGCCGGCCTGTACATGGCGGCCGGCTGGTTCACCGGCATGCGCGTGGTGCTGGAGCGCATGGAGTGGGACGACGGCATGAAACCCGACCCGGACAGCATCGAAGGCGCGATTGTCATCGCCTCACCGAGCCCGATGGGACTGATCGGCATGCTCAAGGGCTTCATGCCGCAGCTGGCCGCCCTCGACCTGAAGCCGGGCGCGGCACCGCAGCCACTGCCGCTGCAGGACATGGGGGCCGGCGAAGCGCCGCCGTCATGGATCGCGCTGACCGATTCGGCGCTGGCCCTCGGATTCGGCAGCGACGCCGGCACCCGCCTGCCGGCGTTCCTGTCGGCGGCCACACCGGCGCGTGCGCCGCTGCTGCACTTCAGCTACCAGGGTGCGTTCTATGGCGGACTGATGCGCAAGTACGACGAGGTCATGGGCAGCGCCGGTCAGGCCGCGCTGGACAGCATCGACGATGGCGATGAGGCCAGCAGTGATGCCGACAAGGCGCGCAAGGTTGAACGTCAGCGCAAGCGTGCCTTCGAACAGCGCATGCAACGCTACACCCAGAATTTCATGGCGGCCATGTACAGCATGTATGAGGCCATCGACTACTCCAGCGCCAGCCTGCTCGCCGGCGATCGCGGCCTGGAGATGCAGCAGGTCGTGCGCCTGCGCCGCTGAGTCCGGGGCGCAGCCGCGCGCTCGCCACACCCGGCCGTCCTGGGCCGGGCCGGGCGCCACCCGCGGCGGTGATCGCATCCACCGCCGCTCCGCCGCACGTCCGCAAACGGCCAACCCGTCATGCCTGAGCAGGCGGACTGTGCGGCAACATCAAAACCCGTCATGCCCGCGAAGGCGGGCATCCAGGACAACTTGTGGTCATCGGCCCGAATACTGGATTCCCGCCTGCGCGGAAATGATGATCGGTAAACGTCGACGCGCCGTGCCCCGTCAACTGGCCTGAACTTCGAACACCGTCATGCCACGCAGACAGGGCGGGGCGGAGCCAAAAAAAACCGGCGCAGGGGAGGCTGCGCCGGTTGCAAACAAGGTGCCGTG
>CAYNEX010000186.1:0-4462 GCA_964396335.1 uncultured Steroidobacteraceae bacterium | reverse complement strand
GCGGCGCTGAGCACGGCTCGCGCCGAGGCCGATGCCACCAACCGCCGCACCGAGGCGGTGGCCCTGGCGCTGGCCGACAGCGCCGGGCAGATCGCCACCTCGATCCGCGCCATCGAACATGCCGCACATCGCCAGAACGAGTCGGTGAAGCTGATGGGCGAACTGGACCAGCGCGCGCGCGACATCGGCGCGATCACCAGCGCGGTCAGCCGCATCTCCGACCAGACCAACCTGCTGGCCCTGAACGCCGCCATCGAGGCCGCCCGCGCCGGCGAACAGGGCCGCGGCTTCGCGGTGGTGGCCGATGAGGTGCGCACGCTGGCCGAGACCTCGGACCGCAGCGCGCGCGAAGTGCAGCAGCTGACCGAGAGCATCCAGCAGGACATCCTCGAAGTCGGCACCGGCCTGCGCGATGCGGCCGGGATCGCGCTGCGCGAGGCGGTCTCCGCCGGCGCGCTGGCGAATGCGCTGGATGCGCAGCGCACCGAGATGCACCAGATCGCCGAAGGCAGCCGCGACATCCTGACCGCCGCGCTCGAGGCCGAGCGGGCTGCCGCCGAGGCGCAGAAAGGCGCCGAACAGATCGCGGCCGCTGCCGAGGAACAGTCCTCGGGAGTGACCGAAGCGCAGGCGGCCGTGCAGCAGCAGGCCCGTTCACTGGACCAGGGCCAGGTGGCCGCGCAGAACCTGGCGCGCCTGGCTTCACAGATCCGCGGCGGCAAGGTCGGGGCGGAATCACTGGAGGAGATCAGTGCCAGCGCCGAGGAACTGTCGGCCTCCATCCAGGAGATGTCCGGCACTTCCACCCAGGTGATGGCCGCGGTGAGCCAGATCAGCAAGGCGGCGCAGATGCAGTCGGCCGCCACGCACCAGACTTCCGCGGCGATGGCGCAGATCGAAAGCAGTGCGCGCGTGGCTCAGCAGCAGGCCACCCTCGCCCGTCGGCGCGTCGAGAACCTCGACGCCGCGCTGAAGGATGGCCGCGTCGCCATGAGCAACCTGATCAGCGGCGTGTCCCGTTCACTGCAGGGCACGCAGGCTGGCCTCGCCACGTTGAAGCGGGTCGAGAGCGTCGGACGGCGCGTCGAGAAGATCATCGACGCGATCACGCTGGTGGCGGTGCAGACCAGCATGCTGGCGGTCAGCGGCGCGGTCGAGGCGGCTCGCGCCGGCGAAGCCGGCCGCGGTTTCGCGGTGGTCTCGAACGACATCCGCAACCTGGCGCGCGAGGCGGCCGACAATGTCGATCGCGCGCGCGACACGGTGCGCGGCCTCCTCGAGCAGATCGCCACGCTGCGCGGCGACTTCGAGCAGGTGACCGCGGTGACCGATACCGAGGTGCGCAACAACGAACTGGTCTCGGCCGGCATGGACAAGATCATGCAGGACGTGCACGCGCTGGGCGTGGCCGGCCAGTCCATCCTCGATGGCGCCGACAGCATCCTCGCCGCCAGCGCGCAGGTGGCCGAGGCCGCGCGGCAGATCGCCGCCGCCGCCGAACAGGCCAGCGTGGCGTCGCGCGAAGCGGCCACTGCCGCGGCCGAACAGACCCGCGGCGTCGAGGACCTCGCCGCCGCCATCGAAGAGATCGCCACGCTGGCCGATGAACTGAAGCGCAACGCGTGAACGCCGCATCCGCCTCGATGCGCTACCTGACCTTCCGCGTCGACGGAGGCCTGTATGCGCTGCCGGCGAGCGAGATCACCGAGGTGATCCGCCTGCCGGCCATGGCGCGCGTACCGCAGGGTCCGCCCGCGCTGCTGGGCGTGGCCAACCTGCGTGGCACGGTGCTGCCCATTGCCAGCCTGCGTGTGATGCTCGGAATGAAGCTGGCCGAAGGCGACCGGGGTGCCGCCATCGTGCTCGATGCGGGCGCGCCGGTCGCCATCGTGGTGGACGAGGTGGCGTCGCTGCATTCACCGGCCGACGGCGACGTTTCAACGGCCGCCGTTCCAGAGGGTGACCACAGTCACAGTGCCAGGCTGCGCGGCGCATTCAATGTGCCGGGCAGCGGCGAAGTGGCGCGAATCCCCGACATCCGCGCGCTGCTGGATGCCGCCTTTGCCCGGCGCGCGCGCAACACCACACGGGCCCCCGCGCCTGGTGCGCCACCGGCGCCCGCGCGGGCCCGCCAGGATACGCAGGCCGACCGGCAGCAGCTGGTCACGTTCGAAGTGGCCGGGCAGGAATTCGCCCTGCCGCTGGACGCCGTGCAGGAGATCCTGCCCGCACCGGATGCCGTGACTGCGGTGGCACGCGCCGATGCCGCCGTGCTCGGCCTCACCGCCGTGCGCGAGCAGCTGCTGCCGTTGCTGTCGCTGCGCGCCCTGCTCGGGTTCACGACGGCCCCGCAGACGCAACGCCAGAAAGTCGTGGTAGTGAACATCGGCGACACGCGCGTGGGACTGGTGGCCGATCGCGCGCGCGCCATCCTCGCCGCTGACAGCCGCCAGGTCGATCCACTGCCCGCGGTGCTGGCCGCGCGCACCGGCGGCGAGTCGCGCATCCAGGCCGTCTTTCGCGGAGATGGCGGGCGCCGGCTGGTTTCCATCCTGGCGCCTGACCGCCTGTTCCAGGAGGAAGTCATGCAGCAACTGAACCGCAACGCCCCGGCGTCGCCGATGCACGATGCACCCACCGGGTCGGACCGCGAACTGATCTTCCTGGTCTTCCGGCTGGGTGATGATGAATTCGGCCTGCCCATCGATACCGTGGTCGAAGTGGCGCAGGTACCGGAACAGATCACGCGCGTGCCGCGCACGCCGAGGTTCCTCGAGGGCGTGGTCAACCTGCGCGGCGAGGTGCTGCCCGTCGTCGACCAGCGTCGCCGCTTCGAGATGCCACCCGCGGCCGCCGGCACTCCCCGCCGGCTGGTGGTGGTGCGCACCGACAAACACCGCGCCGGGGTGATCGTCGATTCCGTCTGCGATGTGCTGCGCACTACCGAGGCGGCCGTGCTCCCGCCCCCCGAACTCACCGATGCCACCGCCCGCCTGGTGCACGGTGTACTGAACATCGAGGTCAGCTCGCGCCTCGTGCTGCTGCTCGATCCCGCCGAACTGCTGACGCGCGCCGAGCAGGGACTGCTCGATGCATTCAAGGCGGGAAAGAAGGCGAATGCGTGATCCGGGTGCTGGTGGTTGATGATTCGGCGCTGGTGCGCAAGTTGTTCGGTCGGGTGCTCGCCGAGGAATCCGACCTCGAGGTGCGTTTTGCCCGCGATGGCAACGAGGCGCTGGCGCTGCTGGAAGAATTCCGCCCGGACGTGATCACGCTGGATGTGCAGATGCCGGGCATGGACGGCCTCGCCTGTCTCGACCGCATCATGCTGCAGCGGCCGGCACCGGTGGTGATGGTGTCCGCCTATACGGACGAAGGCGCCGAGGCGACCCTCACGGCGCTGGAACTGGGTGCGGTCGATTTCATCGCCAAGCCTTCCGGCGCGGTGTCGCTGCGCATCGACGAATTCGCGCCGATGCTCAAGTCCCGCATCCGCCAGGCCGCGGGCGCGCGCGTGCCGGCCAGCCGCCGGCTGCGAGAGCGGGTGCGCCTGCGCACAGGCGGTGCGGTACTGGCGCGTCCCCGCCCGGCTCGCGCCGCGCGCCCGAAAGATACCGTCACCGTGCTGCAGACCGAGGACGCGACAGCGCCGGTGGTGGCCGCCAGTGGTGAGGGTGTGGTGCTGGTCGGGACTTCCACCGGCGGCCCGCCTGCCCTCGAGACACTGCTGACCGCATTACCGGGGGATTTCCCCTGGCCCATCGTGGTGGCCCAGCACATGCCGGCGACCTTCACCGGTCCGTTGGCCCGACGCCTCGATGGCCTGTGCGCGCTGCGCGTGGTCGAGGTGAACGCCGCCCTGCCGCTGGAGGCCGGCACCGTGTACATCGGCCGCGGCAACGGCGATGTGGTGCTGGCACGACGCGGCGGCCAGCTGGTGGTGATGCCGGTACCCGAACAAGCCGAATATCCCTGGCATCCCAGCGCCGACCGGCTGGTGCGCTCGGCGATGGCGCTGCTGCCGGCCTCGCAGCTGGTCGGCGTACTGATGACCGGCATGGGCGATGACGGCGCCGCGGCGATGGCCGAGCTGCATGCGCAGGGCGGCCGGACCATTGCCGAGGCGGAAGAGACCGCCATCATCTGGGGCATGCCCGGCGAACTGGCGCGCGCCGGCGGCGCCTCATACATCGTGCCGCTGCCGCATATCGCGCAGCGCCTCCAGGCCCTGGTACCCGAACATGCCACTGATCCGTAAGCCGCCGGCCACCGCGGCACCGAAGCAACCCGCCGAGTCCCCGGACCGCATCCGCGCGGCGCTGGCCAGCGACGACGAGCAGCTGCGCTGGAATGCCGCGCGCGCCGCCGCCGGCCAGGCGGACTGCAGCGCGGCGCTGGCGGCGGCCCTGCCCGCCGAAGCTTCCGCGCGCGTGCGCGGCGCGATGTTCACCAACCTTGCGCA
>CAYNEX010000185.1:0-4504 GCA_964396335.1 uncultured Steroidobacteraceae bacterium | reverse complement strand
GGCTCATGCCGCGCCGCCAGCGCCGACTCCACGTCCGGCCGGAACAGCACCAGCGGTTCGCGCACGCCATGGGTCAGCAGCTCCTCGCGCACATGGCGTGAGGCACCGGCCACGATCACCCTGGCGCCACGCGCGCGCTGCTTGCGCACGAATCCCTGGATGGTGGTGGCGGCGGTGGAATCGATGACCTGCACGCGCGAGAAATCCAGCACGAAGAAACGCGGCCGGTCGCCGATGCGATCCAGCGCCGCGCCCACTGACGCGGCGGCGCCGAAGAAGAACGCACCGGTGATGCGGTAGACCACGGTGTCGCGGCCGGCCCGGTCGTACTTGGCCGCGTCTTCCTCGGTGCCGGCGTCATCGCGCGGCACCTCGTCGCGCGGCAGCGGCGCACCTTCCACCCGCACGGCATTGGACATGCGGTGGATGAACAGCAGCGCCGACAGCGAGAAGCCCACCACGATGCCTTCGGTGAGGTCGCGGAACAGCGTCAGCAGGAAGGTGGCCAGCAGCACCACCGCATCGGCACGCGAGCCACGCAGCAGCGTCATGAAGGCATGCCGCTCGGCCATGTTCCAGGCCACCGTCGCCAGAACCCCGGCCAGCGCGGCCAGCGGGATGTATTTCGCCAGCGGCGCGGCGAACACAATGAAGCCCAGCAGGAACAGCGAATGCAGCATGCCGGAGACCGGCCCATGCGCGCCGGAACGCACGTTGGTGGCGGTGCGCGCGATGGTGCCGGTCACCACCATGCCGCCGAACAGCGCGCTGGCGATGTTGGCGAAGCCCTGCGCCACCAGCTCGCAATTGGAGCGATGGCGGCGGCCGGTCATGCTGTCCGCCACCACCGCGGACAGCAGGCTTTCGATCGAGCCCAGCAGCGCGAAGGACAGCGCCACCGGCAGCATCGCGACGAGGTCGCCCCACCCGACCTGCGGCAGCGACGGCACCGGCAGCTGGCTCGGGATGCCGCCGAAGCGTGTGCCGATGGTCTCCACCGGCAGCTGCAGCAGCGCCACCAGCGCGGAAGCCACCACCACCGCGATCAGCATGTTCGGCAGGCGCGGCCGCCAGGCGCGCAACCAGATGATGATGCCGATGGTCAGTGCCGACACCACCACCGCGGCCGGCGTGAAGGTGAAGACGGCTTCGCCGAGCGCCACCAGCTTCGGCAGGAACTCCGAGGGTTCCCCGCCCGGCAGCTTCAGTCCCAGCAGGTCGCGGATCTGGCTGGCGAAGATGATGGCCGCGATGCCGGCGGTGAATCCCACCGTCACCGGATACGGGATGTAGCGGATATAGGTGCCCAGTCGCAGGTAGCCGGCCGCCACCATGATCAGCCCGCACAGCATCGTGGCGATGATCAGGCCGGTGACGCCATGCACGGCCACGGTACCGGCCACCAGCACGATGAAGGCGCCGGCCGGTCCACCGATCTGGTGGCGGCTGCCGCCGAGGGCCGAGACCAGGAATCCGCCGAAGATGGCGGCATACAGGCCGCGCTGCGGCTCCACCCCGGAGGCAATGGCGATGGCCATCGACAGCGGCAGCGCCACGATCGCCACGGTCAGCGCCGCCATCGCGTCGCTGGCGAACTGCGCGCGACCATACCCCTCGCGCAGCACCGTCAGGAGCTTGGGCGTGAACAGGTCGCGGAAAGATCCAGGGGGGGGCGCTACCGTCTTCACAAGCCACCGCCTACGGACTGGAAAAGCAGGATGTGGCCGGGACGCTGCATGGGCAGGCATCATTGTACGCCTTCGGACGGCTGCGGAGGCCCCCCATGAGCGACGTGACGATTTACCACAATCCAGCCTGCAGCAATTCCCGCGGCGCGCTGGCCCTGATCCGCGAACGCGGCATCGAACCGCGGGTGATCGAGTACCTGAAGGAGCCGCCGGATGCGGCCACGCTGCGCAGCCTGCTGAAGCGCATGGACACGCCCGCCAGGGACCTGCTGCGCACCAAGGAAAGCGCCTGGACCGAGCTGGGACTGGATGCCGACGCCCTCTCCGACGAGCAGGTCATCGCGCAGATCGTGAAGAACCCGCGGCTGATGAACCGGCCGGTGGTGGTCACGCCAAAGGGCGCGAAGCTGTGCCGGCCGCCGGAACTGGTGACCGAACTGCTGCCCTGAATCTGGCCCGCCGGCGCGAGGCTGAGGCATAGTCGGGGCGGGACCCCTCAGGGTCCCCAGGAAAACAAGAGACCGGGGGCACGATGCGAAGCAGGATCCTGGGGATCGCGGCCTGCGCGATCGCAATGGCGGCTTGTACTTCGAAGTCTTACCAGGGCGTCGATGACGCTCGCCTTGCTGCGGCGGAGCGCGAGCCCGGCCAGTGGCTGAGCACCGGCCGCACCTGGGACGAGCAGCGCCACAGCCCGCTGAAGCAGATCACCCCCGGCAATGTCGGCAAGCTCGCCCTCGCCTGGTACGCCGACCTCGACACCAACCGCGGCCAGGAAGCCACGCCGCTGTTCATCGATGGCGTGCTGTACGTCAGCACGGCGTGGAGCAAGGTGCTGGCTTTCGAGGCGGCCAGCGGCAAGCTGCTGTGGAGCCATGACCCGAAGGTGCCCGGTGAATGGGGCGCGCGCGGCTGCTGCGATGTGGTGAACCGCGGCGTGGCCGCCTGGGGCGACAAGATCTATGTCGGCAGCTACGACGGCCGCCTGATCGCGCTGGACGCGGCTACCGGCAAGGAGGTCTGGTCGACGCTCACCGTCGATCCATCACAGCCCTACACCATCACCGGCGCGCCGCGCGTGCTGAAGGGCATGGTGCTGATCGGCAATGGCGGCGCGGAGCTCGGCGTGCGCGGTTACGTGTCCGCCTATGACGCCGAGACCGGCGAGCTGAAATGGCGCTGGTACACCGTGCCCGGCAATCCCGCCGACGGCTTCGAGAATCCGCAGATGGAAATGGCGGCGAAGACCTGGAATGGCGAATGGTGGACGCTGGGCGGCGGCGGCACGGTGTGGGATTCGATGGCCTACGACGAGAAGCTCGACCTGCTGTACATCGGCGTCGGCAACGGCTCGCCGTGGAACCAGGCCTTCCGCAGCCCGGGCGGCGGTGACAACCTGTTCCTCGCCTCCATCGTTGCGCTCGATCCGGACGATGGCAGCTACCGCTGGCATTACCAGACCTCGCCGGGCGAGACCTGGGATTACACCGCCACCCAGCACATCATCGTTGCCGACCTGCCGCTGGGTGAAGGCGGCGCGTCGCGCCGCGTGGTGATGCAGGCGCCGAAGAACGGTTTCTTCTATGTGCTCGACGCAGCCACCGGCAAATTGCTGTCGGCGAAGAACTTCGTGCGCGTGAACTGGGCCTCGCACATCGACCTGGCCACCGGCCGGCCGGTGGAGCGGCTCGAGGCTCGTTACGACCGCACCGGCAAGCCGTCCATCGTCGAGCCGAGCGCGCAGGGCGCGCATTCCTGGCATCCGATGTCGTACAGCCCGCGCACCAGGCTCGTGTACATGCCGGTGGTCGAGACCAGCATGGCGATGGTCACCGACCCGGACTACAAGCCGCGGCCGATGGCCGGCAACACCGGCCTGGGGCGTGCGCCGACCGATCTCTACGAGCAGCTGAAGTCCGATGCCCCGCGACAGGCGCGCGCCTTCCTGGTGGCCTGGGATCCGGTGGAGCAGCGCGAGGTGTGGCGTTCGGCGCAGAAGGGACGCGTGGGCGCCGGCGTGCTGTCCACCGCCGGCGGCCTGGTGTTCCAGGGCTCGCCCGACGGCGAGTTCGCCGCCTATGACGACCAGGCCGGCAAGAAGCTGTGGTCCTTCGACACGCAGACCGGCGTGGTGGCCGCGCCGATCAGCTTCGAGATGAATGGCGAGCAGTACATCGCGCAGCTGGCAGGCTATGGCACGCGCGATTACTACACGGGCAACCGCTCGCGCCTGCTGGTGTTCAAGCTCAATGGCCGTGCGTCCCTGCCGCCGGCGGACCCGCTGCCACCGGCCCGCGCGCCCGATCCCCCGCCCGCATTCGGATCACCGACGCAACTGGTGCAGGGTGAGGAGACCTATCACGCGTACTGCGCCATGTGCCATGAGACCAGCTACGGCAATCGCGGCCTGTTCCCGGACCTGCGCGTCTCGCCGATGATCAACACCGCCGAGAGCTTCCGGGGCGTGGTGCTGGAAGGTGCGCTGCAGCCGCGCGGCATGGCCAGCTTCCGCGACCGGCTGGACGAGAACGAGGTGGAAAGCATCCGCGCCTACCTCACGCAGCGCGCGCATGAGCTGAAGGCGTCGACGCCCTGAGAGGGGCGCCTGCGCCTTCGCGCTTCCAGAGAAGGTTTGAAGAGTGAGCTGGCGCCGGGCGCGTCAGCCGCTGACACCCAGCGGCAGGCCCAGCACCAGCCACGCAACCAGCAGGATGCTCCAGCAGACGAGGAAGGCCAGCGAGTACGGCAGCATCAGCGCCAGCACGGTGCCGATGCCCGAGGACTTCACGTAGCGCTGGCAGAACACCACCACCAGC
>CAYNEX010000184.1:0-4518 GCA_964396335.1 uncultured Steroidobacteraceae bacterium | reverse complement strand
ATTTTGCGGATGCGGTACAGCGGCGGATCGCGCAGGTTGATGTTCGGCGAGGCCATGTCGATCTTCGCGCGCAGCACATGCGCGCCATCCGGGAACTCGCCGGCCTTCATGCGCGCGAACAGGTCGAGGTTCTCCTCCACGCTGCGCGAGCGGTAGGGGCTGTCGCGACCCGGCTCGGTGAGCGTGCCGCGGTTCTGGCGCATCTCCTCGGGGCTCTGGCTGTCGACATAGGCATGGCCGCGCTCGATCAGCGCCACCGCGCACTGGTGCATCTGGCTGAAATAGTCCGAGGCGAAATACTGGTGCGGGCCCCAGTCGAAACCCAGCCAGCGCACCGCATCGAGGATGGCCTCGACGTATTCCTTCTCCTCGCGGGTCGGGTTGGTGTCGTCGAAGCGCATGTGGCAGGCGCCGCCGAATTCCAGCGCCATGCCGAAGTTCAGGCAGATCGACTTGGCATGCCCCAGGTGCAGGTAGCCGTTCGGCTCGGGCGGGAAACGGGTGCGGATGCGCGCCGGATCGGGCGAGCCGCCGGCCTGCAGCGAGGCGAATCCGGGCTTGCCGGACCAGCGGCGCGCGGCATAACGGCCCGCGGCGAGGTCGGCTTCGATGATCTGGCGGATGAAGTTGCCGGCCTGTACGGCGGGCGTCGGGTCTTTGGCAGCCATGGGGCGGTACTCTACCTCATGGCGGTGCGGCCTCCATGCCGGTCCAGCCAGGCCTGCAGCATCAGCACGTTCCACAGCTGCAGGGACCAGTCGGCGACCCCGTCGCGATGCTGGCGCCACAGCTCGGTGATCGGCGCGGCCTGCAGCAATCCCTGCTGGTCGAGGCGGCGATGGTCGAGCAGGCCGTCGGCCCAGTCGCGCAGCGGGCCGCGCAGCCACTGGTTGATGGGCACGCCGAAGCCCTTCTTCGGACGTTCGATCAGCTCGCGCGGCACATGCCGGTACAGCACCTGGCGCAGCGGCCACTTGGTCCGGCCATCGCGCACCTTGTAGTGCGTCGGCAGGGTCCAGGCGAACTCGACGAAACGATGGTCGAGGAAGGGCACGCGGGTTTCGAGCGAGGCGGCCATCGCGGCGCGGTCGACCTTGGTCAGCACATCGTCGGGCAGGTAGGTGACGGTATCCAGCGCCATCAGCCGTTGCAGCTCATCGAGCGCGGCGGTGGCGGCCGGCACCGAATCGAACGCCGTCTTGAGCGGCGTCGCGCCCTTCACCCAGCGCAGCGGTTCGCGCAGGTGCGAGAACAGGTGCAGGTAGATCTCGTCGAGCGTGGCGGCGCCCAGCACCGGCGCGGCGCGTTCGACCTGCATCGCGCGGCGCAGGTTCAGTGAACGCGCCAGGCCGCTGCGCGAGGCCGCGCCCATGCCGGCGGCCAGCGCCGAACGCAGCATCGCCGGTACCCGCGCCAGGCGGTTCCAGCGTTCCAGCGCCCAGCCATAACGGGAATAGCCGGCGAACAATTCATCGCCGGCATCCCCGGACAGCGACACGGTCACATGCCGGCGCGCCAGCATCGATACGAGATACGTCGGGATCTGCGAACTGTCGGCGAAGGGCTCGCAGTAAAGATCGGGCAGCTGCGGGATCACGTCGCGCGCCTGCTGTGGCGTCACGTACAGCTCGGTGTGGTCGGTGCCGAGGTGCTGCGCCACCGCCATCGCATGGCCGGCCTCGTTGTAGGCCGCTTCCTCGAAGCCGATGGTGAAGGTGCGCACGCGCCGGCTGCTCTGCGCCTGCATCAGCGCCACCACCAGGCTGGAATCGATGCCGCCGGAAAGGAAGGCCCCCAGCGGCACATCGGCCACCATCTGCCGGCCGATGATGCCGGTGGCGAGGCGCTCCAGTTCGTCGGCGGCTTCCTCGGGACTGCCCTGGAAGGGATGCGCCGCGCCGCGGTTGGCCACCTCGATGAAATCCCAGTATGGCTGCGGCTGTGCGTCGCGCGCTTCGAACGACACACGCAACATGCTGCCGGGCGGCAGCTTGAAGATGCCTTCGTGGATGGTCCAGGGTGCCGGCACATAGTTGTGCTGCAGCAGCAGCGCCACCGCGCCGCGTGATACCGGTGCCTCGAATGCGGGATGGCGCCGCAGCGCTTTCAGTTCCGACCCGAACAGGAAGCAGGCGGAATCCCCGGCGCCCTGCCAGCCGTAATAAAGGGGCTTCTCGCCCAGCCGGTCACGCGCCAGCCACAGTTCGCGCGTTTCTCGATCCCACAACGCGATGGCGAACATGCCGGTGGCGCGCTTCAGCGTGGCTTCGAGTCCCCAGCGATCGATGCCCGCCAGCAGCGTCTCGGTGTCGGAATGCCCGCGCCATGCCGGCGCGGCCTGCATCGACTCGAGTTCGGCGCGCAGGTCCAGGTGGTTGTAGACCTCACCGTTGAACACCATCACATAGCGGCCCGAGGCCGACTGCATCGGCTGGTGGCCGGCAGCGGACAGATCGACGATCGACAGGCGCCGGTGTCCCAGGCAGATGCCGGCATCGGCGTCTTCCCAGACGCCGAAGTCGTCCGGGCCACGATGCGCGATGGCCGCGTTCATCGACTTCACCAGCGCGGCCGACACGCCCGGCCTCCGCGCCATCACACCGGCCAGTCCGCACATCTACTCGGCAACCTCCGCGACCAGGGGCTGGGTGCGGGCCTGCAGCAGTCCATGCAGCGCCTCGGCGTACTGGTCGATGGCACCGTCGCCATGCGTGCGCTGCACGTAGGCACGGCAGCGGCGGCTGATCTCGTGCCAGCGCGCCGGGTCGTTCAGCAGGGCGGTGACCGCATCGCGCAGTTCGCGGGCGTCGCGGGCCACGATGCCCACGCCCTCGCGCGCGATGATGCCGTCCGGGTCGAAGGTGCCCACCACCGGGATGCCGCGCGCCCAGGCCTGCAGGTAGGTGTTCGGGAAACCCTCGGTTTCCGAGGTGTTCACCAGCACGCGCGTGCGCAGCAGCAGCCGGTTGGTCTCGGCATAGGCCACCGGCCCGTGGAAGGTCAGCGAGGGAATCGCGCGCGCCTCGGCCTCGCGCTCGGCGTAATAGCGTTCATGCCGCGGCTGCATGCCGCCGGCCATGTGCAGGCGGTACCGGGGCAGCGTGCGCGCCAGCTCCAGGTACATCTCCGGCCGCTTGAAGGGCCTGAGGTTGCTGATCCACAGCACGTCGATGTCGCGGTGACCGGCTTCGGCCAGCGGCGGGATCTCCACCAGCGAGCGGATCACCCGGCTGGGCAGGCCCAGGTTGCGCCGCATCTCGGCCTGCTGGGATTCGGTCTGCGCCAGGATCAGGTCCATGCGCGGCAGGCCATACATGTAGAGGGCACGGCCGCGCCGGTTGGGGATGCGCAGTTCATCCGGCCGTGCATCACTGTCATGCGCCATGCGGAAGACGGTGCGCACCGGCCGCCGCGCCCATTGCGCATACAGCGCCAGCTGGCCGGGCAGCAGGCCCGCGCAACTGCAGTAATAGATGTCGGCCGCGGCGCGGCGCATGCCGCCCCATACCGTGGTCAGTCGCGGGTGCACGAAGCGGACCACCGGCAGGCCGGCAGTCGGTGCATAGGCCTTGTGGGTGCGGATGCCATCCCAGCTGGCGCCCTCGGGCTGGCCCAGGTCGGCCACCACCATCGATACGTCGAAGCCGCGCGCCCTCAATCCCCGCGCGAGGATGGTCTGCTGCAGCTGCGCGCCTCCCATGGTGAGGTGCGCGAACTCGGGCGCCAGCGCGGGAAGATTGTCGAGACCAACGAAACAGATTCTGGGTGGTCGCGGACCGGACGCGTTCATGAAATCAACCGGAGAAGGGTGAGGAGCAATATATGCGACTCACTCGGGGCTCCGGGCGCCCGGGGCGCAACCGTGGTTGCGCTCTTACAAGAGGAAGCGACGTTCTCCGACCCCGTGGCCGGGGTCGGAGCGCGAATCAGCGATGGATCAGGCGCCGACCGCCTGGTCCGGTGCCGGCAGCAGGCCGCGGGCATCCGCGCGGCGCACCGCCGACAGGACCGCCAGGATCGAGGCGGTGATGATGTTGGCGTGCACGCCGACGCCGAACAGCGTCACGCGCGAGGGCGTGGTGATCTCCACGAACGCCGCCGCCTTCGCCTCGCTGCCCTTGCCCATCGACTTCTCCTCGTAGGAGAGCACGTCGAAGGGCAGGCCCAGCGCGCGCACCAGTGCATCGATGGGGCCGTTGCCGCGGCCGCTGAGCTGCACCGGCTTGCCGCCGCGGTTGATGTTCAGCACCAGCATCTCGCCATCGCTGCCGTCGGTGGCGGTGGTGAGCTGGTGGCCGCGATAGCCGAACTCCTGTCCCTCATGGGCCAGGTATTCCTGCTGGAACAGCTCCCAGATCTGCTGCGCGGTGACTTCCTTGCCGCTGGAATCGGTCAGCGCCTGCACCACCGGCGAGAATTCGATCTGCAGGCGACGGGGCAGGGTCAGCCCGTACTCCTGTTCGAGCAGGTAGGTGATGCCGCCCTTGCCGGACTGGCTGTTCACGCGGATCACCGACT
>CAYNEX010000183.1:0-4526 GCA_964396335.1 uncultured Steroidobacteraceae bacterium | reverse complement strand
GCCGCGATGCGGCTGTTGCCCTCGCGCCGGTGGATCAGCGTCAGCACCGACACCAGCAGCAGCGCGATCGTCGCAACGATGGCACCGAGCCGATGCGTGAAGTGGATCGCGACACGCGCCGGGTGATGCAGCACGCCACCTTCGTAGTTGATGCCGAGGCCGCGCCACAGCACGAAGGCTTCCTTGAAGTCCGCTTCCTGCGGCCACCACTGCGCCTGGCACTTCGGGAAGTCCGGGCAGGCGACGGCCGAATAGTTCGTGCTGGTCCAGCCACCGAGCAGGATCTGGATCGCCAGCGCGATCAGTCCCACCAGCGCCAGTCGACGCAGCTTCTTCGGCGCCGGCAGCAGCACGGCCGCGGCGTTGCCACCGTCGCGCGCCTTCAGCGTGCCGGACCACGGATCGGATGAACGGCGCCGCAGCGTCAGCCACAACCACCACAGCAACGACAGCGTCGTCAGGCCGAATGCCAGGTGTGCGGTGACGATCAGCGGCTTCAGCAGCAGCGTCACCGTCCACATGCCCAGCAGGCCCTGGAAGATCACCAGCGCCACCATGATCAGCGGCAGCACCACCGGCACATCACCATGCCTGCGCCAGAACAGCGCGAGGCCCGCGATCACCAGGATGATCAGTCCCAGCGTCGAGGCGATGTAACGATGGATCATCTCGTTCCACGCCTTGGCGGTATGCACTTCGGCGTCGATGAGCCCGGCGGCAGCCGATTGCGCCGCGCCCGTCGGTGTCAGGTGCCCGTAGCAACCCGGCCAGTCAGGACAGCCCAGTCCCGCATCGGTGAGACGCACATAGGCGCCGAACACGATCACACAGAACGCCAGGATGGTGCCGGCGAGTGCAAGACGACGGAGGACGACGATTCTGCGATGCATGGTATTCAGCCGATGTGCGAGAGCTTGAGCAGCTTCTTCAGGTCCTCGAGCAGTCCCTTGGGATTCTCGCGGGCGTCGAAGCGCAGCACGATGTTGCGGAGGGGATCGATCACGAACAGGTCATGGGTGTGGTCGCCGGCCGGCAGCACCGCGGCCAGTGCCTCGCGCTGCGCCGGATCGCTGGCGTCGATCAGCACCAGGCCGGCATAGTCGGATTCGAGCGAGGGGCGATCGCAGCAATCGGCGGTGGCGATCAGCGCGCGGCTCAGGCGATCGGCATCCTTGTTGACCAGCATGTGGGTCTGGCGGGCGACATGCAGCGCATCGCGGCAGGCCTGCCCGCATTCACCGCCGCCCACATAGGCGAGGATCCACTTGCCTTCCAGATTGCCGGCGAGTCCCGCCGGCAGTTGCTTCAGCGGCTGCAGCAGCTCGCCATGGTTGGTGCCGGCGGCCGGCCGCCAGCCGATGCCGTAATACAGCACGAACGAGGCCAGCAGCGGCAGGAAGAACACGCCCAGCAGCACGAACAGGGTGCGGCGTTGCGGCGCGGGCGAAGGACTGTCAGCCATCTTTTCTCTTCAGGTTCAAACCGACGAACAGGCCCGCGAGCAACAGCGCGAAGGCCCACCATTGGACCGCGTAACCGATGTGTCGTTCCGGCGGCAGGCCGGGCGCATGCCATTCGCGCACATAGCCCGGTCCCGAATCCGCGTCCAGCAGCAGCACCACCGGCAGCAGCGGCGCGCCATACACATCCGCGAGCTGTTCGATGGACGGGAAGCTCGCCACCCGTGGCCAGCTTCCCTGCGCTGCCGGCGCCATGCGTCCGGAGGCCAGTCCCGCAACCGGCAACCCTGCCAGTCGTCCGGTGAGCTGCACCGGTGCATCCGTCTCATCCTGCGGCAGCGCGATCGGCGGCAGCTGCTCGCGAAAGCCGGTGAAGGGCACCCAGCCGCGGTTCACCAGCAGGTGGCTGCCGTCGGCCAGTTGCAGCACGGTCAGCACCTGGTAGCCCGGCGCCCCCGCATGCGAGAGGTTGTCGAGCAGGAATTGCCGCTCGCCATTGAGCTGCCCTGCCACGCGCACCCGCGTGTAGCGCGGCAGCTGCGCCAGGCGGCTGGCGGGCACATCCTGGGCCGGCGTGTCGCCGCGCGAAAACTCTTCCCAGGTGGCCTGGCGCGCCTGGCCGCGGTTCCACTGCCAGGTGCCCAGCGAGATGAACACCGGCAGCAGTGCCGCGGTCAGCAGCACCCAGTACCAGCGGGGTGCGAACCGCCAGCGCACCCTATAATCGGCCCATGGGCCGTCTCATCGTCATCGCCGTCCTCGTCACCATTCTGGTCTTCCTCGGTTCGGCGTTGTTCCAGCTGTCGCGGCGTCCGGGCCAGGGCGATTCGCAGAAGATGCTGCGGGCCCTCACCTGGCGCATCGCGCTTTCGGTCGGGCTGTTCCTGGCGCTGCTGCTGCTCTGGCAACTCGGCCTGATCCGACCGCACGCCGGCCCCTGAAGGCCGGCGGCGGCGAAGGCCGTCAGATCCAGTAGACGAACACGAACAGGATCAGCCACACCACGTCGACGAAGTGCCAGTACCAGGCCACCGCCTCGAAGGCGAAGTGGCGCTCGGGCGTGAAGTGGCCCTTCATCGTGCGGCCCCAGATCACGAACAGCATGATCGCGCCGACCGTGACGTGCAGGCCGTGGAAGCCGGTCAGCATGAAGAAGGTGGCGCCGTAGATGCCGGTGCTCATCTTCAGGCCGAGGTCCTGGTAGGCGTGGATGTATTCGGTCACCTGCAGGTACACGAAGATGAAGCCCAGCAGCCAGGTCAGGCCCAGGAAGATGTTCAGCATCTGCCGGTTGCCGGCGCGCAGCGCGTGGTGCGCGATGGTGATGGTCACGCCGGAGGTCAGCAGGATCAGCGTGTTCCACAGCGGCAGGCCGAAGGCCGGGATGGTGTCGAAGCTGCCGTCCTCGCGGCCGCCGACGGCGCTCGGGCCGTTGGTCGGCCAGCTGGCGTCGAAGTCGCCCCACAGCAGCAGCGGGTTGAAGATCTTCACGCCCTCGCCCGAGATCCACGGGATCGACAGCTGGCGCGCATAGAACAGCGCGCCGAAGAACACCGAGAAGAAGGCGACCTCGGACATGATGAACCAGATCATTCCCATGCGGAACGAACGGTCCACGTCGAGGTTGTACATGCCCTTCTGGTTCTCGGCGATGACGGTCGAGAACCAGCCGAAGAACAGCAGCGCCAGCAGCACCGCTCCCGGGATGAACGACCAGGCTCCAACCCAGTCATTCAGGAAACCGATGACCCCGAGCATCAGCACGAACAGGGCCGCCGACCCGAAGATCGGCCACGGGCTGCTGTGGGGGACGTAGTAGCGGTCGGCGGTGTCGGCGTGTGTTGTCATGGTCGGTACTTGTATCGAGGAAACCCAGGAAAGCCTCAGCGCGCGGAGACCGGCGCCTTGGTGTCATAGAACGTGTAGGCCAGCGTGATGCGCTCGACATGCTTCGGCAGCGCCGGGTCGATGAAGAAACGCACCGGCATCTGCTTCTCCTCGCCGACGGTGAAGTGCTGCGGCGTGAAGCAGAAGCATTCGGTCTTGCGGAAGAAGGCGGTGGCGCTGGAGGGCGCGACGTCGGGCACGATCTGCGCCCAGCTGTCGCGGCCGGTGTCATTCACGGCCAGGAAGTTGGCCGAGTAGAGCCGGCCCGGGTGCACTTCGATGCTGCGCACCTCGGGACGGAACTGCCAGTTGCCGACGCTCGGCACCATCGCGACGAAGTCCACCAGCACGGTGCGCGACTCGTCGACCTCCACCGGCACCTCGGCCGCGGACACCAGGTCCTTGCGGTTGCCGGCGCCGGTGATTTCGCAGAAGACGTCGTACAGCGGCACCAGCGCGAAACCGAAGGCGAACGCGCCCGCGGCCACCAGCGCCAGTTTCAGCGCAAGGCGGCCATGGGACGGCTTCGGGGCAGGTGCGGACATCTCTCTACCGGTTGATGAAGGCGATGATGAAACCGATGTAGACCAGCACGGCGAACACGGCCAGCCACACCGCGGTGGTGCGCGCGCGGCGGCGCCGCGCGGCAATTTCCTCGGGGCTCATGGGCTTGTCCGCCATGGCGATCTCCATCATCAGTGCGCCGTGCCGATGGTGCCGCGGGCCACCATTTCAGGAGTCGGCGGCTCTTCCCAGCTGTGGTACGGCGCCGGCGAGGGCAGCTCCCACTCCAGGCCCATCGTGCCTTCCCAGACGCGGTCGGTGGCCTTCGCGCCGCCCTTCACGCACTGCCAGATGGCAATGGGGAACAGCAGCTGCGCCAGGCCGAAGCCGAAGGCGCCGATCGAGGACACCATGTTCCACTCGGAGAACTGGGTCGAGTAGTCCGGGATGCGGCGCGGCATGCCGGCGAGGCCGAGGAAGTGCTGCGGGAAGAACAGCACGTTCACGAAGATGGCCGACAGCCAGAAGTGCGCCTTGGCCAGGCCCATGTTGTACATGTGGCCGGTCCACTTCGGCAGCCAGTAGTACACGCCGGCCATGATCGAGAACACGGCGCCCGGCACCAGCACGTAGTGGAAGTGCGCCACCACGAAGTAGGTGTCGTGGTACTGGAAG
>CAYNEX010000182.1:0-4530 GCA_964396335.1 uncultured Steroidobacteraceae bacterium | reverse complement strand
ACAGCGCCGCGCACGTGCAGGCCGACGAGGTGCGCGCACACCTGGCCGCCTTCAGCCTCGACCTGCCGGCGTTGATCGATCGCGACCATGTACTTGCGGCACGCGCCGGGGCCACCGTCACGCCGCAGGCGGCAGTCTTCACGCCCGGGGGCGAACTGGCCTACAGCGGACGGATCGACGATCTCTATGCGGAGCTGGGACGCCCGCGGCACAACGCCACCGAGCACAACCTTCGCTATGACAACAGCGCCGCCAATCCGGCCAATCCGTTCTCGCCGCCACGACGTGTGCGCTGGGGCCAGCAGTCCACCGACGAGATGGGCAGCATCACGCTGGAGATGCTCCCCGTGCGCGAGGCGGACGTGCCGCTGCATGCCTCAGCCGTCCGCGCGCATCTGACGCGCGCGGCGCGTGGGCGCATGGCCGCGGGGCCGCAAGCCCGCCGTCCCGGCGAATGAGCGCGCTGCACGAAGCCCTTCAGCGCCGATACTCGACCGCCCCGGTGCGTGTGTCGCGCGAGTAGTGACGGAAGAACTCCCAGGCGATCTTTCCATACTCCGGATACAGGGCATGCATCAGGCCGCTGGTATAGGACACCGCCACCATGGGCACCCCGGCGGCGTTGTTGATGTACCAGCGGGAACTGTCGTACTCGCCGTTGCGCCTGATCCTGTCCATGTTGTCGGCGCGGAAACCCACCAGCGGATAGCGTGCGAAATCAAATCTGATATCCGGCATGCCGTTGTAGCCCAGGAAGAGGTTGAGCTGCGCCTGGTAGTTCGCCGCGATCCGGCCATTGGCCTGGTCGAAGGCGCCGGCCAGGTCGAACTCCGAAGTGGTGAACATCACCGGCAGGTCGACCTTGTCGAACTGCTTCACTTCTTCCGGCGTGCCGGTGTAGGGCGCGGCGGCCATCGGTACCGCCGCGGCGAACAGCGATGGCTTGCCGTTGATGGCGCGCAGTGTCGCCGCGCCACCGAGCGAGTAGCCAGTGACGTATACCCGTGAAGGATCCAGCGCCGGCCAGCGGCGCAGCGTGTATTCCACCAGCGCGGGCAATGAGGCGCTGGCTGTGGGCAGAGAACTCTGGTGCTCCGGCGACACGATGGCAAAGCGCTCGCTGCCGGCCAGTGGCAGCAGGCCGATTTCCTCGACGAACTGCCGTGGATCATCCCCGCCACCATGCAGCGCCAGCACCAGCGGCACGGAGCCCTTTGGCGCCGTGCCATCCACCACCTCCTCCGGCAGGTAGTCGAACCAGGTCTGCAGGTACTCGCCATTGGGCGCTGCCAGCTTGCGGAAGCGGTCATCCTTGCGCTCGAACACCCGGATGCCGTCGCGCGTCGCTGAACCGAGCACCGCATTGCGCTCACTCAGTGACAGCGGCGCCTGGTCCATGCTGTAGCCCTGGTAGGGCGTGGAGGCGCTGTGCAGGCCGGGAGGACCCACCGGTACCCGCATCACATGGGTGAAAAGGTTGTAGTAGGCATCGGAGATGATGGCGGGAAGGTCACGACCGGTCTGCCCTTCCACGACGACACGCCTGAGCGGCAGATGCTGGTTGAAGTGCGTTTCCGCGAACCCGGTCCTGGCGTAGGCATTCGTGCCGTTGGCTGCGCGGTACTTGGCCACCACCTGCTGCGGCGCATTGACCAGGTACACGGGAACCAGCCCCGCGACCTGACGTACCTCCTGCATGGTGCCGTTCACCAGCAGCAGGCCCGCGATGCGGCTGACATAGTCCAGCGTGCCGGCCACAAAGTTGTTGAGATACGTGGCGCCGCCATCGATGCCGATCACGTAGGTGTAGCCGAAGCCGCCGAAGTATTCGGCGTCGGAGTAGCGCACGCCATCGCGTCCGCCGGCGCCCGCCTTCTGCGCCAGGATCGCAGTCTGCAGTGCGTAATAGTACTTCTGGTCAGCCGCGCCGAAAGCCTTGCCGTCTGCCGGCGTCACGAGGATCAGGCTGCCGATGGCCTCATTGATGATGCGGATCAGGCCCAGCTCTTCCAGGTACTGCCGCGCTGCGCCCTGGTCAGCGAAGGCGCGCTCCACGAACACCAGGATGTTGGTGTTGAGGCGCGCGGCCGCCCGGCCGCCGTAAAGGTTCGGGGAACGATAGATCCAGGTGGTGCCGTCGGGATATCCATCGAGCACGGGATGGGAGACGTACCGGCCGTTGTTGCCTTCCAGCTTTGCCACGGCCGATGGTCCGTTGGCACGCGCCTGCGCCAGTGACTCGAAGGTGGCCTCGTTGTTCTGGCGGCCGGAGTAACCCAGCGCCAGGGCCACACCGGGAACGGCCAGCATCAGCCAGGCGAGCCGCGCAAAAAGGGTTTTCGACATCTGATCCTCCCTTGATCTGCAGGGCCTTGAGGTCACGCGCTTCAAGCAGCGTGCAACGGCCGGGTTCTTTGTTGTGCAGGAATACCTCGCCCCGGTGCGGGCGCGCAATGGCTTTCACCAGATTGTCTGTTCATGCCGGATCGGGCAGGCTGTCCCCTCGCGGGAAAGCTGGGGAACAATGGAAGTGGGCCAGATGGATGCATACGGCCGGCACGAAGTGCTGCACATGAGCCTGTTCCTCGCGCAGGCTGTCGAAGAACAACTGCTGGACCACGCGCAGATCCAGGCCAATCCGCGCTGGCGAGAACTGGCCGAACGTGCCAACGACGCGCTGCTCACGCTTTACCAGGCCATCGGCGCGCCTGACGCGCCGCCTGACGAGCTGGCGCGGCGCTAGAGAGGGGCGCGGTGAACGAAGCACCGTTCTGCGGCCGCGAGAGCGAGCTGGCTGCGCTGCTTGCCGAGTGGGAGGCGGCCACCCTGCAGCGGCGGCCCCGGACGGTCGCAGTGCTGGGCGAACCTGGCCTTGGCAAGACGCGGCTGGTGCAGGCGTTTTTCGGCGCCCTTTCGACCCGCGCAGGCGGCGGGTACTGGCCCGCCGTGCTCGGCCGGCTTGGCAACAACCTCCAGGTGAATCCCGACGCCGACCCGACGCGCAGCGGCGCGCCACCGTTCCTGTGGTGGGGCCTGCGGCTGGTTGATCCGCTGGTGCCGAACTCCGTCGGCGCCGGCGTGCTCGCATCCGGCGTCGAGAATCACCTCAAGCCCCAACTGGCACACTTCCAGCATCTCAAGCGGCGCAAGGAACGTCGCGACGAGGCCCTCTCGATCGGCAAAGGCGTCGTACTGGACATTGCCATCGACTTCATTCCCTTCGCGGGGATTGCCAAGACCCTGGGCGAGGCCGGCGCCGACCTGCACCGCCTGTATCGCGAGGGGAACCCGGCAGCGACCACCACTGCGGCGGATCCGCTTGTCGAGGACACGCTCGATGCGCTGCAGCTGGCCATTGCGCCAGACAACGTTGTGCCGCGGCCGGCCGTGATCCTGATCGACGACGCGCAGTACTCCACGCATGACCCTGGCGTGGTGGCGTTTGTCGAAGCGCTGGTGGCCCGCGCCACGCAGGGTGGCTGGCCGCTGCTGCTGCTCGTCACGCACTGGGAACGCGAATGGGATGCGCCGGCACCGCGATCAGTGGCGGCAGTGCTCACCGCTGCCGGCATCACCGCAGCACGCACCATCCGGCTTGCCCCGGTGCCCGATCTTTCCCCCATGCTCAGGGCCGGGCTCCCCGGACTGACGCCCGGCCAGCAGCGCACGCTGCTGGAGCGCGCCGACGGCAACCCGCGTTTCCTGGGTGAGATGATCCTGTTCGCATCCGCATCTCGCGGCCTGTTCGTGCGTGGCGATGTGGCCGGCGAGATGAGCGCGAACGGCCTGGCGCGGCTGGTGTCGCGCAGCACCAGCCTGCACGAGCTGACCGCGGCACGGCTTCGCGACAGCCCGCCTGAGGTGCAGGACGCGGTGTGCCTGGCCAGCCTCCAGGGCGTCGAGTTCCTCAATTCCGTGCTCGGTGGCATGGCGGAGCGACTGTATCGGGACAGTGGCGCGCTCGCGGCCGCCGTCGGCACCGCCGAACGCCCCCACGCCTATGTGCGTGCGGTGGATGCCGGCGTCGCCGCCTTCGCGCAGCGCATCTACTTCGAGGTGGCTGCCGAACACCTGGAGAACTGTTTCGACCCCGACGAGGCGCGCCATGCGTTGCGCGAGCGGGTGCGCGAGATTGCCGCGAACGCCAGGCTGGACGATTACAGCCCGGTCGAGCTGCGCCGTCTGCTGGCGCTGGGTGCGGCGCTGTTCGAGGCGGCCGACGACATCGCCGACCAGATGATCGCCGCCAGCTTCCTCTATCAACTGGCCAAACTGGCCGAAGCCGACAGCGACCTGCATACCTGGCGCGCGCTGGTACGCCGGCTGGATGCAATGATCGCCAGGACGGGCGACGAACTGCTGGATGCGGACCTGGACTGGCTGCGCGAGATCTACCTGGCAGCCGATGGCCCCGAGGCCCGCGACACCGAGGCACGGGTGATCGGCCAGATGAATCGGCTGACGGCAGAAGCGCTGGCCGATCACGAGAACGACTGGACCATCTGGATGCACGTGCGCGCGCTGGCGCTG
>CAYNEX010000181.1:0-4554 GCA_964396335.1 uncultured Steroidobacteraceae bacterium | reverse complement strand
GGCGGATGCACCAGGTACACATGGCAGATGCCGGCGCCTTCCGGATAGAACGGCCGCTGCACCACCAGCGGACCGACATGCCGGCGTCGCGCCAGCACCGTGCGCGCACCGACGCCGGCGAATTCCAGTTCGAGCCTTGCCTGCCAGGATGAGGCACTCATACCGTGAGGTGTTCACGCACCACCTCATCGGTGAGGTCGGAGATCGAGCCGCTGACCACCATGCGGCCCTTGTCGAGGATGCGAAGGTGCGTGCCGATGCGACGCGCGAAGGGCAGTTTCTGCTCCACCAGCAGCACCGTCAGGCCCTTTTCGCGGTTCAGGCGCGTGATCACATCGCCGATCTCGCGCACGATGTTGGGCTGGATGCCCTCGGTGGGTTCGTCGAGGATCAGCACCTTCGGGTCGATCATCAGCGCGCGGCCGATGGCCAGCTGCTGCTGCTGTCCGCCCGACAGGTCGCCGCCGCGGCGCTTCGACATGCTCTTCAGTACCGGGAACATGGCGTAGATCTCCTCGGGGATGTCGCGGCGGCCGTCCGGGCGGGCGGCGAGGCCGGTGCGCAGGTTCTCCTCGACGGTGAGCTGCGAGAAGATCTCGCGCCCCTGTGGCACGTAACCGATGCCGATCCGCGCGCGACGCGTGGCCGGCTCCTTCGTGAGGTCGACATCGCCGCAGCGGATGGTGCCGCTGGCGACAGGCGTGAGGCCCATCAGGCAGCGCAGCAGGGTGGTCTTGCCCATGCCGTTTCGACCCATCAGCACCGTGCAGGAGCCGGCAGGCACGGACAGGTCCACGTCCCAGAGGATGTGGCTGCCGCCGTAGAACTGGTTGAGGCCGCTGATCTCGATCATGACTCGCCCAGGTAGACTTCGACGACCTTGGGATTGGCCTGCACCTCGTCCATGGTGCCTTCGGCCAGCACGCTGCCCTGGTGCAGCACCGTGACCTTGCGGGCGATGCGGCGCACGAATTCCATGTCGTGTTCGACCACCACCACCGAATGCGCGCCGGACAGCGACACCAGCAGCTCGGCGGTGCGCTCGACTTCCTGCGGCGTCATGCCGGCCACCGGTTCATCGACCAGCAGCAGGCGCGGGTTCTGCATCAGCAGCATGCCGATCTCCAGCCACTGCTTCTGGCCGTGCGAGAGCACGCCGGCGGGACGGTCGGCTTCGGCGGCGAGGCCGATCAGGCGCAGCACCTCGCTGATGCGGTCGCGCTGTTCGCTGTTCAGCTTCGCCACCAGGTTGCGCCACACCGAACGGCTGCCGGCCAGCGCCAACTCGAGGTTCTCGAAGGCGCTGTGCTTCTCGAACACGGTGGGCTTCTGGAACTTGCGGCCGATGCCGGCCTCGGCGATTTCCGGCTCGGTCAGCGTCAGCAGGTCCAGCGTCTGGCCGAACCAGGCCGAACCATGGTCGGGTCGCGTCTTGCCGGTGATCACGTCCATCATCGTGGTCTTGCCGGCGCCGTTCGGGCCGATGATGCAGCGCAGTTCGCCGGTGGCCACATACAAGGTCAGGGCGTTGAGCGCCTTGAAGCCATCGAAGGAGACCGTCAGGTCCTCAAGGTAGAGGATCACGCCGCGCGAGGCATCCGGGCCGGCTTCGGCCGGATCGCCGGTGAGCAGGGCGCCGGTGCGCGGCGGCGGGCTGCTGCTGCGGGAGCGACCGGTGAGGCGGGTCAGCGACTCGGCCATGCGCACGGCCGGGGTCACTGCGGGAAACATCCGCTCCGGGCGGGGCGGCAGATTGCGGGAACCGGGGACTTCCATCAGGCGCTGCGCTTCGTGGGGGCCGCGCGGCGGCGGACATTCAGCATGCCGGTCACGCCATCGGGCAGCAGCAGCGTGGTCAGCACAAACAGGGCACCGAGCAGGTACAGCCAGGCCGAGGGCAGGGCGGTGGTGAACCAGGTCTTGGCATAGTTGACCAGCACCGCGCCGGCGATGGCGCCATACAGCGTGCCGCGCCCGCCGATGGCGACCCAGATCACCACCTCGATGGAGTTGATCGGCGAGAACTCGCTGGGGTTGATGATGCCTACCTGCGGCACGTACAGCGCACCGGCGATGCCGGCCAGCACGGCAGAGAACACGAACACCCACAACTTGTAGGACTCGACGCGATAGCCGATGAAGCGCGTGCGGCTCTCCGCGTCACGGATGGCGCGCACCACCCGACCGGTGCGCGAGCTCACCACCCAGCGGCAAAGCAGGTAACCGATGGCCAGGGCCACCACGCTGGCCACCAGCAGCACGATGCGGGTCGTGGGTCGCTGCAGGCTGAAGCCCAGGATGTCCTTGAAGTCGGTGAAGCCGTTGTTGCCGCCGAAGCCCATGTCGTTGCGGAAGAAGGCCAGCATCAGCGCGAAGGTCATCGCCTGGGTGATGATCGACAGGTACACGCCGGTGACGCGCGAGCGGAAGGCGAACCAGCCGAATACCAGCGCCAGCAGGCCCGGTACCAGCATCACCATCAGCATCGCGAACCAGAACTGGTCGAAGCCATGCCAGAACCAGGGCAGCTCGGTCCAGTTCAGGAACACCATGAAGTCCGGCAGCACCGGATGGCCGTACACGCCGCGCGTGCCGATCTGGCGCATCAGGTACATGCCCATGGCATATCCGCCGAGGGCGAAGAAGGCCGCATGGCCCAGCGACAGGATGCCGCAGAAGCCCCACACCAGGTCCACCGCCAGCGCCAGCAGCGCGTAGCAGAGGTACTTGCCGATCAGAGTCACCGCATAGCTGGACAGGTGCAGCGGCGAATCGGCCGGTACGCCAAGGTGCAGCACCGGCACCACGATGGCGGTGATCAGCAGCAGGATCAGCAGCACCTGCCCGCCGCGGTCGCTGCGCAGCCAGGCCGGCAGCAGGGATGGAATCGACGCCGGCATCAGCCCTCCGCCGCGCGGCCCTTCTGCGGGAACAGTCCCCGCGGCCGCCTCTGGATGAACAGGATCAGCGCTACCAGCACCAGCACCTTGCCGAGCACGGCGCCGGCGAAGGGCTCCAGCAGCTTGTTGACGACGCCCAGGGACAGGCCGCTGATCAGCGTGCCCCACAGGTTTCCGACGCCACCGAACACCACGACCATGAAGGAATCCACGATGTAGCTCTGTCCCAGGTTGGGTCCCACGTTGGTGAGCTGCGAGAGGGCCACCCCGGCCACGCCGGCGATGCCGGCGCCGAGGCCGAAGGTCATCGCATCCACCCAGTCGGTGCGGATGCCCATGGCGCGTGCCATGGCGCGGTTCTGCGCCACGGCGCGCACGTGCAGGCCCAGGCGCGTGCGCTTGAGCACCAGCAGCAGGGCGATGAACACCAGCGCGGCGAACACGATGATGTAGATGCGTGACCAGGTGATCGACAGTACCTCGTTGACCTGCCAGGAACCGGCCATCCACTCCGGCGTCTGCACCGGACGGTTGTTGGGACTGAACACGTCACGCACCAGCTGCTGCAGGATCAGGCTGATGCCGAAGGTGGCCAGCAGCGTTTCCAGCGGCCGGCCGTAGAGGAAACGCACCACGCCGCGCTCGATCAGCACACCGACAAGGCCTGCGACGATGAAGGCGACGGGAATGGAGATCAGCAGCGAACTGCCGATGGCGTTGGGCAGCAGCTGCTGCACCACATAGACACTGTAGGCGCCGATCATCATCAGCTCGCCATGCGCCATGTTGATCACGCCCATCACACCGAAGGTGATGGCCAGTCCGATGCCGGCCAGCACCAGCACCGACCCCAGCGACAGGCCGAAGAACAGCGTCTCGATGGTGCTGAAGAAGCGGCGCGAACCCTCGATGTCGCGCATCGCGGCGCGGGCTGCGTCGAGCACGGCCTGGTCGGTTTCGGCCGGCTTGCCGTCCTCGCCGGGTTCGACCAGCAAGGTGAGGCGGTTGTAGACCTCCGGATGCAGGCTGCCGTGCAGGGTCTTCACGGCGGCCAGGCGCTGCGTGGCGTCGGGGCTGCCGGCATCCACCAGCGCCAGGGCGATGTCCATCTCGCGCAGCACGGCCGGATCGGTCTCGGTGCCGTGCGCCTTGCGCAGCAGCTCGGCCGAGGGTTCGTCCATCGTACGCAGCATTTCCTTCACGGCGGCGAGGCGGATCGAAACGTCTTCGCTGGCCAGATCCAGCGTTGCGACCGTGCTGCGCAATGCGCGGCGCAACTGGTTGTTCAAGGTGATGCGCGAGAACTGGCTGGCGGGCGCCGCATCCAGTTCCTCTTCGGTGGTGACGTCGGTGGGTCGCAGCGGGTCGGTCTCGGCTTCAACCGAGATGATGCGGCGATCCTCATTGCGCACGTAGAGCAGTCCGCGCATCAGGGCGCGCAGCGTGCGCTGCGCGGCCGGGCTGCCCTCGGCAGCCAATGCGCTGATGATCAGGCCCTTCTCGGACAGGCTGGCCTCGGGCAGCGCAGCGAGCAGGGCATCGAATGATTGCGGCAGGGCCGCGGGAAGGGCCGCCGGTTCGACTGCAACGGATGCGTCATCGGCCGGCATCGCTTCCTGGGCGGAGGCGACGGTGGCGAACAGCAACAGGCAGG
>CAYNEX010000180.1:0-4558 GCA_964396335.1 uncultured Steroidobacteraceae bacterium | reverse complement strand
GCGCGCTCGAGACGCTGCTGGACAAGATCGCCACCTACAAGGAAAAAACCGAGGCTCTGAAGGCCAAGATCAAGAAGGCGCTGTTCTACCCCGCGGCGGTCCTGGCGGTTGCCGTCATCGTCACGGTGGTGCTGCTGATCTTCGTGATCCCGCAGTTCGAAGACCTGTTCAAGGGCTTCGGCGCCGACCTGCCCGTGTTCACACAGATGGTCATCAACCTGTCGAAGTTCGTGCAGACCAAGGGACTGTTCCTTGCGGCCATCGTCGCGGCGGCAGTCATCACCTTCTCATACTTCAAGAAGCGGTCGCGGAAGTTCCGCGAAGCGCTGGATCGATTGATGCTCAGATTGCCGGTCATCGGGCCGATCATGCACAAATCCGCCGTGGCGCGCTTCGCGCGTACGCTTTCCACGATGTTTGCGGCCGGCGTTCCGCTCGTCGAAGCAATGGAATCCGTGGCCGGAGCCACCGGAAACATTGTGTATGAGGATGCAACCTTGGCGATGCGCGACGAGGTCGCGACCGGCACGCGCCTGCAGCGCGCGATGGAGAACACCGATCTGTTCCCCAACATGGTTGTGCAGATGATCGCGGTCGGCGAAGAATCAGGTGCCCTCGACGAAATGTCCGGCAAGGTCGCCACCTTCTACGAAGAAGAAGTCGACAACGCCGTCGACTCCATGTCGAGCCTGCTCGAACCGCTGATCATGGCGATCCTGGGCATCCTCGTCGGCGGCCTGGTCGTGGCCATGTACCTGCCGATCTTCAAGCTGGGTTCGGTGGTCTAACCCAGCGCCCCCGCCCGCCCGCGTGACCCACCTCCTCTCCACCTCACTGCCGCTCTTCGCGGCAGTGATCTTCATCCTCGGCCTGCTCGTCGGCAGCTTCCTGAACGTCGTCATCCACCGCGTCCCGGTGATGCTCGAACGCACGTGGCGCCGCGAATGCCTGTCCCTCGACGGCAAGGAACCGCCCGAAGAACCTCCTTACAACCTGGTCGTCCCCCGCTCGGCCTGCCCCGGCTGCAAGGCCCCGATCCGCGCCCACCAGAACATCCCGGTGATCAGCTGGCTGCTGCTGAAGGGCCGCTGCGCCAACTGCGGCAATCGCATCAGCGCGCGCTACCCCATCGTCGAACTGTTCACCGCACTGCTGTCGATGGCCGTGGCCATCAAGTTCGGCTTCACCTGGACCACCGCCGCGGCGCTGGTGCTCACCTGGTTCCTCATCGCGCTCGCCTTCATCGACATCGACACGCAGCTGCTGCCCGACTCGATGACACTGCCGCTGCTGTGGCTCGGCCTGCTGGTCGCACTGCTGCTTCCCGCCACCACCGATGCGCCCCTGCCCGTCGACCTGCGCTCCGCGGTCATCGGCGCCATCGCCGGCTACCTGTCACTGTGGTGCATGTTCCATCTCTTCCGCCTGATCACCGGCAAGGAAGGCATGGGTTATGGCGACTTCAAGCTGCTGGCCGCGCTCGGCGCGTGGCTGGGCTGGCAGATGCTGCTGCCCATCCTGATCGGTGCGGCCGGTGTCGGCGCGGTGGTCGGCACCGCCGCCATCGTGCTGAAGGCGCGCGACAAGGGCGTGCCGATGGCCTTCGGCCCCTATCTGGCGGCGGCCGGCTGGCTGATGCTGATGTTCGGCCCCGAACTTGTAGACGCCTACCTCGGCCAGTACGCTCCGCGCTGACGCGCTTCAAGGAGCACACCCATGTCATCGAGTCGGCCCGCCCGCTCGCGGCCGGTGCCACGCATTGCACTCACCGGTGGCATCGCCAGCGGCAAGAGCACCGTGGCCACGCTGTTCGCCGCGCTGGGTGCGAAGCTGATCGACACCGACCAGGTCGCGCGTGATGTGGTCGCCCCGCCCTCGCCGACCCTCGACGCCATCGTCGAACGCTTCGGCCGTGAAGTGCTGAACGCCGATGGCACGCTCGACCGCGCCGCCCTGCGACGCATCGTCTTCGCAGACGACAAGGCCCGCCGCGACCTGGAAGGCATCATGCATCCGGCCATCCGTACGGAAGTCGCGCGTCGTTGCGCCACCCTCGGCGGCCCTTACCAGCTCATCGCCATTCCGCTGCTGGTCGAGACCGGCACCGCCGGCGATTACGACCGCGTGCTGCTGGTCGACGCAACGCCCGAGACCCAGCATGCCCGCCTGATGCTGCGCGATGGCACCACGCCTGAATCCGCCGCGCGCATGCTGGCCGCGCAGGCCTCGCGCGAGGCACGCCGCGCCATTGCCCACGACATCATCGACAACGATGGTGAAGTCGCAAACCTCGCCCCGCAGGTCGAGGCCCTGCACCGGAAATACCTGTCTCTCTCCGCCACCCCCGCCGGCAGCTGAAAAAAACTGCCCCGGTCGCGGCATGGCGACAGTGCGGTCCGCCCCGTGTTTATGCAAAATAGGGCGATGACCCAGCACCAGGCCGTCGCAGAGCGGCCCGACGCCGCAGCCGGCGTCGCGGCCCCGCTGACCTACGAGCAGCCGCTCAACGAGCGGATGCGCACCTTCCTGCGCCTGGACTACCTCTACAACCAGGCGCTCTACCACAACGAGAAGGCCAGCCAGTGGGGCAGCCGCGCGGCCGTGGCCAGTCTCATCGATATCCTGGCCATCGTCGGCCGCGGCGACGTGCGCGCCGATGTGCTGAAGGAAATCGAGCGCCACCTGACGCAGCTCGAGCTGTTCGCCACCCGTCCCGGCGTCGATGCCGGCCGCCTGCGCGCGCTGGTGAACAACCTGACGCGACTGCGCACGGCGCTGTCTGCCGCCGGCAGTGCCTACCTGCAGCCGCTGCGCGACTCGGAGTTCCTGAATGCCATCAAGCATCGCAGCAACATCCCGGGCGGCACCTGCGAGTTCGACCTGCCCGACTACTTCTTCTGGCTGAACCAGGACGCGGCCAGCCGCACCCAGGCCTTCAACGAATGGCTGGCGCTGCTGCGTCCGCTGTGCGATGCCGTGGCCGAGGTGCTGTGGCTGACGCGCCAGAACGGCCGCGCCCGCAAGGAAGTCGCCCCCTCGGGCAACTTCGCGATGAACTTCGACCGCGAAACCCCCATCCAGCTGGTGCGCATCGTGCTGCCGCACGACTCCGACCTCTATCCGGAGATCAGCGCCAGCCACCACCGCTGCATCGTGCGCTTCCTGCGCTGGAACGGCCTCGCCACGCGGCCCACGCAGACCGACGAGGACGTCGCCTTCACGCTCATCACCTGCTGATGGCTGCGCCGACGGTCCAGTGCCCGACCTGCCAGCGGCCGGTCACCTGGACGGATGAATTCCCCTTCCGGCCCTTCTGCAGCGAACGCTGCAGGATGGTGGACCTGGGGGCGTGGTTCGCCGAGGAACGCAAGGTCCCGGGCGAACCCGTCGATGAACTGGAAGGCGGGGCGCTGATGCCGCCCCGGCACGATTCCTAGAGCTTGATGCGCCCGCCGCCCGGCGGCGTGAGGCCACCCATCGCACCGGCTTCCGGCACGACGATGCGCGACTGCGCCTCGCGGCGATATTCGCGCGCCTCTTCGATGGCCTGGTTCAGCGCATCCTGCACGGCCTGCGGGAACTTGTTGATGGCCTCTTCCAGGTTCGCCGCCTCGATCTCGAAACCCAGCGGCAGCACGCCGCCCGGGGTCAGGAGCTGGGTCTGGCCGCTGAACAGCACGGGCCGCGAGTCATCGGGTTCACCGTCGACCTTCACCGGACGCAGGCGGCGGATGGTGCCGGCGGCGCGGTCGGTGAAGACATCCTCCTGGTACAGGTTGGAGGTGTCGAAGCGGATGTCCGGAAGCTGGGGTTGTTCGGTACTCATGGACCTAGTGTAACCCCCTGCAATGCGGCCCGCAGTGGACCGATCATCGGCAGGTCGGCCTCGAGCAGGCCGCAGTCATCCAGCATCTCCGGGCGCACCCAGCGCAGCGCCTGGCCATCCAGGCCCTGCGGCTCGCCGCTGAAGCCGGTCACCAGCCACAGCAGGATCTCCACGTAACGCTCGGGATACTGGTGCGGAAAGGCGCCCAGTTCGACGAGGCCCTCGGCCAGCACGCCCAGCTCCTCCTGCACCTCGCGGCGCAGGGCATCTTCCGGCGATTCGCCCGCCTCGATCTTGCCGCCGGGGAATTCCCAGCAGCCGGCCCGCCACTTGCCCGCGGGCCGCTGCGCAATCAGCAGCTCTGGACCGTCAGGTCCCCGGCGCGCCAGCGCCGCGGCAACTACGCGGACAGGCTGCCGTGGCACTGCTTGAATTTCTTCCCGGAGCCGCAGGGGCAGGGGTCGTTGCGGCCGACCTTGCGGTCACCGCGCACATAGGGCTGCTCCGCCGACGGCGCCATCTGGGCACCGAAGGATCCGGCGCCCGGCTGCTGCGCGGCAGCCTGCGCTTCGGCCGCGGCCTGCAGCGCCGAGGCCTCCGCATGCTGCGCCTGCAGCGCGCGCATCAGCCGCTCGCGATGCTCGGCCTCTTCGCGCTCGATCTGCGCCTGGTCACGCCCCTCGACCCGCGACAGCAGCGACGCGGTCTCGTGCTTGACGCGGTCGAGCATCG